>CAMFZN010000119.1 GCA_946006945.1 uncultured Clostridia bacterium | reverse complement strand
GCCTTGCTGCTTACGCCGTCAAGTCTTCCAAGCTTTCCTGCAATGCAGTTAATAACACCCTGCGGCGCATCGAGAGCAACGCTGATTACATTGATGCCTCTGTCTCTGCATGGGATTCCCATTCTTCCTACAATATAAGAGTTATACTCATGAAGAATTCTGTTGACCCCCTCTACAGCATCATTTCGTTCAATTATGATACCGATAATTGCAATTCTGTTCTCGTTCATTTTGCTCCTCCTATGTGTGAAAAAAATAGTGTCTTCTCTGAAAACAAAGAAGACACTACCTTTAATATTTGTCTAAAAGGCTGACGGCATAACATAAATGGTATGCAGTCATTGTGATGTAATGGCAGATCTTCAACTCAAGTGTTACGTTTTGTTTCAGATAACATTATTGTAAGATTTGCCAAATAATTAGTCAATTAAAGTTATTAAATTAACGCTATTAAACAAATTGCGCTTTCATCAATGCTGATTCTGTTATTACTTTAGTGTGTAAGTAACCTTTACTATGGTCTCAGCATCATCTGGGAGATTCTTAGGAGTGTACTCGATCATCATTGGAGTATCGTATCCGGAAGTGATTCCCATGTAGCATCCACCGAAGCATGTGATGCAGCCGGTCTTCTCCTTGTGCTGATTATCAAGATTACCTGCAAAAGCGATGTCATAATTGCCGTCATATTCCTTGCCCTCGAAGGAAGCATTGGTAATAACCTCATCGAGTGCATATGTGTTGCCGTCCCATGATACTGTTACATCGAACTTTGCGAAATCGTCATGTCCGATTCCCTCTGCGAGGAGGTCATTGATTGACTGATTGCTCTCGAAGGTTGTATCAGTATCATTCCATACCTTCTCACCTGCAATCTCCGCAAGAGCGTTGTAGAAATCATCAGTTGAAACGTCTGTAACGAGAACAGTATTCTTAGCCATTGAACCGTCCTTATTAACGATGAACCAGTGCTTATTATCATCACTGCTTGCCACTGTGCAGTCGATTGTAACAGAATTGCTGTCCTTATCTACTGTAATTGCCTTTGCTGAATTCTCAGCTGCCGCCTCTGAATCTCCGTCACTTCCCGAGCCGCATGAGCATAGAGCCATAAGTGACATTATCGAAACAAGTGCAAGCACCAAAAACTTCTTCATATTGGTATTCCTCCTAATTCAAGTCATCTTCAAGTAGGTTAACATGGAGAGCCGACAGTATCAAATTGAGTATTTCAATATGACCAAGCAAAAAGAGAGGCGTCCTCTCTTTTCTCTATTTCCACTATAGAAACTTTCTTATTGCCTCCTGAAACTCTCTGACGCTGGTCTCATCACCCTCTTCTATGGCGTGATATATGCAGTGAGTCAGATGCTCGTCTATTATCACCTTGCCGAGATTATTAATTGCTGATCTTACCGCGGAGAGCTGCACAATTACATCTGCACAGTCCTCATCCCGCTCAATCATGCCCTGTATCGACCTAAGATGTCCGATAGCTCTAGCAAGCCTGTTAAGCTGCTTCTTCTTGGCCTCAGGTGAATGTGTATGAGAATGCTGGCCGTGAGCATGCGTCCCGCCGGCATTTACATGTCCGTGCTCGTTAATGGAAGATGTATCTTCCCCTGCTTCAGAATCAAGCTCCAGAAGCACTTGATCCTCCGCCTCTGACAGAACCTCTCCTGTTTGATTCATATCCTTAATGCTCATGATTGATGTATTCATTCTTTACCTTTTCACGAAAATCTCTTCTTGCTCTCGTTGCGCTTCTGAGCGCCAGGACAGCAAGTATCGTCACTGTTGTACCTGCAACTCTAAGAGGGCTGATTTCATCAAAGAAGCCCGAATCAACCGGCTCAAAATCCCTGTAATTCAGCAGATTGCCCTCATACATCATGTAAGGTTCAAGGAAGCCGTGAAGCTCCTCCGGCACATATGACGAGCATGGCTTACGCATCTGAATGTCCGTATAATCATTAAGCAGTGTCGCCACAAATTCGCTGCACGTGTATGCCTTATCTGTAGGAAAGCCCCCTGCAAAAGGATAGAAGAGCATACTAAAGAAGTTGTAGTGGTAATCCTCGTCGTTATGGACCTCCAGAACTCTCTTCTTAATCATATCATACTGACAGCCGCTTACCGGAATACCGTATACCCTGATTGGAACATTGTCCTCCTTCTTCAGAGTAAATCTCTCCGGGTATTCTCTCACGACTCCGGCATCTATCGGGAGATTGTTCATCTTTCGTGCAAAAGCCCACATCTCCTTCAGATCCTTATCAAATGCAATTGATGCGTGATTGTAGGTCATTCCGCCAAAGGCCCTTATCATCTTGGCAAACTTCGACGGTGTTTTTGACAAAACTACATAAATATATTTCTGTTCCATAATGATTATTTTACCATATTGGTGTTCAGTTCTACAATATTATAGTGAGCCGGCCAGATTGCCGGCTCAATTAGTGTTTTCGACAAATACGGCATCTACTACAGCAGGTTCAGCCTGCGAGAAAGAATCA
>CAMFZN010000118.1 GCA_946006945.1 uncultured Clostridia bacterium | reverse complement strand
TAGAGGACGTATTCTCAATCACAGGAAGAGGAACAGTAGCAACAGGAAGAGTAGAGAGAGGAATGCTCAAGGTAGGCGACGAGGTAGAAATCGTAGGACTTACAGATGAGAAGAGAAAGGTAGTCTGCACAGGAGTAGAGATGTTCAAGAAGACACTCGACCAGGCAGAGACCGGAGACAACATCGGAGCACTTCTCAGAGGAGTACAGAGAACAGAGATCGAGAGAGGACAGGTACTTGCAAAGCCAGGTACAATCCACCCACACACAAAGTTCAAGGGCCAGGTATACGTACTGAAGAAGGAGGAGGGTGGAAGACACACACCATTCTTCAACGGATACAGACCACAGTTCTACTTCAGAACAACAGACGTAACAGGCGATCTTCAGCTTCCAGAGGGAACAGAGATGTGCATGCCTGGAGATAACGTAGTAATGAACATCGAGCTCATCACACCAATCGCAATCGAAGAGGGACTCAGATTCGCTATCAGAGAGGGCGGAAGAACAGTAGGTTCAGGTGTAGTAACTGAGATCATCGAGTAATACTCGTTCTTTTTCCCCCAAGCGTCGTTGCTGTCGCAGCGTTCGGTACTCACGTACCTAAAGGGAAGCGCAAAGAATAATTAACAGATCCCGCTATCGTAAGATGGCGGGATTTTTGTGTGGGAAGAAGCGGTGAAGGAGAGACGGATCAGAACGGCATTTTGCCTGGTATCCGCCTGCGGCGGACACAGCAGACCGGGATTCCGCCAAAAAGCGGACACCACCTGATAACAAAAAGTGCGTTTTCACATTTCTGGCACCTTTTGTGAAATCTTTCGGGTTTTGCTTGACCTTAAGGTTCCCTGAGGGTTTAATCTATGGGCAGCCTTAAACGAAAGGAGCGATAGATTATGAAGATTAAAGACGTCGAAAGGAGCACCGGGCTCAGTCAGAGCAACATACGGTTCTATGAGGAGGAAGGACTCATCATTCCGGTTCGTCTTGAGAATAACTACAGAGATTACAGCAAAGACGACGTGGAGAGGCTCCTGAACATAAAGAAGCTGAGAATTCTGGGCATACCTGTTGCCGAGATAAGAGAGGTGCTTGAGGAACGGCAGACTCTCGAGAATTGTCTACAGAACAGACTGGAGGAAATCGAGAGGGAGAAGCAGAGCCTGAACGAAATAGCAGCAGTATGCAAAGATGCAATAGAAAGACATGTAGGATTTGATTCGATTAACGAGATTTCTTTCGATGAAGATAGCGAAGAATGCCGGGATATTCTGCAGCATATTCTTGTTAACGACACATACGAGGAGGCTGTGGATGATGCAGCATTCAGACGGGTGGCAATAGGAGTGTATTTCGCTGGAATAATCATAAGCATTGCAGTGGTTATTCTTTCTCAGACACTGATGAGTTCGAAACCTGTTGACAACTCGTCGATAAAGGCGATTTACGGGGCGATAGTACAAACGAGATCGGTTTTTGCTCTTGCATCTTTAATCCCGTCGATAGCTGTTTTCATCCTGTCCAAGGGACTCAGGAACGGAAGAAAGTTCTGTGCATTATCGGTAATCGCTGCAGTATTTCAGCCGCTTATGATACAGGGCCTAATCGGACTCGGCGATATGTTTAACCAGTTTGCGCTGACCTCATATGTTGATGAGGCAGATAGAGTGCACCCAACGGCAATCGCAGCCGGAATAATCATTCTTATATGTCTTGCAGGTGTTCTTATCGGAGCATCTATGGAGAGAAGAATAAGCGCAGGACCGCTTTGGGTTTCCCTTGCGGAGTCGGCGGTGATGACTGCAGCAGGACTTGCGGTCATGATGATAGCCTGCGGGGCGAAGGATACTGCTTTTTTGCTAGCGGCCGGAAGCGTCGGATGGGTGTATTTCTTCGGAACGATGATGATCTGGAACCTGGCATCGTCCAGGGACTTCAGATTTAATGCGTGTTTTGCACTAAGAACCGCAACCGACATGCTGAACATCATGGGCGTTGTGTTCGACCTCAGAGGAAGATATGGTTCATACAACATGAGAAGAACGCCTGAGGATGACAAGAAATACTACGCAGGATAGATGGAATCCGGATTCATGCAAAACCGAATCCTTCGCAAAAAGACAGTTGAACAGCATGCCGCAAATGGTGTATTGTTCAGATAGGTGCGAGCCGAATATTTTCGGTCAGTGATTTGAAGCAGAAAGGTAAGTGGTTTTGCAAGAAATCATGCAGGTATAACATGAAAGGTAGAAGGATTACATCAATTCTGCTTGCAGCCGTAATAGCTGCTGCAGGTGCGTTTGCGACAGAGGTGCAGGCTGCTTATGCGAAGAGCACTCCTGTAATAGAGAACAAGAGTAATATCGTGAAGGAGGATCTTAGGGCAAAGTCGCATGAGGCTCTGGTTATCTTCAAGGATACCAATGCCCTGAGCGGCAGCGAGGTAAGAAGCCGTCTTTCGAAAAGCATTAAGGACATCGAGGTAAGAAAATCCTGGAACATCAGAAAGTCGGGCAGGAAGACCGTGACTGTCGCAAGAGTAAGATCAGCCGGCAGGTCAGCTTCGCAGCTCG
>CAMFZN010000117.1 GCA_946006945.1 uncultured Clostridia bacterium | reverse complement strand
CCGTGTGCACACTGAATGTAGTCGTAATCAATGTACTCCATGAAAAGTCCGCAGCAGCCTACACCTGTGCAGGAGACAGTCTTATCCTCAATACCGAGCTCCTCGAGAACCTCTCCGATGAGCTTGATGATAGTGTCATGCATGCATCCTGGGCAGAATCCGGAGGACTTACCAGGCTTGATAGTTTTTGTTTTAGTATAAATCAATTTCTCGTCTGCCATTTCCTGTACCTCCTCTTACTTTACGATTTCCTTTGCAGCTTCGATGATAGCGCCCTTGCTGAGCATGTTACCTGCTGATCTGAGGCAAGTTGTGATAGGTGCTCTTCCGTTAACGGCAACCTGTACATCCTCTACGAACTGAGCAGGAATACTCATCTCGATGTCAACGATACCCTTGCAGATATCATAGTTAATCTTGTCATAAGCCTGATATGGGAATGGGAATACAGTCTTAGCTCTTACAAGACCTGCCTTGATGCCCTCTGCTCTGAGTGCATCAACAGCTGACTTGGCAATTCTAGCTGAGATACCGTATGCAGTAAGTACAACCTCTGCATCCTCAACCATGTACAGCTCAGCCTCAGCCTCATCTGCCCATGCCTTGTACATAGCATCAGCTTCCTTGTTGCAGTTCTCATAAAGAATGTTGTCCCAGCCGCCTGGGTTGATCCATGCTCTCTTGCCGAGCTCATGTCCAACTGCAGCCCACTCATCCTTAGAATGCTTGATTGCAGCAACCTCTTCCTCACTCTTCTGCTCAGGAAGTACAACAGGCTCAAGGATTGAACCGATAACTCCGTCAGCAAGGATGAGAACAGGGTTTCTCTCCTTATCAGCATAATCAAATGCTGCATAAGTCATATCAACTGCCTCCTGAACTGTTGCAGGGGCAAATACTCTCATTCTAAATCCACCGTTTCCTGAAGCCTTTGTAGCCTGGAGGTAATCCTGCTGTGCAGGCTGGATTGTTCCTACTCCAGGGCCTCCTCTTGAAACGTTTACATACACCATAGGAATTCTAGCCATAGCGCAGTATGAAACTCCCTCACTCTTAAGCGCGATACCGCAGCTTGATGAAGAAGTCATAGCTCTTACTCCGCCTGCTCCGTTTCCGTATACCATGTTGATAGCAGCTACCTCAGACTCAGCCTGAACGAACTGTCCATCAACCTCAGGAAGTCTTCTTGCCATATACTCAGGAATCTCGTTCTGAGGTGTGATAGGGTATCCTGCAAAGAATCTGCAGCCTGCTCTTACAGCAGCCTCAGCGATAGCTTCGCAGCCCTTCATAAGTACTCTCTCTGCCATAACTTCCTCCCTTCTACTTATACACATTGATTGCGCCTGCAGGGCACATACGTGCACATGAACAGCAAGCTACACAATCATCATTTACAGATTCAACAACTTCATATCCCTTTGAGTTAACAGTCTTGCCGATGGCAAGCACGTTCTTAGGGCAGAACTTTACGCAATAGCCGCAGCTCTTGCACAGCTCTTTTACGATTTCAACTCTAGCCATTAGATCCCTCCTGTTTCTGTGTAAGGTGTCATACCAACCTACATGTTCGCTGAATATCTTTTCACCTCTTTAATTATAGTTAATAAATTGACTAATCAGAAACGGGTAAATATAATAGGTTATAGAAGGTCTTTATACCCCCTTGTGTAAAGACACAAATCAACCTTATTAGTGCAAAAGGAGCGACCATGGACGTCAACAAGCTGAAGGTTTTCCTGTCCGTTGTGGACGCCGGAAGCATCAACAAAGCTGCAGACAAGCTGGGCTATTCCCAGGCAGGAATTTCGTATATTATAAGACAGATAGAGGAGGAGCTCGGGGTTACACTCCTTGAGAGATCCTTCAACGGAGTAAGACTTACAGTTCCCGGCAAAGCCGTAATCTCAGAGCTTAAGAGAGTGGTAAATGCCTACAAGTCATTCGAGGGCGTAATTGATGCGCAGAAGAGCAACATGGGAGACACCATCCATGTAGCTGCGGTAGATACTGTGACCTCGAGGTGGTTCTCGGATGCTGTAGAACTTTTTAACATGGAACACCCGCAAGTCAATTTCGATATTATAGACGGAGATCCGTTTGAGATTAATGAATGGGTAGAGAACGGAACGGTAGATATCGGAATAACTGAGCTTGACTGGGCAATTCAGGGCAATACCTGGATACATCTTCTCGACGACCCTTACCGTGCGATTTTTCCTCGCGGCACCGGGGCACCGAACCCATGCCCGCTTGAGTTCTTCGAGGGAAGGAAGTTCTATGTTCCGGACTTCGGAAGAGAGAGAACAGTTCCGGCCATGCTCACCCAGAACAAGGTGAATGTGCAGACTCTCTATGATAAGGTCGGCAACCTCTCCATAATAAGAGGTATCTCCAAGGGAAGAGCCTGCACCCTCATGTCTCTTCTGGAAGTTGAGATGTGTCCGATGAGAACCATAAGAGAAGACATGATGCCGGAAATCCTTCCGGTTGTTGGTTCGCCTCACCGCGACCTCGGCATCGTAATCAAACCGGAGAACAATGACAAGCCGCTCTTCAAGGACTTCGTAAGCTGCTTCAAGAGGGCAATCGCACGCGACCAGTCGTGGAACGAGCTTATCAGGGATGATTTTAAATAAAAACTCACAAAAA
>CAMFZN010000116.1 GCA_946006945.1 uncultured Clostridia bacterium | reverse complement strand
CGCGAGGCTTTGAATGCGGGCAAGCATGTAATCTGCGATCCGCCTTTCACAACCAAGAAGAAGCTTCAGGAGGAGCTTTTCAGGATTGCTGAGGAGAAGAAGCTCATCCTGATGGATAACGTAAAGATGGTGCATATCAATGTGTTCAATCAGCTCATGTGGATGTGCCACGGAGGTCTGATTGGAGATGTTGTAAGCTTCAACTGCTCGGTATCGAAGAATGACAAGAACGTTAAGGACCTGTTCGACGGACTGCTTCATCTCGTACTGACGCCAATGGTGAAGATTATGGGAATGGATTACAAGAACTTCTCAAAGAACATTGTAAGAGGAGAAGACGGTGTCATTGAGTTCGGTTCTGCCATGTTCGTATATCCGAGAGGCGAAGCCTATGTCAAGGTCGGCAACACGATCAGAGTAGAGAACAAAATGGAGATAATTGGTACAAAGGCTACCATCAGACTGTCAGACAGATGGTGGAAGTCAGATTACTTCGAGCTTGAGTATGTTGACAAGGATGAGAAGCAGATCTTCAACATGAACTTCGAGGGTAACGGCTTCAAGTTCCTGCTAAGATCTCTGGCTAACATGATAAAGAATGAGAGATACAAGTCAATGGGACTCTTTAAGGAAGAATCCATAAAGATTTCGGAGATTCTCGAAGAGATTGATTTGTAGTGCCCATTGAAGATGAGAGGAAGAGAATATGAGACCTGAACAGGAAAAACTATTTGAGTTAATGTACGAGATCCACGAAATATGTGTAAAGCACGATATTGTATATTATCTGGCTGGAGGAACTCTTATTGGAGCCCTAAGACATAAGGGTTTTATTCCATGGGATGATGATATGGATATCAAGATGACAAGGGGAGAGTACGAGAAGTTCAAGATTGCCTTCGAGAAGGAGAAGAAAGAAAACAGATGTCTTGTGGGTCCTGATTTCGATAGAGACTATCCTAACATGTTTGCGAGATACGCAGACTCATCGTCCGCGGCGATTCATAACAACCAGGTATTAGGTGATGGAATGGCGGGATATGTAATTGACATATTCGTTCTAGATCCAATTCCTGACAAAGAGGAAAGCTACTATAACTATACAAAGAAGCTGATGCTTTATTCTGATATTCTGAATCAGCATGCGATGTACAGCTACAGAATGGGATATAACAAGGACGAGTATGTAGAGTACATGAAGCGGATAGAGATAGAAGGAAAGGATGCTGTACTTTCAGAACTCGAAGAAGAGATGTTCAGCTATAAAGAGGAGGAGTGTGATTACTATGTTCTGAGATGGGGCGGTACAACATTCCTCTTTGATAAGGATATGTTCGGATCTTCTAGATGGGAAGAATTCGAGGGAGTAATGTGCAGAGTTCCTGATAGAGCAGCTGACTACCTTGTTCAGCATTACGGCGACGACTGGATGTATATTCCGCCTCATGATGAGCAGGAGGGACATGATGCAATATTCAGTCACAATGTGAGCTACAAGACAATTCAGGAGGATTATCTGAAGTTCATAGATATACCTGACACAAAAGAAGCTCTACATAAGAGAAAGCTGTTCTTTCTGGAGACTGCTGAGGAACGCTGCTACGAAAGAGATATGTCTGCAAAGTGCTGCGCAATAGCAGCGAGATTATCTCTTGAAGCGGACATTAAAGATGCCGGAATTGATATCTTTGAAGAGTTTGATAAGGGCAACTATGAGCTCCTCAGCGATGTGTTCGCTAACTTCTACGACAAGCAGTTCGAGAGAAGGGTAGTAGGAAGAGAGGACTTTAAGGGATTTGGTCGATACATGAAACCAATGTATTCAGATCTTGATGATGAGACTCTTTACATTGTCGTTATGGTTCTTGTGCTGACAAGCAGAATGGGCAAAGCACTTCGACTTCTTGAGGTCAGGGAGAAAGCAAATGGTGAACTGAGCGACAAACTGAAGGAAGCAAGAGGACTTGCTCTTAGAATAAGGTCAGTTCCATCGGCAAGAGATACCGGAAAGATCCAGGAAGCCTGGGATACAACCAAAGACTTGATGGAGACTATTCCAGAGCATGAGTTTATTAATATGCATTATTGCGAACAGCTTATAGAGAGACATGAATATGATGCCGCAATGAAGCAGCTTGAGCATATGATGAATAAGTATCCGTTAAATGGTGTTTTCAATAAGTGCTATGGAGATTGCCTTTTGGAATTCAAAGGAGATCAGAGTGCAGCACATGAGCAGTATTTAATTGCAAAAGAAAAAACAAATAATGGATTAATTCTGAGAGAAGTAGAGCGCATTGTCGGAGAAGAGGAATAAGAAATGAACCAACTTCAAACTAAGGTATTAGGAATACTGAAGGAGATAGACAGACTGTGTACTGAGAATAATATAAGGTATTTTATAGGACCTAATACTTGTCTTCTAATGGAAAGATTTGGAGATACCAATGACAATTACAAGTTAGATGTCCTTATTCCTGCCGAGGACATTGAGAATTTCATTAGCACAGTTGAGGAGCAGGGTAAGGCTGAATACGAACTGGAGTCAATGCTTACTAACGAGGATTATCTTGGCTTTACTCTCAAATATGTAGATTCAACAACAACTGTTCTTACTTTCAAGCATGGAACAAATGTAAAGAACTATGGTGTTGCCATTCAGATATATCCAATAAGAAAGAAGCAGAGCGGCACAAAGATAAAGACTCTTAACTTCCTTGAAAGAGGCTGGGAGAGTAATGGATTTAACATGACTACCAACAAAGGCAGGATGCATCAAGCAGGTGCTAAGCTTACAAGGATGCTTGCAGCCTTAAACGGAAAGGGCAGTCTTGGCACAAAGCTGTTTCATGCCATGGTCAAGGAGAACTCAGGCGCAATTGGAAGCAAGC
>CAMFZN010000115.1 GCA_946006945.1 uncultured Clostridia bacterium | reverse complement strand
TTTTTTGCATTTGCATTCTATTTACAGCTCATCAAGCTTATAATCCTTGATTTTCCTCTCAAGGAACTTGGCGAAAGAAATCACATCCCTTCTTGGAATTGATGAGAGAGCATACCCTATCGATCTGAACATTCTTGGCTCAAGCTCTATTACCTTTATATTCTCAGGCACATCCCAAAGGCTGAGATTAGGAAGAGCCGATACGCCAAGCTCACTTGAAACAAAGCTCAGCACTGTTCGATCATCGTCACAGGAGATATCAATCATATGGTCAGCGTTCTGGAGCACGTTGCTGTAATCGTTAAACGAAGCTTTTATCAGCGGATACTGAAGAAGCTCATCAGGATTGATTACATCTTTGGATGCGATGTCAAAATTAACCGGTACAACTGCACTGTACGGATCATCGAATAGCTTATGCCAGTTAAAGGTTTTGCTTATATCCATATCTGCTATCGCGATGTCAATCTCACCGTTCACCAGCCAGTTCTTAAGCTCTCTTGTGCCTATGTTAAGCTGAATTCCGGCTTCTGGGTGAAGATTCTGATACTCATAAATCACCCTTCCAAGAAAACTGTTTGAAATGCTGGAGAACACTCCTATTCTTATTGGAATGTTTCTGCCGCTTGCAATTCGCTCTGCATTCTTTCTCATCCTGACCATGCTTTCATATACTTCTACCAGAGATACATAAATCTCTTCACCTGATTCGGTCAGTCGTACCCCGTTATGTCCTCTTTTAAGAAGTTTGAAACCAAGCTCAGATTCTATGGAGTTCATTGCCTGCGTAACAGCAGACTGTGTGCAGTTCAGTGCAACTGCTGCCTTGCTGAAGCTGCCTTCTCGAATTGTTGTCAGAAGGACTTCTATCTTTCTATCATCCATTTGACATCCCCTCCAATCTGTAAACTGATATTAGAACTTCTTATAGATGTATTATATAATCTGACTTCAAAAACAATCAAGTTTTTTGTATACTTACGGACGTAATAAAGAGTATTTTCTTTGTTCTGTTCGTTAATTACACCTCTCACTCACGATTATCGAACGAAAGTGTAATGTTTGGGGAAACATTACATGAGGAAATCCGGGATTTTCCCGGATTTTTGTTTTTTTGTCATTTTTTGTTATTATTCATCAAATCCAATATATTTTTCTGATATAATATAACAATGTGTTTGAATAATAATTTTAGGAGGATATTTCATGAGCGTATTAGTCGCATCCAATATTTCTCATGGTTTTGGCGGAAGACAGATTCTTGAGGACGCGTCTTTCAGACTAAACAAAGGCGAACATGTAGGCCTTGTAGGTGCTAACGGTGAGGGCAAAACAACCTTTCTGAACATCATCACAGGCAATCTCATGCCGGATGCCGGGGACATAAGCTGGTGCAACCACATTACTACGGGATATCTCGATCAGAGAACCACTCTTGAGGCGGGCAAAACTATCAGAGAGGTGCTTCGCGATGCTTTTGCACACTTCTATGAGCTTGAGAAGGAGATGCTTGAGGCATACGACAGGATGGCGACGGCAGATGAAGACGAGATGGCCAAGCTCATGGAGGATGCGGCAGACATTCAGGACATTCTCGAGCACAGCGGTTTCTATACCATCGATGCAAAGATTGAGGAATTTGCCAACGGCCTTGGGCTGGGAGATATCGGTCTCGACCGTGAGGTTACGGACCTGTCGGGAGGACAGCGCTCGAAGGTGCTGCTCACTAAGCTTTTGCTCGAGAATCCGATGATTCTCATTCTCGACGAGCCTACCAACCATCTCGATGAGAACCATATTGCATGGCTCACAAGGTTCCTTCAGAATTATGAGAACGCCTTCATTCTCGTGTCGCATGACATCACATTCCTTAACAATGTATGCAACGTAATATATCACGTTGAGGATTCAGTACTCACAAGGTATACCGGCAACTATGACGACTTCATGAGAATGTACGAGATCAAGAAGAATCAGCTTGAGGCTGCATATAAGAAGCAGCAGAAGGAAATCGCTGATTTAGAGGATTTCATAGCCAGAAACAAGGCACGCGTTGCAACTACCAACATGGCCAAGTCAAGGCAGCGAAAGCTCGACAAAATGGACATCATTGAGCTCGGAAGAGAGAAGCCTAAGCCTGAGTTCAGATTTGAGTATTCAAGAGCTCCGGGCAAATACGTCATTGAGGCTGAGAATCTGGTAATCGGCTATGATTCTCCTCTCACAAGCCCCCTCACCTTCCATATCGAAAGAGGACAGAAACTTGCAATCAAGGGTGTTAACGGACTCGGCAAGTCAACTCTCCTTAAGACTATGCTTGGAATCATCCCTGCATTTGATGGTGAGGTAAAGCTCGACTACTATGCTGAGCCTGCATATTTCGAGCAGGAGGCTGATGCATCAAGTAACACTGCGCTTAAGGAATTCTGGGATGAGTTCCCTTCACTGACCAACAGCGAGGCAAGAAGAGCTCTTGCCAAATGCGGCCTTACCAACGAGCATATAGAGAGTCAGGTAAGAGTGCTTTCCGGAGGCGAGAATGCGAAGTTCAGAATGGCTAAGCTCATGCAGAAGCCGATGAACCTCCTCGTATTCGACGAGCCTACCAACCATCTGGATCCTGTAGCAAAGGATGTTCTAAAGGAGGCAATAAGGGACTTCAAGGGAACTGTAATCCTTGTATGCCACGAGCCTGAATTCTACAGCGATATCGTGACCGATATATGGAACATCGAAGACTGGACGACAAAGCTTATATAACATATACAGACAAACTCACAGACAAGGAGGAACAGTATGAAAGAATCACTGTATTTATCAGAGAACAATGTAGCAATCATGAACTTTGACCTGAGCTGTCCGACAACAAAGTCAGCGCTTCTGGCAAGCGAGGACATGTTCAAGTTCGCAGTTCA
>CAMFZN010000114.1 GCA_946006945.1 uncultured Clostridia bacterium | reverse complement strand
CCCATCGGATTCTTCTCGAGATAATCCTGATGGTATTCCTCAGCGCTGTAGAAATTCTCAAGAGGGCCCATCTCAACATGGAATTCGCTGTGTTTTGCTCTCTCTTTGTCAAGGCATTCTCTGACAACAGCCTCATCCTCAGGTCTTGTGTAGTATATGCCTGTTCTGTACTGAGTGCCTATATCTGCCCCCTGACCGTCCTCCTGAGTAGGGTCAATCATCATAAAGAGAGCCTCTATGATTGTTTCGAGAGGAGTAATCTCAGGATTATATTTAACCTTTACCGCTTCACAGGCACCTGTCCTGCCGGAACAGACCTGCTCATAGCTTGGATTTCTGACAGTTCCGTTCGCATATCCAACCTCTGTGTCGGCAACACCCTTAAGCAGGCCTATTGCCTTCTCGGTTCCCCAGAAGCAGCCTCCTGCGAGATAAATATCTCTGAATTTAACTATTGAACCGTCATATGTAAGAGCCTCCATAAGATTCAGTGTAACAGTATCACCGCAGACAAAGGCAGGAATACCGATTCTTCCCTCCTTCTTTATCTGATCAAATACAGAGCATTCGTCTCTAAGTGACAGAAACTCCCTTAAATTGGTAACATTCTCTGTGATGTCTATGAAATCCCAGTTTATTCCATGCATTCTGCTGAAGTCGAGATAGTCTCTGCAGCCGCTGCAGATCTCGCTTCCGTAAACCTTTACAAAGCTCATTATTTCTCTCCTCATCATTTCAAACTTATCTCGTATATCTGTCTCAATCTGAACACTGATTATATCACATTACAGCCTTTTAATCTCGGGCCATTGCTCTTTTGAGCAAAACAGGAGTTATCATCGTGGTTACAATTACCACTATTACTATTGCAGGGAAAAGGGACTTATCCACCATTCCGGCAGCATACCCCTTCTGTGCCACAATTAGAGCGACCTCGCCTCTGCTGATCATGCCGATGCCGATCTGCTTAGCCTCGGTTCTGTCATACCTGCAGATCAGGGCTCCGAGGCCGCAGCCTGCAAGCTTGGATATAACAGCTACAAGAATAAGAATTAATGAAAAAACAGCGATATCACTTCCAAGTCCGGAAACGTCTACCTTAAGACCGATTGACGCGAAGAAAACTGGAGTGAAGAAAATGTACGAAACCGGGGCAAGCTTTCTTGTCACCTCTGCCTTTATTTTGCACTGCGACAGGAAGAGTCCTAGCATGTATGCGCCTGTAATGTCGGCTATGTCGAACACCGACTCCGAAAGGAATGCCATGATAAAGCATGCCGCCACAGAGTAAGTAGTGATCCTCTGTCTATCGAGATTACTGTCTATCAGGTTCTTGTTCCTGCTTATCAGAGCCTGGAGGACCAGAAGAAGGACTCCGTATGCACATATTTTCAATACTATTCCCGAAACGGACACGGATTCATCCTTGAGACTCAGGACAATGGTAAGAACAAGAATGCCGATAATATCATCTATTACGGCTGCACCCATTACTGTAGTTCCAACCTTTCCCTCAAGTCTGCCGAGCTCTCTAAGCGCCTCGACTGTAATGCTTACCGATGTCGCCGTCAGAATGACTCCTACGAAAACAGACTTTAGAATGATATCATAATCAGTCTGCCCGCGTGCAAAAAACAAGTAGTATGCCAGAGTTCCCCCAATCAACGGAACTATAACTCCAAGGAGCGCAATTATTGTACTTTCCGCCATGTTTTTCTTCATCTCGCGGGAATCCGTCTCAAGTCCGGCTGTGAACATCAGAAGAATTACGCCAATTTCTGCTGTCTGCGTAATAAACTGCGTCTCGCTTATCCATCCAAGACCTCCGGGTCCTATTACAACACCTGCAAGAAGAGCGCCGACCACCTGAGTAAGGTGGACCCTGTTTGTCACATCGCCGAGAAGCTTTGTTGCGATAAGAATAACCGCAATACTCAGAAGATACATTTCTGTCATTTCAATCACCCGTTCCCAAAAACAGCGCAATAAGCGCAGAGATAACCCAAAATAACAAGCAAAACCGCCCGTCTCATGCCGAAAGAGTGGGGCGGTTCTTTTTATTACATTACGGATTTTACTACCATAAACCCGAGGCTTCAAACTGAATTCTGTGTTTTTTGTGTGATGATTTATCGCTGCTTGAGTAGCATTCACCGTTTTATCGGAAATCAACTTCTATAGTCGTTCCGACTGCAGGTGTGCTGTCCAGACTTATCCTCGCATCATGAAGCTCTACGATATGCTTTACTATGGCTAGACCAAGGCCCGTGCCTCCGGTATCCTTAGATCTGCTCTTGTCAACTCTGTAGAAGCGCTCGAAGATTCTCTCCTGCTCGGACGCAGGTATGCCTATACCGTCATCCTTTACAACAAGACACGCAGATCCGCCCTCAGACCTGCCTACTCTGACGTTAACATGACCTCCGGGATTATTGTATCTTACAGCATTCTGAATGAGATTCTCTGCAAGCTCCCTCAGCATGTCCCTGCTTCCTCTTATCCTGCACGATTCTCCCTCATACGATACCTCAATATTCCTCTGCGCAGCTGATATCTTAAGACCCTCTATGCATTCCAATACCACCTCGTTAAGATCAAGCTCCTCAAATGCAGGATTTCTTTCGCTTCGATCAAGCTCGGAGAGCCTGATAGTATCGTTAATCAAAGTAAGAAGCCTTGCTGCATTTCTTCTTATTTCTCTATAGAAATGCGATTTCTGTTCATCCTGAACCATTCCGCTTTCGAGAAGCTCCGCATATCCTGAGATGGCTGTAAGCGGCGTCTTAAGCTCGTGAGATACGTTAGCCGTAAAATCCTGCCTTGCCTTGGCAGCCGAGAGAATATCTGTGTGCTGCTTTCTAATGGTGAGAAGGAAGGGCTGAAGCTCGCTGTACGGAGTTTCAACAGATGGGTCGTCAAGTC
>CAMFZN010000113.1 GCA_946006945.1 uncultured Clostridia bacterium | reverse complement strand
TTAACACTTAAGAAATCCAACTGCAGGAACTGCCACAAATGCATTAGGCACTGCCCTGTCAAATCCATAAGATTCTCGGGAGATCAGGCTCACATAATCGAGGACTCCTGCATTCTATGCGGACACTGCTTCGTTGTGTGTCCTCAGGATGCCAAGCAGATTGAGCCGTCGAGAGAGACGGTCAAGGTTCTTATGCAGAGCGGTGCGCCGGTAATCGCAAGTCTGGCGCCTTCATTTATCGCCAACTACTCAGGCTGCGGAATAGAGAGCATGAGAGAGGCTCTTAAGAAGCTCGGTTTTTCAGACGTAGAAGAGACGGCTATCGGCGCTACGATGGTAAAGAGAGAATACGAGAATCTGATAGCAGATTCATCGCATAATACAATTATCACCTCCTGCTGTCATACGGTAAACCTTCTTATCCAGAGGCATTACCCTGAAGCGCTCAGCATGCTTGCGCCTGTGCTTTCTCCTATGGTAGCGCACTGCAAGGACATCAAGGAGAGAATTCCTGAGGCCAAGACTGTCTTTATCGGACCTTGCGTTGCCAAGAAGGATGAGGCTAAGAGATTCCAGAGCATTGTAGACGCTGCACTCACCTTCGAGGAGCTCTCGGAGTGGATGGCTGATGAGGGAGTAGTGCCGGAGAAGAAGCTCGATGACACAGATGAGAGCCGCGCAAGGTGGTTCCCTACAACAGGGGGAATCCTAAAGAGCATGGATCTTGATACATCGACTTACAGGCACATCGCTGTTGACGGAATAGAGAACTGCATGCACGCAATCGAGGATGCTCTTGAAGGAAAGACGCCGAACTGCTTCCTTGAGCTGTCGTCATGTGTCGGAAGCTGCATCAACGGTCCTGTAATGGAAAGATACGGAAGATCGGATGCAATCCAGAACTACCTTGCAGTTCACGAATATGCCGGAACTCGAGACTTTAACGTAGAGCAGCCTTCAAGAGAGGGCATCACCATGGTCTACGACATGGAGCCGCCGGTTACCAGAATTCCTTCCGAGGACGACATCAGATCGATCATGGCCAAAATGGGCAAGACAAAGCCGGAGGATGAGCTCAACTGCAGCTCATGTGGATACGCAACCTGCCGCGACAAGGCCGTCGCAATATACCAGGGCAAGGCAAGCATCGAGATGTGTCTGCCATACCTCAGGGAAAAAGCAGAGAAATTCTCCGACATAGTTACTACCAACATGCCGACCGGCCTTCTGATTCTCAACAACCAGCTTGAGATTCAGCAGATTAACCCTGCCGCATCAAGAATATTTGACCTTAAGCGTGCTAAAGACCTTTACGGCGAGCCGGTAATCTCCCTCATGAGCCCGAAGCCGTTCTATACAGCCAAGGATAAGAACCGTCAGATAACAGAGGAGCTGTATCTTGCAGAATATGACAAAACTGTCGAGATGACAGTTCTGTACGATAACGGCACCTCTATGTTCTTCGGTCTCTTAAGAGATATTACTCAGACAGCCAAGGAACGTACCAACAAGGAAGAGATTGTAAAGCGTACAACAGAGGTTACTGACAAGATTGTCGAGAAGCAGATGAGAATCGTGCAGGAGATAGCGATGCTGCTCGGAGAGACAACAGCAGAGACCCAGGTAGCGCTGAACACATTAAAGCAGTCGATTGACAGGATAGAACACGATGAACAATTTAACAGCTGATATAGGATACAAGAGTATAAACCATTACGGAGAGCCCCTTTGCGGGGATACGGTGCAGATAGTCGACGGCGTGAACCGCTCGAAGGTCGTCGTCCTAGCGGACGGCCTGAAGAGCGGTGTCAAGGCGAGCATTCTCTCGACCTTGACGGCACGCATCATATCGACAATGCTCGGCGAGGGCTTGTCTCTTAGCGAATGCGTGCACGCCGTCGCTTCGACGCTGCCGATAAGCTCGGAGTACGGAACAGCTTACTCCACATTCTCCATAATGCATATCATTGGCTCCTCAAGAGCCAGAATCATTCAGTACGAGAATCCGGCAATAATAATGCTGAGAAACAATGAGCCTTACAAGTTCAAGTGCGATTCGATTCAGGTTGCGGACAAAACCCTCCTCTACTCGGACATCGCTCTCGAAGAGGGAGACACCTTCATCATGATGAGCGACGGCTGCCCGGGCGCGAACAATGAGCTTAAATACAACCTGAACTGGCAGGAGCCGCAGATTACGGAATTCATACAGGTGCTTTCTCTTGCAGGCTACAACGCACAGACTCTTGCAAGCATGCTGGTCGATGAATGCAATCGCCTATACGATGGCAAGCCGATAGACGACACAACTGCCTGCGTTATCAGAATAAAGAAGCGTCTCGCGGCGAACATTCTCTTTGGACCTCCTTGCAGGCCAAGCAACAAGCACATGATGTTCAGCCTTTTCATGTCCAAGAAGGGTCTTCACATAGCCTGCGGAGGCACGACCTCGCAGCTCCTTGCCGAATACCTGGGCAAGGACATAGTACGCGACACCCGCCATCCGAAGCTCGAGGGTCCTCCGATGTCCATAATCGACGGCATCGACTATGTAACAGAGGGAGTTGTAACTGTTAACCGCGTCCTCGAGAACGCACAGAAGTACCTCGAGAACAAGGGCGAGCTCGAGTCGCTTTCCCGTCCTCGAGACGCAGCTGATATACTTAGCCGAGTTCTTTTCGAGGAGGTAAGCGATGTCAACCTGCTGGTCGGCATGGCTATAAACCCTGCTCACCACGGCAAGGACATGATTATCGGAAGACAGGTTAAGGTAAAGATTGCCGAGAATCTGAAGGACTGTCTTACCAGGATGGGCAAAGAGGTAAAGCTTACATATTATTGATATAAGCATGCGACATACCCGGCACAATACAATAAATCGGACCTGGCTCAGCCAGGTCCTTTTGTCATATAGATTTATTCTTTATTACCCATCATCCTTACAAAGCACGTAATTGCTGCATA
>CAMFZN010000112.1 GCA_946006945.1 uncultured Clostridia bacterium | reverse complement strand
ATGTCAATTGAGAGAGTAAGAGAGTATTTCAGACAGTATGGACTTGGAGACAAGGTAATGGAATTTGATGTATCGAGCGCAACGGTTGAGCTTGCCGCAGAGGCGGTAGGAGTTCCGGGTGCAAGAATATGCAAAACCATCAGCTTCAAGAGAAAGGATGGCGGCTGTAATCTCGTGCAGCTGGCAGGTGATGTCAGAATAGACAACAAGAAGTACAAGAAGGAATTCGGCGAGAAGGGATCATTCCTCAGCCATGAGGAGGCTCTCGAGTTCACGGGATATGCAGTTGGAGGAGTATGCGCTTTTGACATAGACAGGGACGACGTTCATATCTACTGCGATGAATCACTTAAGAGGTTCGAGACTGTTTTCCCTGCCTGCGGAACTTCGAACAGCGCAATAGAGCTGACACCGGACGACCTCTACAGATACTCGAAATCTGTTGGCTGGGTTGATATCGCCAAGCTCCCGGAGGAGTAACAAAAAACACATTTAAATATGTTATATTAAAACAAAGAAATCTGCCCTCTCTCCTTGCAAGGCGGATTTCTTTGTTGTATACTGTATGAAAACGCGTCGAGAATTGTGGTAAATCGACAAAAAGTATAATCAACTCGAAAGGAAAATTTGAAAATGAAAAAGGAAAGAGAATCCTGGGGCAGCAGTTTCGGTTTCCTCATGGCTGCTGTTGGCTCAGCTGTAGGTCTGGGCAATCTCTGGGGCTTCCCGTATAAGATGGGAGCTAACGGAGGCTTTGCATTTCTGCTGTTTTATCTAATACTCGTTGTTTTTGCGGGCTATGTGCTTGTAATGACAGAGCTTGCTCTTGGAAGAGCTACAGGTAAGTCAATCATACCTGCCTATAGAGCTGCAACTGACGGCAAGATGACTTTTGTCGGAGTGTTCAGTGCACTTGCACCGTTCTTCATTCTTGGATTCTACTGCTATCTTGGAGGATATGCGGTTAAGTATATGATTTCAAACTTCGGTGACCTCTTCGGAGCAGGCTTCGGTGTTAACGGAACTGAGGGTTCAGAGTTCTTTACCAACCTGTTCACCAACAGAGGCGAGTCGGCAGTATATACTCTTATCTTCATCGCTCTTACAATCATCATTGTAAGCCGTGGTGTTAAGGGAGGAATCGAGAAGTTCAACAAGTTCGCCATGCCGGCGCTCTTTGTTCTTCTTCTCATAGTAGTTGTAAGATCATGCACACTTGAGGGAGCGGGTGCAGGAATCAGCTTTATGTTCAAGCCTGATTTCTCAGTGTTCCACGGAACAGGCTGGATCAGCGTTCTTGCTGCTGCCGGCGGACAGATGTTCTTCTCGGTATCGCTTGGAATGGGAATCCTTGTAACATACGGTTCATACATGGACAAGAACGACGATATCGCAAGATCCGGATTCGTAATTCCTGTGGCTGACACAATCATCGCAATCCTCGCGGGACTTGCTATAATGCCTGCAGTATTTGCTTTTGGCATGGAGCCTACAGGCGGACCTGGACTTCTGTTCATGACACTTCAGAATGTATTTAACAGCATGGGCAAGGCCGGCGGACTCTTCGGCGGACTGTTCTATCTGCTCGTATCAATCGCTGCGCTTACTTCATCAATGTCAGTTCTTGAGGCTATCATCGGATCGTTCATTGATAACGGTCTCGACAAGGGCAAGGGAAATCAGCGTAAGATGATTGCATGGATTGCCGGAGGTCTCTGCGCAATCATGGGTGTTGCCGTAGCATTCGACGGACTTGGAACTTATCTTCCACCTATGTTCGGACGCTTCTGCTGGCTAGATGGTTTTGACCTTCTTGCAGAGGGCCTTCTGATGCCTATCGCAACATTCTGTACAGTGTGCTATTTCGGATGGATTAAGAAGGACTTCCTTCCAACAGAGATTAAGAATGGTTCATCCTTCAAGACAGAGGGCTTCTACAGATTCTGCCTGAGATGGCTTGCGCCGGTATTCTGCGCATTCATCCTGGTTGGACAGATTGATTCCTTCTTCGGACTTGGAATTTTCTAAGACAAACATAATAAAACAGACAGATCCCGCTATCGCGAAGATGGCGGGATTTTACATATTCTGAGTCTCGCGTGTTATAATGAAAACGAAATATTAGGAAGAAAGGCTTGGCTTATGACAAAAAGACCTGATAAGCTTAACAGAATATTCATGCTGGCATCCGGAATCCTGCTCCAGGCGGGATTCTGTTACGCATGGCTCGATGTTGGAGGCACTAAGTACTCTACGATAGGCTATGCCGTTCACGTGATAAGCTCAGGCGATTACAGCGCATGCATGACAAGAGATCTTCAGCTGATCGGGATGGCTCAAGATACATCCTGGAGCGCCCTTGCTCCATCAGCGTACGGATTTACTGCTCAGATTGCACTTCTCGTGCTGATGCAGCTTGCATGGGCAGTCGGCATGGTGCTTGCTCTTATGAACAGATATACCGTAAAGCCATTCGTGGCAGGAGCGAGTGCAAGCGTGGCGACAG
Organism: uncultured Clostridia bacterium; assembly: GCA_946006945.1. GTDB lineage: Bacteria > Bacillota > Clostridia > Peptostreptococcales > Anaerovoracaceae > Crickella. The sequence goes on along the minus strand of CAMFZN010000112.1, from coordinate 493 downwards.
TGCTTCTCTACATGATCACCCCGATAATGAGCTCCGATAAGGTGCTGACTGTGTGGTACATGTTCTTTGTAATGTGTGCTGTAGCCTTCGTGCTTCTCCTTGAGAGATTCATATGCGCATGGTACGAGGAAGAGGAAAGAATCAGGGACACCAGACAGAAGGAGCTTGAGCACCAGAGGGAGATGAAGGAGAGGCTTCGCTTCGAGGGGCGATACTCAGGACGATTCCTTGCAATCATCTGGAAGAACTTCAGACATAATATCAGGGCATACATGATTCTCGTGTCTGTGAGCACGCTTTCGGCTTCGCTGATATATGCGGGTTTTGGCCTAAAGGAGGCTCTTGCCGAGAACATTTCGAATGAGAACATCATTCTAGGGCAGGGAATAGGAACGATACTCATGAGCTTTATCATGGTTACGGGCGCTATTTCTGCGGCGCTTATCATCTCGATTCTGCTCTTCTATCTTAAGACGAGGGTAGGAAGCTACGG
>CAMFZN010000111.1 GCA_946006945.1 uncultured Clostridia bacterium | reverse complement strand
AGTGTCTTCAGAATGATGAGGTTCTGGGCTGATGCAAAAGAAATTGTCGTCTCTCTGAATATCTTCACGAATCTGTCTGTGATAGGGGAGGTCTCGAACTTGGCCGAAACATATCTCGAACGGCCGCTTCTCGAGACGCTCTTTACAAGCTGCAGCTCCTTAATATCTCTGGAAACTGTAGCCTGTGTTACGTTGAAGCCTACTTCCTTCAGTGCTGCCTGAAGCTGATCCTGAGTCTCAATCTCGTGCTCCTTGATAATCTCGAGAATCTTGTTCTGTCTTGAATATCTCATGGCAGTATCCCTCCTCAAATACATGTCGATTATAGCACAAAAGGGAATCAATAATAATACCATTTCATCGATGTATATTCATATTGTCGGAGAAAGTTTTTGTGGTGTAGAATATCAGTTTTTGATAAAATATCTTGAAGGAGTTTGCGATATGAGAATACTTGGAATTGACCCCGGTTACGCGATAATGGGCTGGGGAATCGTGGATTATATAGGAAACAGGTTCACACCTGTTGCATATGGCTCGCTTGAGACGGATGCACATACACCGGCAGAGGACAGACTTCTTAAGCTGTATGACGGACTAATCGAGATCATTAACAGATACAGCCCTGATGAGGCTGCTGTCGAGGAGCTTTTTTTCAATAACAATGCGAAGACAGCAATTATTGTTGGTGAAGCAAGGGGAATAGCTCTGCTGGCGTGCAGGCAGAACAACCTTGCAATCGGAGAGTATACTCCGCTTCAAATCAAGCAGTCGCTTGTAGGCTATGGAAGAGCGGACAAGAAGCAGGTTCAGCAGATGGTTAAGACCATTCTGAATCTGGAGAAGGTTCCTAAGCCGGATGATACTGCTGATGCGCTGGCTGCATGCATATGCCATGCGCATTCAAGCGGAAGCAGGGCAAGAGTCAGAAATGCCGAGCTTAGGATTAACAGATAGTAACGCAGGAGGCGTTGAATGATAAGACATATTACGGGAAGATATCTTTGCTACGACAGCGGAGCAATTGTAATACAGACTGAGGGAGGAATAGGCTTCAGAGTTAATATTCCTTCATATTCACCCCTTCTTAATGCAAGAGAGGGTGATTCCATCGAGGTCTATACTCATATGCAGGTAAGAGACGACGGAATGAGTCTTTATGGATTTCCGGATCTTGAAGGTCTTAAGCTTTATGAACAGCTTATAACAGTAAATGGTGTTGGACCTAAGGCAGGCCTTTCGATAATGTCGCTTGGAACAGCATCTCAGGTTAAGAAGCTTATCGGAATGAGGGATGCGGCAGGCATATCAAAGGCTCAGGGCGTAGGCAAGAAGACAGCTGAGAGAATAATACTAGAGCTAGCTGAGAAGATCGGTGAATTTGATGAGGCTTCAATAAGCGACACTGATAATTCATCCGGTCAGAGGATAATATCAGGGGAAAGGACCGAGGCGGTGCTTGCACTTACTACGCTCGGTTATACTAATAAAGAGGCAGAAGATGCAATCGGTATGGTAACTGATGAAGGACTCAGTGCTGAGGAGTACATAAAGAAAGCACTCAGGTTCTTAATGTAATTGCAGGAGTAGATGACAAGTAATGGATGAGAGAATAACACAGGCGCAGGCGACACCTGCAGAATTAAGCGGCGAGCTGACTCTGAGGCCGCAGTATCTGAGTGAATACTGCGGACAGTCGGCGAGCAAGGAGAACCTTTCAATATATATTGAAGCGGCGAGAAGAAGAGGAGAGCCTCTTGACCATGTGCTTTTCTACGGACCTCCGGGCCTTGGCAAGACCACTCTTGCCGGAATAATCGCAAATGAGCTTGGTGTGGATATACAGGTTACATCAGGCCCTGCAATAGGAAAGGCGGGAGATCTTGCAGCTATACTTACCAATCTGAAGGATGGAGATGTTCTGTTCATCGATGAGATTCACAGGCTTAACAGGCAGGTTGAAGAGATACTATACTCTGCCATGGAGGATTATGCCATAGACATTGTTATAGGCAAGGGTCCATCGGCGAGATCTCTGAGAATAGATATCGCAAAATTTACTCTCATTGGAGCTACCACGAGGGCCGGAAGTCTCTCGGCTCCTCTGAGAGATCGTTTTGGCATAGTATGCAAGTTCGATTTCTATACCGTAGATGAGATAAAGAGCATTCTATACAGAACTGCGGGCGTGCTTCACACAACGATAGACGATGAGTCACTGGACGAGCTCGGAAGAAGATCGAGGGGGACACCTAGAATCGCAAACAGGCTTCTTAAGAGAGTAAGGGACTTCAGTGAGGTAATAGGTGACGGAAGAGTTGATATAGAAATCACAAGAAAGGCTCTCGATGCGCTGAGAGTTGACAATCTGGGACTAGATAAGCTTGACCGCGAGATACTTGAGACAATAATAAAGGGTTTTGCCGGAGGACCTGTCGGAATTGAGACCATAGCATCTGCAATCGGCGAGGAGAGGGTCACAATTGAGGATGCGAATGAGCCTTATCTGATTCAGTCGGGACTTCTGTACAGGACTCAGAAGGGCAGAGTGGCGGCGAAGGCTGCATATGAGCATCTCGGATTGATGCATTTGTATAAGGAAGAGGAATAGAAGGATAGAATAAACAGATGAGAATAGATGAATTTGATTACGAGCTTCCCAAGGAACTGATTGCTCAGACTCCGGCGGAGCAGAGAGACAGCTGCAGGATGATGGTGCTGGACAGGAAGACTGGTGCGATTGAGCACAGGCATTTCTATGATGTCCTTGATTATCTTAACGAGGGTGACTGTCTTGTGCTTAATGATTCGAGGGTTATTCCTGCAAGAATGTACGGAACAAAGGAGAGCACGGGTGCGCACATAGAGCTTCTTCTTATAAAGAGAATCGAGGGAGACAGATGGGAGTCTCTCGTTAAGCCGGGCAAAAGGCTTCGTCCGGGCGACACGGTAGTTCTCGATGACAAGAGACTGTTTAAGGCTCACATTCTCGGAACCTATGATGAGGATAACGGCACAAGACTTATCGAGTTCGAATATGAAGGGATTTT
>CAMFZN010000110.1 GCA_946006945.1 uncultured Clostridia bacterium | reverse complement strand
CGCCGCGCAGCTGCGGAGCTTGAGGAGGCGATGAGGTTCAGAAGGACGGCGCCGGCGGGCGGCGTGGCCGGTGCAGGCGATGGTTCGAAGCTCGAGGTGAAGGAGGCGAGGGAGCTTTACTTCTTTAAGCTCGAGGACTACCTTGGCATGGCAGAGCTCGGTGCCGATTCGGTTCCGACAGGTTACAAGAGAGCTCTGCTTCCTCTCGCAGACATGTGTCTAGAAGCGGACAGAAGGGGTGTAAGCCTCACAGAGCTTACTGAGGAGATCTGGCTTGGAATGGATATTATCCCGTACATCACCGGTGTGTCGAAGGGTCTTGAGGACAGCATAATTGAGGCACATCTTGCGGACTGTCTTGAGCTTGCACGGCAGACGGGAATATCCGCGGGAAGCCTGGGATGGATGATGTTTTTTGCCCGTGACGGTGTAAGAGTGATTGCGGGTTTTGAGCTAAATGCATACAACAGAAGGACTGCAGAGGTTCTTATGGAGCTTGGTGCGGCGGAGGTGACCTCTTCGCTTGAGACGATGGAGGGCGAGGGCGTATATCCTCTCATGGTGAGCGAGCATCGCTTCGGCGATGAGACCTACAGCTCGCCGATGGGCCACAAGCTCAGAGTGATTAAGAGGCCGTACAGCAGTCAGGATGTGCTGGTTCCGATTGCGGAGCCGGGAAATGGTAACAGGAGGTACGTTTAGATGGCTAGAGGCAGAAGAGAGAAGAAACCTGAGGTTTCACTTGGAAAGAAGGTGTTTAGAGTGATTCTTGGAATTCTTGGCGCAGCGGTTCTCGTTGTAGGCGTGTACGTCGCATATGTTTTCATAAGCTATGACCGTCTCGAGGACAACCTCGAGCTTGAGATTACAAATCCTGTGAATGTGAGCAGCAACATTCCGGTCGGCGAGGAGCTTAAGGTGACATCGTGGAACATCGGTTTTGCGGCATATCTACAGGATTACACATTCTTTATGGATGGCGGCAAGGAGTCGAGGGCGCGCTCGAAGGAGGCTGTTGAGCAGAGCATGAGCGCAATCTGCGATACTTTGCACGAGCTTGAATCTGACCTTTATCTGATTCAGGAGGTTGACTTCGATGCAACCAGAACTTACAAGGTCGACGAACGAAAGATTCTGACAGACAGCTTCCCTGACTACTCAAGCACTTTCGCTCAGAACTACGATTCGCCATATCTTTTCTGGCCGCTGCTTGAGCCTCATGGTGCGAACAAGGCCGGAATTCTGACTATGTCTGACTACAGCATGACGACGAGCATCAGAAGAAGTCTGCCTATCCAGACAGATTTCGCCAAATTCCTCGATCTCGACCGATGCTACGATCTTATCAGAATTCCTGCTGACAACGGCAAGGATCTCGTGCTTATCAATCTGCACCTTTCGGCTTACACAACCGATCCGACCATCGCAGACCAGCAGCTCGACATGATCTACGAGCAGATTGTTCAGGAGCGCATCAACGGCAACTATGTCATCTGTGGCGGCGACTTCAACAAGGATCTCATCGGCGACGGCGGCAAGTGCTTCGGCGTCGAGGGCGGCAAGGACTACAGCTGGTGCCAGCCTTTCAAGGAGGAGAATCTTCCTGAGGGCTTCACCCTGGTTAAGCCGTACGACCCAGAGGAGAACATCGCATCCAACAGAGTGGCTAACGAGCCATACAATATCGAGACAACCTTCCGCACAACTCTTGACGGCTTCATTGTCTCAGACAATGTCAAGGTAATACGTGCTAAAGCAATCGAAGAGGAGTTCAAGTACAGCGACCACAACCCTGTGCAGATGAGCTTCAAGCTTGAGAAATAGGCTGATATTACGAAGAAGCACCCCGGACTCCGGCTGATAACCAGCTTGAGCCCGGGGTGTACTTTTATTGTTCTATGTATTATCTGTACTTATCTAATTCTCCTCGTCCTCCCAGAAAAGCTCATCCAGCGTCTTTCCCAGCACCTTGCATATCGAAATGCAGAGCTTAATCGAAGGATTATAGTCGCCTTTCTCTATCCCGTTAATCGTCTGGCGCGACACACCGACGCGGTCTGCAAGCGCCTGCTGCGACAGATCCATTGCTGCGCGCGCAGCCTTTAGTCTAAGATTCTTCATGACTACTCCTCCTCGCTGTAAGAATCATCCCCAGATCCGCCGTCTCTCATTATCTTGACGTAGCTGACAATCGGAATCAGTATGCAGAGAACTCCGACGATAATGTTAATTGACTGCATCAGCAGTATGCCGTCTTCATCGAGCAGCGATCCGTTTCTGACAAAAGCTATGATTCCAATCACAAGATTCAGAAGTCCCATGCCGAAAACAAACAGCATCAGCTTGCGGGAATTCTTGTTAACCGGGTAATACGCTTCCTTGTAAATGCACACGCCCACATACACTCCGATCGAAACCATCATGCAGATAAATACTCCTTCGAAAGTATTCAGACAGTCAAGCATCCAGCCAAAGCAGCCGTACAGGCAGTTCATAACCATCAGGCTGTAGAAGCCCCACTTCGCCGCGCGTCCCTGCTCGGCAAGCTGCCTCTCGTCGTAAACATTCTTCGCTCTCGTCTTATTCGAACGAAGCTTCATAATAACGACGAAAACAATTCCGCACATAACACCAATTGGAAAAGCCATATCCATAATTGCACCTCCATTAATCATATCTTCAGCGCCGCCTTGCATATCGGGCTGCGCCCTGTGAGCCTTTAAGTTGATACGATAATAACTCCGATGCGACATAGTGTCAAGTATATACGACAAAAATACAAAAATATTTTTCATAATATCATATATAACGCCGCACCCGGTGGATTGGAAGGTGAATTGGAAATCTAACCCCGCCGCTTATCACCGATGGCGACAGACTAAAGAGCAACTGAAGCCCTCCGGGCAATCCCTTCGGGATGCGGGCTGTGCAGGGCTTTAGCTGCCTCTGTGGGTATGACAGTGAAGGTGTTTTGCCTGAATAGTAAGAGGTCAGGTCCGACGATTCGAGTTAATGTGAAATAGTAAGAACTAAGGTCTGACTATTCTTGCCTCAAATTGAGATAGTAAGAGCTAACCAGAGATTAATGTCGAACTTGCAGTAAGGACTCTCTAAGAATGATATGCTTAGGTCTGAGTCAGTGGTGTGTCTCTCAGGCTTCGTGGTCAGAATGCAGTGTGAAATCCCGCTGTCAGGAGATATTTCTCCTGACAGCGAATCATGCTTAAATAATTCTGACCAAAACAAGCATAATC
>CAMFZN010000109.1 GCA_946006945.1 uncultured Clostridia bacterium | reverse complement strand
GCGTCGAGGCTGTTGAAGGTAGCTCCGCTTACGCAGAGAACCTTGTTCTCCCAGAAGAGACGCTGGAGATCAACAGACGGATTGTCATGCTTGAGGAGCATGATTGACACTGTGTCGTAGGACTCAGCCATTGACAGGTGTCCGGGCTGCTTGAGGACCTCACGGATTTCACGCTTCATCTTGGTGAAGTCAACCATGTTATCCCAGAAGTGGTAAGGGTGCTTGAGGGCCTCGCCTCCCATTTCTCTTGCGAACTCGCTTACCTGGTAAGGGTTGACGGTCTTCTTCATGTAAGAGATGAGATTCTTGTGCGCAACAACGTAGCCGATACGGAGACCTGCAAGACCGAAGGCCTTGGAGAGAGTTCTGATCATGATCAGGTTCTGGTAGTCCGCGCAGAGTCTCATCGCAGAGTTGTGGTTAGGCATGAAGTCGCCGTAAGCCTCATCGATGATGACGGCCGCACCGACATCTGCCGCACGCTGGAGAATCTTCTCGAGGGCGTACAGGTCGATGACCTGGCCGGTCGGATTGTTAGGGTTATCGATATAGACGATGTCAATCTCGTCGGTGATTGCAGCAATGAATTCGTCAGGGTTGAATTTATAGTTGTTCTCAGGCTTGAGCTTAACCGAGGTGTAAGTCATGCCGAGGAGCTTGAAGGCCATCTCAGCGTCAGTGAACTGTGGGGAAATGCCGAGGACCTTGCTGTCGCGGTCAAAAATACCGAAAACAGTGTAGAGAGCATTTATGCTGCCGTCCGAAAGAAGGATGTTCTCAGGCTCGATGTCCTGGTAACCCTTCCAGTACTCAGCCAGTCCCTCATTGATGGCGTGACTGTGAGGATATGGACCGAAGCGCTTGATGTCGAAGCTGTGCATCGCCTCCTCAAGTGCAGGCGGAAATCCGTAAGGATTGCATCCCTCGTTGCAGTCGATGCCGCCCTCAGGGAGATGAATCTCATCCGAAGCGTAGCTCACTTTGTCCTGCTCTACAAGAATATTTCGTACCTTTAATTCTTTACCAAGCTTGTACATATAAATCAACCTCCACAAAAACTATGTGTAAATGTTAACATTAATCCTTCGAAAAATAAACAAAAAAACCTCTTGACTGTCTCGCGCAAAAGGTATAAACTACATTTCGTCAGTTAGCGATGGCTAACCAAATGAAATGTATAATGAAAATCAGTTATTGCGACGGGCCAAAGGAGGTTGTTATGAACCTGATGAACGCCGAGATCGGCAAGAGATACATAGTAGAGGATATCACGGCAGCCGATGCAGAGGTAAGAGGCTTCCTGTTCAGACTCGGCTGTTACAGCGGAGAGCCGATTACTGTTATTGCAAGAAAGAGAAGAGGCTGCACTGTTGCTATCAAGGACGGAAGGTACAGCTTCGACAGAGATCTGGCGGAAGCCATATGTGTATAGAGTGCCGGATAATTTTTTTAGCATCGGGGTTAGCGAAAACTAACTCATACAGACAGAACAGCAGAACAGCAATTCCCGGCTGATGCCTGACCATGCATTCAGGCGGGAATGCTGCGGAATAATTCATATTTTTTTGTCAGAACAGTTAGCTAATGCTAACCAATAAATATATCAACGCAAGAACGAAAGGAAGGGAACCTGAGATGAGAATTGCTTTGGCGGGCAACCCGAACAGCGGAAAGACGACCATGTACAATGCGCTGACGGGCAGAAATGAACATGTTGGCAACTGGGCCGGTGTAACTGTCGGCAGGAAGGAGGCGAGCTTCAGGCCTGAGTACGGCAGGGGGCTGACGGCGGTTGATCTGCCGGGTGCTTATTCGATGTCGCCTTTTACACCTGAGGAGAGCATCACGAGCTCTTATGTAAGGGACGAGAATCCGGATGCAATCATTAACATTGTGGATGCGACGAATCTAAGCAGAAGTCTTTTCTTCACGACACAGCTTCTCGAGCTTGGAATCCCGGTGGTAGTTGCGCTGAACAAAAGCGACGTCTGTGAGGATGAGGGAATCACGATTGACGAGGGCCTCCTGTCAGAGAGACTTGGCTGTCCTGTAATCAAGACGGTGTCGACAGACAGAAGTGACGAGGGACTTCGCAGACTGGCCGAGGCAGCTGCGGATGCTGCAAGGACAACCGGAGGAGCAGAGGCTGCAGAGGGTTGCGCACTGAAGCACGTTACCGAGCCGCCATTTGTTCAGAGAGACATCAACATGCACGACAAGGAGCAGGTCGATTCGGAGGACAGAAGAAGGTTCGCTTTCGTAGACGAGCTTGTAAGAGCCGTTGAGATAAGGGCGGTATCAACTAGCGAGCATGGGCTTCAGGACAGAATCGACAGCGTGGTGACAAATCCGATTGGAGGAATCGTGATTTTTGCACTGGTCATGTGGGCGGTGTTCAAAATCTCGCAGAGCTGGCTTGGCCCTGCGATTGCGGACTGGATGACAGGATATATCAATATCGCACAGGGGTTAGTAAGCGATGCGCTTGCAGACAGCCCGGCAATTCTCAGTGCGATCCTCGCTGATGGAGTTATCGGCGGAGTCGGAGCGGTTGTCGGCTTCCTGCCTCTCGTAATGATAATGTACTTCCTCATTGCGCTCCTGGAGGACTGCGGATACATGGCCAGAGTGTCCGTCGTGATGGATCCGATTTTCAAAAGAGTCGGTCTTTCCGGACGAAGTATAATTCCGGTGATTATTTCCACCGGCTGCGCGATTCCGGGAATCATGGCGACGAGAACCATCCGTGACGAAAGAGAGAGAAGAGCGACTGCAATGCTCGCACCGTTCATTCCGTGTGGCGCGAAGATACCGGTGATTGCGCTTTTTGCCGGAGTATTCTTCGGCGGTGCGGGCTGGGTGAGCACGCTGATGTACTTCATGGGAATCCTGCTGATTTTCCTCGGCGCACTGCTGGTTAAGGCGGTTACAGGAAACAAGTACAGGAAGTCCTTCTTCATAATCGAGCTTCCAAGATACAAGGTGCCAAGCCTTAAACGTGCGGCAGTATCGATGCTCGAAAGAGGAAAGGCATACATCGTAAAGGCTGCAACAATCATCCTGGTATGCAACTGCGCAGTTCAGGTAATGCAGAGCTTCACCTGGAGCTTTGAGCCTGTAGCTGAGGGCATGGCGGATACATCTATTCTTGCCTCAATCGCAAGACCTGTAGCCATCCTTCTCATACCCCTCGGCTTCGGTGCATGGCAGCTTGCAGCTGCAGCAGTAACGGGCTTCATTGCCAAGGAGAACGTTGTCGGAACA
>CAMFZN010000108.1 GCA_946006945.1 uncultured Clostridia bacterium | reverse complement strand
AAGGCGGCAGGAAGCAGGGCAGCACTAAGAAACACAAGAAACACAGAAGCTGTAAGCGCAAGATTCAGAGGAGGTCCTAGACATGGCTGACAGAATACTCAGGTTCGCAGAGGACCAGACCATGGTATACAGTACCAGAGAGGCCTTCAATTCTCTTTATACCAATATTCAGTTCTGCGGAGATGATGTAAAGGTAATAATGCTTACAAGCTGCGGCGAGAACGAGGGCAAAAGCACAATCGCACGGCGTTTTGCAGAGATTATTGCAGAGCATGGGCAGAGAGTTCTCCTCGTCGATGCCGACATGAGAAAGTCAACCTTTCTAAATCAGTTCGAACCTGTCCTTGATGGCAAGGTACAAGGTCTGTCGCACTTTCTATCGGGTCAGACAACTGTAGATGAAATTGTTCACCACACGGATGTAAACAATTTCGATATTGTGTTTGCGGGACCTGTTCCGCCTAATCCGGCTGTTCTTCTTGCAGGAGAGAAGTTCTACAACTTCATCATGGCGGCAAGGGAGATTTACGACTACATAATCATCGACAGCACTCCGCTTGGAATGGTAATCGATACGGCGGTAGTTGCTCCGTTTACCGACGGAGTAATCATGGTAATCGAGGCAGCGAATGTATCAAGGTCCTTTGCAATGGATGTCAAGAAGCAGCTTGAGGTTTCGGGCTGCAAGATACTCGGCACCATTCTGAACAAGGTTGCCGCAACAAGCGATTCGTATTATTACAGCAAATACTACGGAAGAGACTAGAAAGCAGGTTGATGGGACGGTCACTTTCGAGAAATAGAGAAAAATCCGCGTTTTAACGCGGGTTTTTCTTTGCAGCCAATAATAATGAAGAAAAAACACGAGAAAAATCAAGCGTTTTATGATATTATTCTACGGGTAATTTTTTGCCGGCTGGTTTTGCCATGCCTGCAATTAATTAGTAGTGAATCAAATTAGAGATAATTAGAGGATGGGAAATGAAAGAAAACAATTCTGCAACTCGCAGGCACTTGCTGAAAATCAAGATAATTGCATTTATTCTGATTTTCGTTCTTTTGCTTGCATATTTCAATAGAGTATTGACATATTCTTCATATGTCGTTGAATCCAGATGGATGACAGAGATATATGAGGAGAAGGAGAACTCACTTGACGCTGTTTATATAGGATCGAGTAAGGTATATGCGTACTGGAATCCTAACATTGCGTGGAATGATTACGGAATTGCCGTATATCCATATAACTGCGCATCACAGCCTCTCATGGTGTCAGAGTATCTTGTGAGGGAAGCTCGGAAGACGCAGCCTGATGCAGTGTACATCATTAATATCAGTACTCTTGGAGACCGCGGAATGAAGGACTATGTCATGCACAGGCTGTTTGATTTCATGCCATTCTCAATAGATAAGCTGAAGTTCATGGATTACTGCCTGGATATGGCTGACCTCAGTCTGCTTGAGAGACTGGAGTATTATTTCCCTATTATAAGGTATCATTCCAAATCGACAAATCTCAAGGAGGGAAATGTATCGCCAAATTCGCTTAAGGACGTAAACGGAGCTAACATTCTTGATCTTTATTTCAAACGTATTACCGATCTGACAGACGAATATAAGATTACGGAAGAGAGGGTGGAAATCTCGGATGAGCTTGATCAGAGCATCGACAGCCTTCTGGATTATTGTGAAGAGGAGAACGTTAAGGTTCTGTTCACAGCTGCTCCATGTGCTGAGAATGAGGAAATGAGAGGCAAGATTAATACTGTAGCGGACAAGATTGAAGCTCGCGGCTTTGATGTGTACAATTTCGCCAAGAATCCTGAGGAAATGAATCTGGATTTAGCTACAGATTATTATAATAAAGACCATACTAATGTTCATGGCTCTATTAAGTACACAAGGCATCTGTCAGAAATCCTTATTGACAAGTACGGCTTCAAAAACAAGAAGAATGACAAAGACTATGAGAGCTGGAACGAAGGTTATGACGCATATCAGAAATACATCACTCCATATGCGCTTGATATCGAGCTTGATTCGTCATGCTCAAGAGACTACCGTCTTGAAGAGCCTGAATGGTTCGGAGTTTCAGCAGAGGAGCCGTGCAATGAGGTGTACTGGAAGAAGTCAGACGAGGCTCAGGGTTATGCCATCTATCGAAAGTGCGATAACTCTTCCTGGGAACGCATAGCGGATATCACTGACAACAGTTATGTTGACAAAAAGGTCGAGGCAGGCCGTTCATACACATACACCGTTGTTCCGTATCGCATGAACAATGGTGTAAAGAGCTATGGCAAGTTCAAATACAATGGAGTCACAGTACAGTTCTAGGAGGCAGTAAAAGGATATTAAAATGAGTTATCAGTCACTAGCGTTTATTATTTATGTCGCGGTTGTCCTGCTTTTCTATTATAAGGTCGGCCGCAAGAATCAGATATATGTGCTTGCCGCTGCAAATCTTGCTTTCTATGCCATGGCGGGCCTGAAATATCTGCCGTATCTGCTTACAACAATAGTCGCAACCTTCCTTGCCGGAAGAAAAATCGACTCAATATACAAGGCTGCAGACGAGAAGCTTAAGGAATGCACAACACCTGCCGAGAAGAAGGAGGTAAGGAACGGCGCCAAGATGCGTGCAAAACGATTCCTTCAGTTGTCGCTTTTCGTATCTATCGCCCTGCTGGCAGTCTGCAAGTATACCGGCTTCTTCATGAAGAACCTCAACAGAGTGCTGGGAATTGCCGGAATACCGCAGCTTGAAGTATTCAGAATGATTCTTCCTCTCGGAATCTCATTCTATACATTTATGGCTATAAGCTATGTTCTCGATGTCTACTGGAAGAGATATGAAGCTGAGAAGAACTTCCTGACATATGCTGTCTTCGTTTCGTATTTCCCTCACATTGTGCAGGGACCGATCGACAGATTCAATGAGTTCAAGCCTCAGATTATCAATGGAGTAGCGCTCGAATACAAGAACATAACATTCGGAGCAAAGCTTGCGCTCTGGGGTTTCTTTAAGAAGCTCGTTATCGCTGACAGACTTGGTCTGTTCGTAGATCAGGCTTTCGGCAGCTGGCAGGATTACGATGGAATCGTGCTTGCTTTTGCACTTGCTGTATATTCAATTCAGATTTATGCAGACTTCTCGGGATGTATTGATATTGTAAGGGGAACCTCTGAGATGTTCGGTATAGAGCTCAGACAGAACTTCAATCATCCGTACTTCTCAAGAACAATGGCTGAGTTCTGGCGTCGCTGGCA
>CAMFZN010000107.1 GCA_946006945.1 uncultured Clostridia bacterium | reverse complement strand
GCAGATGGGTACTGCCGCTGCCGCATTTCGGGCAGGTACGGCCGTGCTCGACTGCGCTGTACTGCTCTCCGCAGTCCCTGCAGAAGTTGATTGCAGGGATCATCTCTATGGCAAGCTCTGCCCCCTCGAGAAGCGGCTCCTTTGCGGCCGCCCATCTCCAGCAGTCGGTAAGATACGACGGGATGACAGAGCTTACCTCGCCAAGCTCAAGCGTTACCTTTGAGATGCGCTCGACCTCGTTAGCTGCGGCAATCTCCTTTACTGTATCAATAATGTGGAATACTACTCCGAGCTCATGCATTCTGTTATCTCTTCTTTCCCTTGAATGTCAGCTTTACGGCCTGCTTTGCGGCATATGGAAGAATCATTTTGAACTTGTCCTCACTTGGAACCATCACTGAGCATTCCGGACGCTCTCTTCGGATGGTGATTGCGTCGAAGCCGCACTTGGTTGTGCAGAGTCCGCAGCCTATGCACTTGTTTTTGTCAACGATTGTTGCGCCGCAGCCGAGACATCTTGCCGTCTCCTTCTTAACCTGCTCCTCTGTGAAAGGAATCCTGTCGTCTCTTCTTGTGAGGCGAAGCTCCTTGTCATGGCCGATTCTCTGTCTTGGTGTATTGTCATAGCAGGATTCATCGAGAGAAAGGTCGTTCTTGTCGAGCTCGATGAACTCTCTTCTGTTACGTCCGATTGTGAGAGTCGAATGAGGCTGCACGAATCTATGAAGCGATATTGCGCCCTCTTTGCCGGCAGCAATTGCATCGATTACGAACTTCTGTCCTGTCACGTTGTCTCCACCGGCAAAAATATCAGGCTCAGCAGTCTGTCCGGTTACAGGATCAACCTTTACGGTTCCGTTAGGATTGAACTCTACCGCCGTTCCTGCAAGAAGGTCTTTCCATACCACCTTCTGTCCTATGCAGTACAGAACTGTGCTCACCTCGGAGCTGATGACATCATTCTCATCGAACTTAGGATCGAATCTTCCGTCCTCGCCTCTTACCTGTACGCATTTTCTGAAGCTTATGGAATTAACTTTGCCGTTCTCTCCCGAGATTGCAAGCGGACCGTAGCCTGCAACTATTCTTACATCGTCCTCAAGGGTCTCTGTTCTGTCAACCTCTCCGCAAGGCATATCCTCAAGCTGCTCGAGGCAGTACATCGTAACCTCCTCGGCGCCTGCTCTTACTGCAGTTCTTGCAACGTCACAGGCAATGTTGCCGCCGCCTATTACAGCGACCTTGCCGCTAAGCTTGACCGAATCAGGATTGATGTTGTACTCCCTCATCATGTCGATTCCGGCAGTTACACCGTCAAGGTCTCCGCCCGGAACGTTAAGCGCACCGCCGGACTGAAGTCCGATTGCAAGATAGAAGCCCTTGTAACCCTGCTCCCTAAGCTCAGGGATGGTTACGTCCTTACCTACCTCGACTCCCGTCTTGAACTCTACACCGAGCTCTCTTATGATGTCGATCTCTGCTTCTACTACATCCTTCTCGAGTCTGAAGGACGGGATTCCGTTCATCAGCATTCCGCCGACGCGATCCTCCTTCTCGAAGACTGTAGGCCTGTATCCCTTCTCGGCAAGATAATATGCGCACGAAAGTCCTGCAGGACCTCCACCGATGATTGCGATCTTCTCCTCGAACTCGCCTCTCACCTTAGGTATTACCTTCTCAGGAATAAACCTGGTCTCTGCATCGAGGTCCATTCTTGCGATGAAGTCCTTAACGTCATCGATTGCAACAGGGCTGTCAACAGAGCCTCTTGTGCAGGCATCCTCGCATCTTCTGTTGCAGACCTTGCCGCAGACTGCAGGGAAAGGATTCTCCCTCTTGATCAGCTGGAGGGCCTCGGTGTACTTACCCTGTGCCGCAAGCTTCAGGTAACCCTGGACAGCTATGTGCGCAGGACAAGCTGTTTTGCACGGAGACGTACCTGTCTCGTGGCAGTTTATTCTGTTGGTGTCTCTATAGTCGAGGCTCCACTTGTCTACGCCCCACTTCTCCTCGCTTGGAAGCGAGATCTTCGGATACTCAGGAAGAGTTCCGTCAGCCTTGCATAGCTTCTGTCCGAGCTTCAGGGCACCCGCAGGGCAGTATTCAACGCATCGTCCACAGGCAACGCATTTATCCGAATCGACATTGGCCGCATAAGCCGATCTCGACATGTTAGGTGTGTTGAAGAGCTGCGAGGTTCTAAGCGCATAGCAGACATTCACGTTACAGTTGCAGATGGCAAAAATCTTGTTCTCTCCATCGATATTTGTAATCTGGTGAACGAAGCCGTTGTCCTCCGCCTTTCTGAGAATCTCCAGAGCCTCTTCCTTCGTGATATATCTTCCGCCCTTCTGTGTCTCAACGACATAGTCAGCCATATCGCCGACAGCTATGCACCAGTCGTGGAAATCATCCGCACAGCCTTCATCGTATGTCTTTCTCGACATTCTGCAGGAGCAAGGGCTTGCTGCATACTTGCCCTCGTACTTCTCAAGCCAGTGCGAGATGTGCTCGATCGGAATTGACTTGTCCTCCATCGAGATTGCCTTCTCTACCGGAATGACGTGCATGCCGATTCCTGCTCCTCCCGGAGGAACCAGCTTGGTTACATGCTCAAGCGGAAGGAAAGCCATTCTCTCGAAGAACCGTCCAAGCTCCGGCTTCTCCTCGAGAAGCTTCTCATTCATGTTGCTGAACTCGCCGATTCCCGGTACAAACATAGGAAGAACGTATCTCTTCTTTCCCTCCGGATTCTTTCCGTCGAGGTTCTCCCAGTTGTACTCAAGAAGTCCGCTGATGCTCATGCTGTCAAGGAGCTCCTGAAGATGCCCCGGCTCAATTCCCGAGAGAGCCTGAATCTCCTCGAAGGTCTTAGGGTCTCTCACATTCAGCTTAAGCGCAAGCTCTGCCTCCTCGTCTGTGCACATGGCCGCAAGCCCCCAGTACTCCGGCGAGTCCTTCGTAATCTTTCTGATGCCGAAATGCTCAAACGGCCTGTCAGTAATCTTCTTGGCCAGCTTGACGATACATTCTCTCACAGGTCCGTCATCCCTGACGCAGTCCGGCTTTCTGTTGCCGGCAATATCCTTATATTCAGTCATTAATATGTCCTCTCATTCAGACTGCCTGCTCCCTGCCTGCTTCCTCCCAAAGCTGCAGGCAGGTGCAGCAGCCCTTTGTAACTGCCTTAGTGGTGCCTTATATTATTACCTGATTCTATCACAACTAGGCAGCTCTCTTCATTGCTTCCTCGTAATCTGCCGATCCCTTCCATACCTCG
>CAMFZN010000106.1 GCA_946006945.1 uncultured Clostridia bacterium | reverse complement strand
GCTTCATTTCCTTCGGCGGTCATAGTGCGGCGTGCGGCTTCACTATCGAAGAATCAGAGATTGAGAATCTCAGATTCAGCCTCAATGAGGATGTTGCTGAGATGCTCTCAGAGGATGAGACCTTGTTTAATGAAGATCTGAGCTATGATATTGAGCTTGACCCAGGAGAGATAAATCTTGAGCTTGTATCCGCTTTTGAGATGCTGGAGCCATGCGGCAAGAGCAACGAGACTCCTGTGGTAAAGCTCGGAGGAGTAAGCGTCGAGAATTGGATGTTCCTTAAGAATGACACCAAGTATGCAAAATTCAATGCCTGTTCTGCAGGTTCAGGCTCAATTGACTGCATGATATTCAGCAATGCGCTTGAATCGTATGAGCGTATCAGCAAGAGAAGAACGGTCGACATATATGGAACATTGGAGATTAACACATGGAGGCAGAGCCGCAAGGTTCAGATGATTGTAAGAGCTGTCAGATAAGGAGGCTTTTCTTTTGAAAATAACAGATCCTAAGAGATTCGCTGCTTTTTCATTCGGCATGGGGGTTGCCGCGACGGTAGTCCTGGTGGTTGTTGTGTCTTTTTTTGGCAGGGTCCACTGGATTGATGACGGAAGATATGAGTACTATCGCAAGCTCGACAAATCCTTCGGCAAGTATTACTCAATGCAGGAGCTCCTCGAGAAGGATGCACTGTATGAATACGACGACTCGAACATGGATGACTACATTTCGGCATCGCTGATGGCGGGCCTGAAAGACGACAAATATGCCGCATACATGAACAAGTCGCAGTATTCAGACATGCAGAAGAGGCTTTTCTCGTCATACATAGGAATAGGCGTAGGTATATCCGAGCAAAAGGAAGGAATCGTGATAAAGACAGTCTCCAAGGACGGCCCGGCTTATGACGCGGGCATAAAGACCGGAGATATCATAAGGAAGATTGACGGCAAGAGAGTGACAAATGTAGATGATGCCATCAGTGCAATTGAGGGAAAGCAGTTCACAAGGCTTGAGATTATTGTTGACAGAGACGGCAAGGAGAAGAAATTCACTCTGTACAGGCAGAAGGTTGAGCAGGAGAGTGTGGACTACAAGGTCTACAGGGGCGATATCGGCTATGTATCGATAAGCGCCTTCAGCAAGGGTACCTGTGATGATTTCAATACTGCTGTCAATGATCTTAAGAGACAGGGCTGCACTAAGCTGATAATAGACCTTCGAAGCAACGGAGGCGGAATTACAGATGAGGGCATAGGTCTTGCGGACAGACTTCTGCCGGCGTGCAGAATCATCAGCTGCAGATACAGCAACAAGGATGAGGATGAGATTGAGAATTCCAAGGCAAGCAATATCGGAATGAAATATGTCCTTCTTGTCAATGAGAATACTGCAAGTGCTTCGGAGATAGTCACATCTGCCGTAAAGGATAATAAGGGCGGTAAGGTAATCGGGCAAAGAACATACGGAAAGGGACTCATACAGAGAATAAAGTCCTTCGATGACGGTTCTGCCATGAAGTACACAATCGGCGAGTATTACTCACCAAAGGGAAAGAAGATTAACGGAAAGGGAGTTGAGCCGGACATTAAGGCCTCGGATGATAACATCATGAGTGCTGCAGCAGCGGCTCTTAACGAATAGATATGTATATATTTACATTCAATGGATACAGCGGCGGCAGGGAAGAAAGCAGGAGGCTTCTTGCGAGAGCCATGGAGGCTTATCAGGAGATAGCGGATCTGAGACCGAGAAGGTCATCAGAGGAGCTGGTCGCATCACTTGAATATACAGAGAAGGGCAAGCCCTTCGTGCCGGGCTGGCATCATTTCTCGATTTCTCACAGCGAGAATACATGGACAGTTCTGTTTGATGAGAAGGAATGCGGTATTGATGTGCAGTACGAGAAGGATGTTGATATGGACAAGGTGGCGGGCAGAGTTTTTGCACCTGAGGATGCAGAGGCCGCAAAAGCCTCTAAAGAGACCTTCTTTCAGCTGTGGGCAAGAAGAGAGGCAGCTCTTAAGGCGGCAGGCTTAAGTGTTTTCGACCGGATACCTTCTGTTCAGAGCATGGAGGTCGCAATCGACGGAGAGACATGGCAGGTCTTTGATGCTGAGCTTCTCGGCACTGAGGACGGCTGTCATGCGGCAGTATGCACAGACCACATTCCGCTGGAGATTCACTACTATGGCTTATAAGAGAACTGCCTGCGAGGAAGCGGCATATTATCTCGGCCCAAGAAAGAGGACCGAGAGGGAGGTAAGAGACCACCTGAAAGATAAGGGCTACAGCGACGAGGAGATAGCGCAGGCTGCAGCATACCTTAAGGAAGGCAGGTACATTGATGACTACGATTATGCACTCTGCTATGCCGAGATTTCCTACGGCAAGGGCCGCGCATCAAAGAGAATCATTAGTGAGCTCGAGCAAAAGGGTATAGACGGCGAGACCGCCCGTATGGCCCTTGAAGATTACAGATACGAGAATTCAATTGACGAAAGAGAGCTCGCCGTAAGACAGGCGGGAAAGCTCATGGAGTCGGAGAGAATAGAAAGCGAAGAGGATTACAGGAAGGTAAGAGGCAGACTTGCAAGGCGTCTTGACTCACGAGGTTTTAGTGCCTCTGATATCATGGCGGCGCTTGACGCTCTTATGAGGGAGGAATGGGATTGAACACTCTGATAATAGTTCTGGTACTTCTAATAGTTCTGCTTTTTGCCATGGTTCTTATTCTGGCACTTACTATGTCGGCGAGATTTCGTTCAAGCGATGCAAGGCTAAGCCAGAATCTAAAGAGCTATGGAGACATCATCGCATCCAATCAGAAGGTGATGAATGACCAGCAGGACATGAGGCTTAAGGCTCTCGAGGAGAGTCTTGAGAGGATGAGGCAGGAGAACAGCAGACAGATTGATAATATTAGAAAAACTGTCGACGATAAGCTTCAGACCACGCTTGACGAGAAGCTTACAAGATCCTTCGGCATGGTTAACGAAAGGCTAGAGGAGGTATACAAGGGTCTTGGAGAGATGAAGAGCGTGGCATCGAGCGTCGGAGACCTGAAGAAAATCCTCTCCAATGTAAAGACAAGAGGAATACTCGGAGAGGTGCAGCTTTCGGCCATTCTTGAGCAGATAATGCCCGGAAGTCAGTATGACGAGAACGTTGCAACTGTACCAGGCAGCACCTGCAGGGTTGAGTTCGCAATAAGACTCCCAGGTGATGGCAACGGCTGCGTATATCTTCCGATAGATTCCAAGTTCCCGGGAGATACATACGCATCCCTCATGGATGCATATGACAGCGGATCAAGAGGGGAGATTGAGGAGTGCAAAAAACGGCTTTTCGCAGTAATGGAGCAGGAGGCCGCTGACATACAGAAGAAATACATTGCTCCTCC
>CAMFZN010000105.1 GCA_946006945.1 uncultured Clostridia bacterium | reverse complement strand
AAAACCCCTGATTGCCTTGAGAGCAAATCCGGGATATTGTAAAATAAAGTGATGTGTTATGCAATCAGCATTGCTGAGAGACTGAAAGGACCGGCAACATGAAGAAATTTTTCAGAAGTCCATATATGAGATGGGGAATGCTGTTTGTCGTATGCGGCGCAATTCTCATACTCTTCAATAACTGGATCAACAAGGCTACGATTACGATAGGCTTTGAAGCGATAAACCGTGCACTGTCACCTGTATATATCGGAATAGTGCTGGCTTTCCTGATGTGCCCTTTATATAACTACCTTGTAGGAAGGATATATCACGGACTGCAGAGGATGGATGGACACAGCATGCCGGCAATGAATTCCTTCCACAGCTACAGGGCTGCGGAGGTGGCAAGTCTTCCTGCGAGCGTTAAGAACAGAAAGAATCTCTCAACTTCGAGAATTGTTTCTTCGTTCATATGTCTTGTCACTGTCATCGGATTTGTAGCGCTGATGATATACTTCGTTGCACCTCAGCTTATTACAACCTCGAAGGCGCTTGTAGACACGGCTCCGGACAGGCTTGATTACATCACCGAGTATGTCGCAAGACGCTTCAGCAAGTATCCGACTCTTGCAGAGAAGATAGAGACAGCAGCCAATATGGGCTTCAAGGAGGTAATGGACTGGATCAAGCTGCAGCTTACATCAGATAAGGCTCAGGACTTCGCAGCCGTTATTTCAACCGGGGTTGTATCTGTTATAGGAGCACTGCTTAACACATTTGTCGGTGTTCTCGTAATGGTGTACCTTCTCAACTATAAGGAGAAGCTTTTTGCCATAGTAAGGAAGTTCTCTGCCGCTGTCTTCAAGGAGAAGACTCAGGACAACCTGAAAGAGCTTGTTGCAATCATAGACACGACATTCGTAGATTTCATTGTTGGAAGAATCCTTGATTCGACGATAATAGGAATACTTACATTCATATGCATGACGGTTTTCGGAATGCCTTATGCTCCGATGATATCAGTAATAATAGGTGTTACCAATGTAATTCCATTCTTCGGACCGTTTATCGGAGCGGTGCCATCGGTGATAATACTTCTTATTGAGCACCCGACAGATGCCTTCTGGTTCATTCTGATGATACTGCTTATTCAGCAGCTGGACGGCAATGTTATTGGACCTAAGATTGTGGGCTCGGCAATAGGAATCGAGAGCTTCTGGGTTCTTGTGGCGGTGCTTGTCGGAGGAAAGCTCTTCGGCTTCATGGGAATGGTTCTTGGCGTTCCGGTTTTTGCCGTAATCTACAAGTATATCAACAAGCTTGTCAGAAAGAAGCTCTACGGCGAGAAGAAGCACTACAAAACTACGGATTACATGACTTTTGAGGAGTTCGGCATAGACATAAGCGAGGTCGAGCTCGGCAAGGTTCAGAAGAAGAGTCTTATAAGGAGAAAATCAAGAAAAAGAAAGCTTCCGTCAAGCGATATTCCGGAGGAAGCGGAAGAAAGCAGCGAAAACATGGCTGCGAAGGAGATGAAAGAGGTAGATACTGATGCAGATAAGCAAGAATGTAAATAACATTGAGTGGATAATAGAGGAGGTTCAGAGAATCGTACCCAGGGACAGGGTTCTGACAGGCGAGCCGCTTTCGGGTTACACGTCCTTCAGAATAGGAGGTCCTGCAAGGGCTCTAGTAATCGTGCATAACGAGAAGGAGCTGTCCAGGGTTCTTAGGCTTCTAAGAGACAGCCAGACCAGGCATTTCCTTATAGGTAACGGCTCTAACCTTCTTATAAAGGATGGTGGATATAACGGAATAATCATCAAGCTCGGAGGCGAGTTCGAGGAGCTCAGCTGCGAGGGTGAACTGATAGAAGCCGGTGCGGCATGTCTGCTGTCAAGAGTAAGCTCTGCGGCGGCGGAGAACTCACTTGCCGGCATGGAGTTCGCCAGCGGAATTCCGGGCACGCTCGGAGGTGCTGTGTTTATGAATGCAGGCGCTTACGGCGGTGAGATGAAGGATATAGTTGAATCGGTCAGAGTAATGAGCCCGGACGGTTTCAGCACAATCGATGTATCAGGAGATGACATGGAGTTCTCATACAGACACAGCATTCTTGAGGAGAACGGATACATCGTGCTCAAGGCAAGGCTGAGGCTAAGGACAGGCGACAGAGAAGAGATTAGAGAAAGAATCCGTGAGCTGACGTGCAAAAGAAACGAGAAGCAGCCTGTGAACTTCCCTAGTGCCGGCAGCACATTCAAGAGACCGGTTGGCGGATTTGCCGCAGCCCTGATTGATGAGGCAGGCCTCAAAGGAACAAGCGTTGGTGGAGCTGAGGTATCTGTTAAGCACTCAGGCTTTGTGATTAACAAGGGCGGTGCGACAGCCTCTGATGTAATCGAACTGATGGAGCTTGTATCAGACAAGGTTTTTGAGCGGTCGGGCATAAGACTTGAGCCTGAGGTAAGAATAATTGGAGAGGATGAGACATGGCAGAGATAGCAGGTCTTAATGAAATAAGAAAGAAATACAGGATGACTGCAGATTATCATACTCATACAGTCTACTCCAGGGTTGGTCCGTACTATCACGGCAAGGGAGAGGTTGCGGATAATGTTTCTGCAGCGGCGATGCTTGGACTTAAGGAGATAGCAATAACAGACCACGGACCTTCGGATATCTACGGCCTAAGGATGAGACATTTTGACAGAATAAGGGCGGATGTTGATGCTGCAGCCCTGCTTCACCCTGAGATGTCGGTGCTTCTCGGAATAGAGGCAGACCTTAAGAATACATCAAACGGTCTTGACATCACCTGCGAGGAGGCCGCAAGGTTCGATATTGTTAATGCAGGCTATCATATCAGCGTTCCGGGCTGCCGTGCACCTCAGAGCATTATTTCGACAAGAATAGGAGCGCCGGCAGGAAGCCTGGAGAAGCTAAGAGCCTTTAACACGGGGCTGGCTCTGAGAGCGCTCTACAGCAACAATATAAGGGTTCTTACGCACCCCGGCGACAAGGGTCCCTTCGATATGAGGGAGCTTTGCAGAGCCTGTGAGGAGACGGGCACATGGATGGAGATAAGCTCAAGGCATACACATATGACAGTAAGTGAGCTAAAGATATCATTTGATTATGATGTCAGATATGTAATATCAAGCGATGCTCACAAGCCGAGCCAGGTGGGCATGTACGAGACAGGACTTAAGAGGGCTCTTGAGGCGGGAGTGCCTCTTGACAGGATAGTGAATATTGTGGAGGTTGAATAACAGATGAAGGCTGTAATAATTACAGGATTGTCAGGTGCAGGAAGATCAAGAACGGTTAACTGGTTCGAGGACCAGGGATATTACTGTGTCGACAATATGCCTCCTGCGCTTATCAGGCCTTTTATTGAGCTTGGAAGGTCAAAGACAGAGACAATCGACAGAGT
>CAMFZN010000104.1 GCA_946006945.1 uncultured Clostridia bacterium | reverse complement strand
TGTGTATCTGTGCGGCTACAGGCATATGCTTCGCCGGCAATCTGATCACGTTCTTCATATTCTTTGAGGCGCTTACAATTGCGACCTATCCTCTTGTTGTTCACTACAGGGATGAGGAGGGAACACGCTCGGGAAGAAAATATCTTGCGTATACTCTCATCAGCGGTCAGATTATGTTCGCTGCAATCGTAATCGTATATGCAATGTGCGGCACAATGGACTTTGTACCCGGCGGCTTCATAAAGCCGGGCGATATTCCGATGCCTGCAATGCTCCTTCTCTTCTTCATGATGGTAGGAGGAGGAATGGTAAAGGCGGGTGTTATGCCGCTTCACAGCTGGCTTCCTGCAGCTATGGTTGCACCTACTCCGGTATCTGCACTTCTACATGCTGTTGCCGTAGTAAAGGCAGGTGCCTTTGCAACACTTAGGGTGGTCCTCTACGTGTTCGGCCCTGAGGCGGCGGCTTACTGTCACGGCGCTGAGATTCTTGCATGGATGGCAGTTGCGACAATACTTGTATCATCACTTATTGCAATCCGTAAGGATAACCTGAAGGCAAGGCTTGCCTTCTCGACAATAGGTCAGCTTTCATACATAGTTCTCGGAATATGCATTCTGTCGCCGAGCGCAGCTGCGGGAGCTTTGTATCACATAGTCGCTCACGCATTCATGAAGATCACTCTCTTCATGGCTGCAGGTGCGATATTTGTTACAACACATAAGAAGAACATAAGCGAGATGGTGGGAATCGGAAGGAGAATGCCGATAACCATGACTGCCTTTGCGGTAGCGTCGATAGGTATCGCAGGCTTTCCGTTCATCGTCGGCTTCGTCAGCAAGGCGAACATCATCGTCGGAGCTCTTGAGATGGGAAGACCGCTCTGGGCATGCACTCTTATTGCCAGCGCGCTTCTTGCGCTCGCATATCTGATGCCTGTCGTATATATGGCGTTCAAAAAAGACATCGTCAATCCGGAGTTCCCCGAGAAGGCGGAGGCAAGCAGGCCAATGCTCATTCCTCTCGTCATAACCGCTGTAATCGCTGTTGTTCTAGGTGTATGTCCTAACTTCGGGCTTCACCTGTACGATCTTGCCTGCATGGCAGGTAATGCGATATTCGGAATAGGAGGTACTCTGCTGTGATACACGAGATAATTCATTACTTCGTTCTTGCAATCTGCGGAGCACTTCTCCTTGTAATAACAAGCAAGTTCATCCTTCAGAACATTATCAGAAAGGAATGCTTCTACTACGAGAACAGAGAGGCAGCCGAGGAAAGAGAAATGCTCAAGAAGGCGGGAATCATAGATAAAGAAGGGAAGAAATAATGACTCTTGGAACAATAATCGATGCAAACTGTCTCCATCCGGGACTGATAATGATTGCGATGGGTCTTCTGGTCATGGCTCTTCCTGAGAGATTAAGAAGACCGGCATATATCGCAGCACCAATTCTTGCTCTGGCATGCAGCCTTCAGCTTAATGAGACCAGCGAGATGGTGTACAGGATATCCTCGAAGCTTTCGATTGACATGATAAGCTTCGACAGGCTGTCTCTTATATTCATGACAGCCTTCTGCATAGTGTCTTTAATAGCAGCAATTTATTCTG
Source organism: uncultured Clostridia bacterium (assembly GCA_946006945.1). Classification (GTDB taxonomy): domain Bacteria; phylum Bacillota; class Clostridia; order Peptostreptococcales; family Anaerovoracaceae; genus Crickella. The sequence continues at coordinate 1,815 of CAMFZN010000104.1, read as the reverse complement.
CAGGCAGCGATAACAGATTCGAAATGGGCTTCGCACTCATGTATGCGGGATCTAATATGGGCGTTGTGCTGTCGGGAGATGTTCTTTCGCTGATCATTTTCTGGGAGCTTAGCGCAATTGCTTCATGTTATGTTGTATATGCGAGAAGAACGAGGAAGTCTACAAGGGCTGCCTTCAGATACATTCTTGTTCACGGCTTCGGCGGCAACATGCTGCTTGTAGGAATAATCTCATACATTGCGAAATACGGAATGGATATCACCAATCTTACAGGAGCACAGGACTTCACATTCTGGATGATATTCATAGGAGTTGCTGTAAACGCGGCAGTTCCTCCTCTTAACTCATGGATGCCTGATGCTTATCCTGAGTCGACTCTTGGAGGAACAATCTATCTGGCTTCGTTTACAACAAAATCCGCAATATATGTAATGATAAGATTTTTTGCCGGAACAGAGTGGCTCGTATACGTCGGTGCCTTCATGGCAATCTACGGAATACTGATGGCTCTTCTTGAGAATGACCTGAGAAGGCTTTTCTGCTATCACATCATATCTCAGCTCGGTTACATCGTAGCTTCGCTTGCGATGGGTCCGGGATATGGAATCGATGGTGCAGCAGCTCATACCTTCAACAACATAATGTACAAAGGAACTCTCCTCATGTGCGCAGGAGCAGTTCTCTACGCAACCGGAAGAAGAAAGATCAGCGAGCTTGGCGGCCTCGGTCGTCAGATGCCGCTTACCGCAGTGTGCTTTCTGATTGCGTCCTTCGCAATATCGGGAATGCCTTTCCTTAACGGTTTTGCATCAAAGGCGCTTGTAATGCATGCTGTAAGCGAGGGCGGATATGAGCTTGTATCCTTCCTTCTGACTACGGCATCTGTCGGAACATGGATGTCGATAGCGCTTAAGATCAACTATTTCGTATTCTTCGGAAAGCCGGTATCAGGCAAGCCTTTCCCTGCAAAGGAGCTTAAGCCGGTACCTGTTAACATGAAAATAGGAATGGTGCTTGGAGCAGCTGCATGTACGATAACAGGTGTAATGCCTAAGCTGGTATACAACCTGACACCGGGAATGACTGACGGGCATCCGTTCACTGCTGAACATATCGTGGAGTATCTCGTGCTGTTCGCAGGCGGAACTGTCATCTTCTTCCTGTTCATAAACAAGATGAAGGTTCACGATCAGCTCAGCCTCGACTTCGACTGGTTCTACAGAGTTGCTCTTGACAGGTTTATTCTGTGGCTTTCTACTGCAATTCATGGAATATTCATTTTCTTCGACAAGGCTGTGCTCAGAAGCTGCCAGTACATGGGCAAGCATCTTGGCAACCCATATCTCTGGACCAGGAAGTCTCAGAACAGATATGTAAGATCCATATCCTTCGAGAATGAGGACAGGCTGATAGGAAACGTGATCATTGCAATTGTATTTACATTCGTTGTGATGCTTGTGATATCGGCGGCTGTTATATAATTTCAGATAATATTTGTGAAGGGAAGATGTGACATGAGAATAATACTTGCATCCAAGTCTCCAAGGAGGCTTGAGATACTTAGGAAACACGGTATTGAGCCTGAGGTCATGCCGGCCGATGCGGATGAGACTCTTCCTGAGGGAATAGACATGATATCCGCAGTTAAGCTTCTTGCTCTTAAGAAGGCACGTGCTGTGTATGAGAGCCTGGGCTCTGACCTTGAGGGCGAGGGATACATAATCGGCTCTGATACTATCGTATATAAGAACGAGCTGCTTGGTAAACCTTCAGACCGCGAGGATGCGCGTCGCATGCTTGAGACCATAAGAGGAA
>CAMFZN010000103.1 GCA_946006945.1 uncultured Clostridia bacterium | reverse complement strand
GATTCCATTCGTCACACTTCGGTGCGCTTGACAGAATGATGCAGAAGGAGGGAAACAGCTGGTATATTCCTATCCTTTTCAATGAGCAGAGCCTGTACTGGGAGCAGAAGGGCAACGGCTTCGATATCTGCTGCATCCAGGTTGCACCGATGGACAAATACGGCAACTTCAACTTTGGACCTGTTAATGCAGACCTTTGGGGCGTAATCAAGAACTCCAGAAGGGTAATAGTCGAGGTCAATGAGCAGATTCCGATTGCACTGGGATATGATTCGCACATCAATATTTCCGAGGTTAACTATATTATTGAGGGCGACAATCCGCCTCTCGCAGAGCTTCCAATTAAGGAAGGAACCTCTGAGGACAGAAGAATTGCGGAGTACATCGTTGACAAGGTTGAGAACAACAGCGTTCTCCAGCTTGGAATCGGAGCTGTTCCTAACAGCGTAGGCTCACTTCTTGCAGGCTCGGACATCAGAGATCTCGGAGCACACAGCGAGATGTTCGTAGACGCGTACGTTGACCTGTATAACGCAGGTAAGCTGACTAACAGAAAGCCGATAGATAAGGGTCTGTCGGTATATACTTTTGCCGGCGGAACAAAGAAGGTAACAGACTTCATCGACGACAACCCTATCTGCTGTAGTGCGCCGGTAGATTACGTTAACAGCGTCCATACGGTTGCGTCGCTTGACAACTTCGTTTCGATTAACAGCTGCATCGGAGTGGACCTTTTTGGCCAGGTGTGCGCTGAGAGCACAGGCTTCAGACATGTCAGCGGAACCGGCGGTCAGCTCGACTTCGTGCTTGGTGCGTTCCTGTCCAAGGGAGGAAAGAGCTTCATCTGCACTCACTCGACAAGAACCAACAAGAACGGCGAGCTCGAGTCTCTCATTCATCCGACCCTGCCTCAGGGCTCAATCGTTACGACTCCAAGAGCTGCTGTAAACTACATCGTTACTGAGTACGGCGGAGTTAATCTCAAGGGTAAGTCGACATGGCAGAGAGCAGAGGCTCTTATCAGCGTAGCTCATCCGGATTTCAGAGAAGAGCTCATCAAGGAAGCTGAGAAGATGGGAATCTGGAGAAATACTAGTAAGGGTGAGTATTTATAGTGTAGAATTTACACAGTAACAGGAGTAAAGTCAGGCATCAGACCGGCGTGATTAGGCGGAGCCGCGGGAGAGCGGCAGCGGAATCTGCTGGTGACGCCGGTTAGCTTCCGAAGCAGTTTTTTCCAGATTCAGCGAAGGGAGGCTGAAATAATGAAGTACAGTATCAGCAATTCACCATTTTCAATTCTCACCCTTAAGATGGAAGCAGGCGAGGAGATAAAGTGTCAGTCGGGTGCAATGGCCTGGATGACAGAGGGCATTGAGATGCAGACGAAGTCAGGCGGCCTCGGCGGCATGTTTAAGAAGATGGTTACGGGAGAATCGCTTTTCCACAACAATTACATTGCGCGCAGTGCGGGAGAACTCGTTCTGGCCAAGAAGGCACCGGGAGATATTCTCGTATTCAACGTTGCGGAGATGCCTATAATCGCACAGAAGGGTGCTTTCCTTGCAACATCGCCTTCAACCAGCATCGACATCTATCTTCAGAGAAAGGTTTCGGCCGGCTTCTTCGGCGGTGAGGGCTTTATTATGCAGAAGTTCAGCGGTAACGGAGTTGTTTTCCTCGAGGTCGACGGATCCGTGGTGGAGAAAACTCTTGCGCCTGGAGAGAAACTGATTGTGGACACGGGTTATGTTGCTGCAATGGAGGGAACCTGCTCTATGGAGATTCAGACTGTAAAGGGCGTTGCCAATGTTCTCGTCGGCGGCGAGGGTCTGTTCAATACTGTTGTTACAGGACCTGGCAAGGTATGGCTGCAGACAATGCCGATAAGCAGAATGGCAGATGCAATCGCTGCCCATATTCCCAGTAGCAACTAAGAGTGCGAATGCGGTCGAAGGAATTTTCGATCTGTTTGATAGTTAAAAGATAACCAATAATTAATGTAACGGAATCCATGGAGGATAATGATGCTTAAATTCGGAAACGACTGGGACGAGATACTTTCAGGCGAATTCGAGAAGGACTATTATCTGAAGCTGAGGGAGTTCCTTCTCTCTGAGTACAGAAACGGGACGGTGTACCCTCCCGCTGATGACATATTCAACGCATTCAGATATACAGGATACGAGGATACCAAGGTTGTAATCCTCGGACAGGATCCGTACCACGAGCCGGGCCAGGCACAAGGCCTGGCTTTTAGTGTGCCGGGTGATATCAAGTATCCGCCTTCTCTTGTCAATATATTAAAGGAGCTTGAATCCGATATCGGCGCGGTCTGGGACGACGTTCCGGCTGAGCCGGGAGCTCCCGTGCTTAAGCCGTGGGCGGAGCAGGGCGTCCTTTTGCTTAATACCTCACTTACGGTTCGCGCTCACGAGGCCGGCTCGCACAGAGGCAAGGGCTGGGAGATATTCACCGACAGAGTCATAGAGCTTCTTGCAGGCCGAAAACGCCCGATGGTCTTCATACTGTGGGGCGCAAATGCCGCGGCCAAAAAATCAATTATTCAGAAGAGCGAGTCCGCCGCCGGAACGAGACATCTCGTGATTACAGCGCCTCATCCAAGCCCGCTTTCGGCATACCGGGGCTTCTTCGGCGGAAGATACTTCTCGAGGGCTAACTTTTTGCTCGAAGACATTGGCGATGCGCCTATAGACTGGCGTCTTCATAGAACTACCACATAAACCACATGGCTTGTTCCTGAAATGAATGTTAAGATATGCCTATCGAAAAATCGGAGGATATAGATATGAAGAAACTTAAGAAGTCACCTGTCTCAATTGTGTGCTATGTTATTGCGGCACTTTCACTGATTTACGCATTGTACGCTCTCGTGTCGGGATACAGCTACCTTAATTCGTACTTCTCGGCATACGGAACATCAATCGGAGCAAATCTCGGAGATGCAGCGACATACATGCTTTCACAGTCCTTTACACCTCTCTGCTTTGCAGTAATGGTATTCATGTGCGGACATATCAACGAGGGAGTAAGAGCTCTTAATCCTGATAACTACGTTGATGTTGTAGTTGTTGACAAGGCAGAGGCCGACACCGATGGGGCTTCAGAGGCAGAGCCTGCTGAGCTTGCCGAGGTTGAGAACGAGACAGAGGTTGTCGAGGTCGAGGAAGTCGAGACTGTAGAGGCAGTTACAGACGAAGAGGCTGCTGAGCCTGCGGAAGAAGCTGAGACAGCAGAGGCTGAAGATGCAAAGAACGAGTAAGAGAAACAGATAACAATTGGTTAGATAAAGATGCCCCGCAGTTCAAGTTTTGAACTGCGGGGTTTTGCGTCCCTCCTACGTCATCCCTGCATTAACGCTTCTATTGATTACAGGGTCCTCGATTAAGCGGTAGACCAGCCGTGCGTCTTTAAGCTTCCGAGAGCCTGCGGGGATAGCGCCC
>CAMFZN010000102.1 GCA_946006945.1 uncultured Clostridia bacterium | reverse complement strand
TGGAATTGCACATATGGATAAGGATCAGATTCTTGATTACCTTCATAACGGTAACTATGTGGAGTAGCCATGGACTGGAGAGCATTAATAGAAAACAGCGCGGAGCTTGATGGTGTTCACAGCGTGACACCAAGGCCCTGCGGAGGTTATGCAATAGGAATTATTGCGGTCAATCTTATATATCCGAAGCTTCCGGGCAATGTTGCCAATGCTTCTACGTACAGCTTCCCTGTGCTTTACAGGGAGGTGGAGTTTGAGATAGAGAGACTGTTCGCAGGTGATCCTGAGATAGAGAAGCAGATTGTTGATGCTGCAGTCTGGCTAGAGCAGCAGGGCGTTCGTGCAATTATTGGAGCGTGCGGATATTTCGCACACTTTCAGAAGTCTGTTGCCGAAGCTGTTTCTGTCCCGGTGTTCATGTCAAGTCTGTGCCAGCTTCCGATGATTAAGACAGGAATCGCGCCGTCTAAGAGAATTCTTGTTCTTGCGGCAAGCGGTGATGACCTTGATGATGAACTGCTGTCTAAGGTTGGAACTGACAGCTCAAGGCTGCTTGTTCATAACATAGGCTCACTCGAGGAGTTCGCACCTATAAGATGGGGCTCAACTACGCTTGATAACGGCAGACTAAGGGCTGCGCTTGTCAGGGAGGTTCAGTCTGTGCTTGATGAGAACAGCGATATTGGAGCAATTCTTCTTGAGTGCAGTGATCTTCCTCCGTATGCCAAGTCGATTCAGGCAGCGAGTGGGCTTCCGGTCTTCGACTTCAACACAATGATATCAATGGTTCATAACGCTGTTGTTCAGCGTACATATTACGGAATTCTGTAATTCAGCTTTATCCCCTGCGTCTGATGGCTCAGGGGATATTTAATGCAAATTCTCACAAAAATTTAAAATAATTTGTTGACAGCGCACAAAAGGAGGAGTATATTTCTAACATAATTTAATAAACAAAGGCACAGATGAAGAAAAGTACCTGTAAAGTTCAGCTACAGAGAGTGGGCGATGCTGAGAATCCCGCGCAAAGAGTTACAGCGAAGAACACTTCGGAGCCCCAATCTGAACGTCTTATCAGGAGATCAGTAGGTGCGGCGAGTCGTGATCGTTATCTCACGCGAGCTTGTTAGAGCTTAGAAGAGTGATCGGATATACCGGTAAGTTAGGTGGCACCGCGGATAGCAGCTATTCGTCCTAAGTCATAGGAGAGGTAGCTGCAATTTTAGTTTTTTGGAGGTGCTGTTATGTGTTCAATTATCGGTTTTGCAGGAAAGAGCTTAAGTCCGGAGGAAATCATGCCGTTCTTTGAGGAGACGGTATCGAGAGGTCCGGATGATACAAGACTGGTTGAGACTCCATCGGGATGGCTGGGTTTTCACAGACTTGCAATCATGGGTCTTACTGATGAGGGCATGCAGCCGTTCTCGCTTGATGGAGACATGCTTGTATGCAACGGCGAGATTTACGGCTTCAGACCAATAAGGGAGGAGCTTGCAAAGACATATGAGTTCGCAAGTGAAAGCGACTGTGAGATTCTTCTTCCTCTTTATCACAAGTATGGTACAGACATGTTTCCAATGCTTGGCTCGGAATTCGCCCTCATTATCTACGATCATGAGACAGACGGTCTTATCGCGGCAAGGGACCCTATCGGAATCAGACCATTGTTCTACGGCTATGACAGGGGAGGCGACATTGTTTTTGCCAGTGAGGCAAAGAACCTCGTTGGAATGGTCGAGAAGGTAAGACCGTTTCCACCGGGACATTACTATAAGGACGGTGAGTTCGTAAGATATATTGACCTTACCGGAGTAGATAAGTACTCTACAAGCGATGTTGAGGAGGCATGCAGAACAATCCGTGAGAAGCTTATCCATTCTGTCGAGGAAAGACTCGATGCGGACGCTCCGCTTGGATTCCTGCTTTCGGGAGGTCTCGATTCAAGTCTTGTATGTGCAATCAGCGCCAAGCTTCTCGGACGTTCGATAAAGACTTTTGCCATCGGAATGGATACCGACGCAATCGATCTTAAGTATGCGAGGGCTGCTGCAGATTACATCGGAGCAGATCATACAGAATTCTACATGAGCCGTGAGGATGTGCTCGAGGCTCTCCCTGAGGTAATAAGAATTCTTGGAACCTGGGATATTACAACTATCAGAGCAAGCCTTGGAATGTATCTCTGCTGCAAGAAGATTCATGAGACAACAGATATCAGAGTGCTCATGACAGGAGAAATATCAGACGAGCTGTTCGGATATAAATACACGGATTTCGCTCCAAGCGATGAGGCCTTCCAGCAGGAGGCGGCAAGAAGAGTTGACGAGCTGTACATGTATGATGTTCTCAGAGCTGACAGATGCATATCATCAAACAGCCTTGAGGGAAGAGTTCCTTTCGGTGACACGGATTTCGTGAAGTATGTAATGAGCATTGATCCTGCAATCAAGAGAAACAGCTACGGAATGGGCAAGTACCTTCTGAGACATGCGTTCGAGGACGATCACATCCTTCCAGATGAGATTCTGTGGAGACAGAAGGCTGCCTTCTCAGATGCAGTCGGCCATTCAATGGTAGATGATCTTAAGGAGTATGCAGAAGGCTATTATACTGACGAGGAGTTCGAGACACTTAGAAGCAAGTACGATTATGCAAGACCTTTCACTAAGGAGAGCCTGCTTTACAGAGAGATTTTCGAGCAGTATTATCCGGGTCAGGCTGAGATGATCAGGGACTTCTGGATGCCTAACAGAGAGTGGGAGGGCTGCGATGTAGACGACCCATCTGCAAGAGTCCTATCGAACTACGGAGAGAGCGGCAAGTAGACTGCTTCGTGCAAAAGTAGTCCCGGACCTGCCGGACATGTAACGGCGGGTCGCAGGGTGCCTGCTGAAGCGGTATAGGATAATAAGTGAGGTGACAGAAATGTGTATGGAGGTGGTGAAATGGAATTGAAACAAAGAAAGCTTTTGCTCGAGGATGGAACGGAGTATTGCGGATACGGCTTCGGAAGCGAAAAAGACAAGCTTCTTGAGCTAGTTTTCAATACATCGATGGTAGGATATCAGGAGATTCTTACCGATCCTTCTTATACGGATCAGGCAGTTGTAATGACCTATCCTATTATGGGCAATTACGGAATCAACGAGGAAGACAGCGAGTCGAAATCCCCGTCAATCGGTGCTCTTATCGCAAGAGAGTATACCGAGGTTCCTTCGAACTTCAGAGCAAGCGAGACACTGTCTGATTTCATGAAGAGAAACGACATTGCAGGCGTCTTCGGTATTGACACAAGAGAGCTTACGAGAGTGATAAGAAGCATCGGAAGCTGCAAGGTTCTTATTACGGATGCTGAGACTCCGAAGGAGGAGGGTCTTGCCAGACTTGCAGCCTATGAGTATGCACATGACCACGTCAGCAGAGTAAGCACACGCAGCATATGGACCTCCATGGCTGAGGGCAAAGAGGAATTTCATGTCGTTGCGGTAGAC
>CAMFZN010000101.1 GCA_946006945.1 uncultured Clostridia bacterium | reverse complement strand
ACAACAGCAGATTCACAGATGAAGTGACCCGAAGGGTCGAGTTCATTGCTCCTGTTGAGGTTATTCCGGGCTCCTTTGAGATGGAGGCTCTTGCCGGAGGCGTTGATAGAGTTCTAAAGGGAGAAGAGGAGGCAAGAGTCTATACCGGCGGCCCGATGCTGGACCTTCCTTCAAGAAGAAGAGCGTAAATTATACTTAGAGCTGCACCTTCAACGGGTGCGGCTTTTCTGTTATGTTGTGCTATAATCAGCACAAAAGAAAAGTCTCATAAGGTGCTGGTTTAATGCAAAGGGGGTAAAATCATGCTGAAGGATAATCGAATTACAGTCGGAATGAATGACGGCGGTTCATATGCAGGCATCATCCCGAGGATGTCTAACAGGCACGGAATAATTGCAGGTGCTACCGGCACGGGCAAAACAGTTACATTAAAGGTTCTCGCAGAGTCCTTCAGCGAGCTGGGGGTTCCTGTCTTCATCGCAGACGTGAAGGGCGATGTTGCCGGCCTTTCGAAGCCCGGAGTACCGAGCGATGACATGACGGGAAGAATTGAGAGATTTGGCATAGGAGGCTCCTTCAACTTTACGGGATATCCCGTTAACCTGTGGGATGTTTTTGGCCGCAAGGGCATGCAGCTTAGAACTACGGTATCGGAGATGGGTCCTCTTCTTCTTTCCAGAATAATGAACTTAAACGAGCTTCAGAGCGATCTTCTTTCGATTACATTCAGGCTTGCGGACGAGAACGGGCTGCTTCTTCAGGACACGAAGGATCTTAAGGCCATGATTAACTGGCTTGGAGACCACAGGGAGGAGCTCTCCTACGATTACGGCAATATCTCTCCGGCATCAGTGGCTGCGATGGTAAGAGCTGTGTCGGCAATTGAGGCTGAGGGCGGAGATGTTTTCTTCGGAACACCGGCTCTTGATATCAATGACTGGCTTAAGACTGCCGACGACGGAAGGGGCATGATAAACATCCTTGACAGCTCCTCGCTTGTCAGCAGCGGGGGTCTCTATTCCACCTTCCTGCTGTGGCTGCTCTCGGAGCTGTTTGAGAATCTTCCGGAGGTAGGTGATTGTGACAGGCCGAAGATTGTCTTCTTCTTCGATGAGGCGCACCTTCTGTTTAAGGATGCTTCTAAGGCACTGCTTGAGAAAATCGAGCAGGTAGTAAAGCTTATAAGGTCTCGTGGCGTCGGAATATACTTCTGCACTCAGAATCCGTCCGATATTCCTGATGCTGTTCTTGCACAGCTTGGCAACAAGATACAGCACGGCCTGAGGGCGTATACTCCATCCGAGCAGAAGTCTGTTAAGGCTATAGCCGAATCCTTCAGGATAAACCCTGACTTTGATACGATGGATACGATTCTTAATCTCGGAACCGGACAGGCAGTTGTATCCTTCCTTGATGAGGAAGGCGCTCCGGGCATTGCCGAGAAGGTATCAGTGCTTCCTCCAAGGTCATCCTTCGGAAGCATCAGCGACGAGGAGAGGATAGCCCTTATAGATTCGAGTGCTCTTAATTCAAAGTACAAGGAGGCCACAGACGAGCTTTCCGCATACGAGACATTAAGCGGCAGCGAGCAAGATGCTGAGACGGGCAAAACATCTGAGACGCCGGAGCCGGAATCGGATCAGAAGCTCGAAGGCAAGTCATCGGCAGATACTGAGACAGAACGAGAGACCGTAAGGCCGGATGGCATAAAGCAGGCTAAGCCTGTAAGTCAGAGGAAAGGTCCTGTGTACTCAAAGCCGAAGAAGAGAGAGAAGGCTGTATCCGAGAAGGTGGGAAGGCGGGTTGCCGGAACGGTTGGAAGGAGCATTGGACAGCAGCTCGGCAGTGCGGTTGGCGGCAAATTCGGCAGAAAGGTGGGCGGTAATGCCGGAGCAGAGCTTGCAAGGGGCCTGTTTGAAACACTGCTTAAATAGCACAAGCTGCTTACTGATAACCAAAGAGAGATTATCGTAAATTATGCTTTTATCCTAAAGAAAACTGCCTGATATTGTGTTCAAATTATGAACAATTAGTGATGATTGTACTTGCATACAGAACATAGTATGAGTATAATATCATTGTTCGTAAATTATAATCTTAAGGGAGGATTAACTAAAATGAGCAATTCAAAGAAATGGCCTTTTGGCTTTTATGTATGCTCTCTCACATTCACATTTGAGAGACTTGCATACTATGCAGGTAAGTGGGGTATCGGAGTATTCCCAGTTATCGCTGCAGCTGAAGGTGGACTCGGCCTTTCAACAGCTGAGGGAGCCGTGCTTTCATCATATTTCGTAGCATTCACATATATCACACCTATTATCGGTGGATTCATCGCTGACAGATGGGTAGCACCAAGACTTCTTGTTCCACTCGGAGAGATTCTCATGGGTCTTGCATACCTTGTCGCTTGGAAGGCAACTGGTAAGGGAATGCTTATCGCATGTATCGTTCTCCTCGCTGTAGGTACAGGATTCTTCAAGGGTAATGTATCAGGTATCAATGGACGTCAGTTCGAGGATGCTGATGAGTCAGTTCTTAACCAGATCTTCTCAGTTCAGTACTCATTCGTTAACATCGGTTCATTCTGCGGAACTACATTCCTTTCACTCCTTGCTACTCAGTATAGCTTCAGAGTAATGTTCCTTGCTTGTGCAGCATTCATGTTCATTGACTGCGCATGGTGGTTCTTCGGAATGAGATACCTTGGAGACGCTGGTAAGAAGCCATTCCTCCACTCAAACAAGGAGGAGTCAAAGGAGGAGGAGGCTGCTGATAACGCACCTCTTACTAAGAAGGAGAAGCAGAGAGTTGCTGCTATCATCATCGTAACTATCTTCTCAGGAATCTTCTGGCTCGTATGGTACATGGCTTACCTTCCTGTTTACTACAAGTTCGGACCTGTTGATCAGGGTGGACTTGCATGGGCTAACTGGAACATCGGAAGCTTCACAATGCCAACAGCTTGGTTCGACTCAGCTAACGCACTTTTCTGTATCATTCTTTGCCCTGTATTCGCAGTTATCTGGAAGAAGATGGCAGAGAGACCACAGGGAGACTGGGGTATGTTCACTAAGACAGCAATTGGACTTCTCTTCCTTGGTGTTTGCGTAGCAGTAATGGTACTTGGCGCTATCATGTCAGGTGAGGGTTCAAAGGATCCTGTAGGAATCTGGGTAGTACTTCTTGTAGCTGTATTCATGACAGTAGGAGAGGTTATCTTCTCACCTCTTGGAAATGCATTCATTTCTAAGTACGCTCCTAAGAAGCTTCTCGGAACACTCCTCGGAGTATGGCCGTTTATAATATTCTTCTCAGGACTTGCATATGGTCCACTTTACAACTGGCTTGATCAGTTCTCATTTGTAAAGGCTTACGGTGCAGTAGGTATCGTAATCGCAGTTTGCGGAATTCTTATGCTCGTATTCACTAAGAAGTTCGACGCATTGGTTGCTGACGAGGAGAACTAAATATAACTTAACAAATAAGTGTTAGAATTTACGAATAAAGCATTTAGCCGGCCTAATGGTCGGCTATTTGCTTATGCTCCGCTCTT
>CAMFZN010000100.1 GCA_946006945.1 uncultured Clostridia bacterium | reverse complement strand
GGGCGCAGCACACGGAAGCCTTCATTTATTATGCGCATTATGGGATTACTCGAGGTTCTTGCCGTAGCGCTTGATCTTCTGGGTTGTTGTCTTCTCGAGCTCCTTTACAACCTCGACAATCTTTATGTTTTTGTACGCAGGAATTTTGTCGTTAATCTCGTTTACGACGTCTTTGATTTTGGCCTTAACAGCATCAGCATCGGTTACGTCGAGATCCTGGAATTTTGCCTTGAGCTCATCGAGGTTGGCCACTATCTTGGCCTTTACTGTCGTCTCACCGTCCTTGTCGCCTGCGATTACGATCGCCTCTGCAATCTCATCGTAGTCGCTGAGACGCTCCTCGAGCTCCTCAGGATAGATGTTTTTGCCATTGGAAGTAACGATAACGTTCTTGGATCTTCCTCTGATGTAGAGCCAGCCGTCCTCGTCGATGTAACCGAGGTCGCCGGTTCTGAACCAGCCGTCCTTGAAGACAGCCTCAGTTGCCTCAGGATCTTTGAAGTAGCCGAGCATCAGGTTATCGCCGCGAGTGATGATCTCGCCTACGCCCTCTGCGTTAGGATTGTCGATTCGCATCTCATTTCCGGGCATTACTTTGCCCGCAGAGTTGACGTTCATGCAGAAGTCGCAGTTGCCGGCAACGAGCGGTGCACACTCGGTGAGGCCGTAGCCCTGCAGAGTCTCGATGCCGATTGAATCGAAGTCCTCGATGAGGTACGGTTCAACAGCGGCAGCGCCCACGATAAAAAGTCTCATCTCTCCGCCGAGCTGTTCTCTTACGCTTTTCTTAATAGCCCAGCGGATAGGGAAAATCGTGTGGGCCATAGCGTATCCAAGTGTGTGCTCCTCGAAAAGCTTAGCGTATCTCTTTGGACAGCTTGCGGCAACGCCCTTCTTGATCTGCTTAGACAGCATCTTTAGAACAGCCGGTACAACTACAAGGATTGTAGGCTTGTACTCGAGGAGGTTCTTCTTTACCTTTGTAAGGCCGTCGCAGTATGTGATGCAGGCGCCCTTTGAGTAGACGAGAAGGAAGTTCAGGGTACACTCGTAAGTGTGGTGCAGCGGCAGAAGCGACAGGGTTTTGTCCTTAGGTGTGATTTTTACAACCTGAACGGTCGAGTAGATGTTTGAGCAGACCGCGTGCTGCGAGAGACATACGCCCTTCGATCTTCCTGTTGTGCCTGATGTAAAAATCAGAATCTGGCACTCATCCTTAGACAGCTCGATTGCATCAATTTCTGCACGCTCCTCGTCTGTAATGTTAAGGTCTCTTTCCCATACGAAGCCGAAGTCGTGATACTCCGCTTCGTAGCCCAGCTCCGATACCGTCTTGATGATCTTCGCATCAGCGAAAAGCGCAACGCAGTCAGCGGCTTTCATGAATGCAACCGCATCCTCAGCGCTTACCTCCTTGTCGATAGGAACAACGCAGCCGACAGTCGAAGCGGCAAGATAGCAAAGCGACCACTCGCAGCTGTTTTTGCCCATTACTGCAATTCTCTTGCCCTTGAAGCCGCGTCTAATGAACTCCGCGCAAAGCGCATAGTAATAATCCCGCGACTCCTCAAAGCTGATATATCTGTATCCATCCTGACCTTTCACCTTAATCTGAAAAGCCGCCTTCTCCTTAAAAGTCTCAGCAGAGTGATTCATAATCTCTCTGTAATTCGCAAATCTCTTATCTTCATAAAGCTGTACTGCCATTTTATTCACCCCTCATACAGTTATTGGTTGACTGCTCCCCCGCAGGGAAGCTCATGGTTATTTATATTGTACCACGGAACGCCGCATAAAAAGCACCGGGTTTTGGAGTACAGCTTCGAATACCCTGACAAAAGCATCGGGTTTTGGCGTGCATTCGTAAGCGACTGACACCGATGCCGGCATCTGTACGCATTTCTCATCCGTAATTCTTCTATTCGCGGACAAAAAATACTATAATTAGAAGACCCCCAGCTGCCGCAGGGGACTGACCGAAAGGTCCCGTCTGCCGCGGTGGGCTGACCGATATCAGGCATTGAAAGGAGGTCACACATGAGAAGGACATTATCAATTCTGCTTAGTCTTGTACTGGCAATAACAGCGGCCGGCGCCTCATTCAGCGTAGCGGCGGCCGCATCGGGCGCAGCTTCCTCTGATTACAGGTGCGGCGCCTGCACGGAGATCGCACCCGCACGAGTGGAATCGGTAGAAGCTGCGCCCGAACGCTCATCTCGCCTCATGGCTGCCACCGAGCTCAACCTCGACAACCAGGTTAAGCTCCTGCTCGAAGTCAGCGGCGAGATTCGCTCCGCCCTCCTAAGCGGAGACTCTAGCATCTCCCTTTCGGATCAAAGCATCCCGATTGACTCTAAGCAGTTCGGATACCTTAATTATTTCTGTCCGTACATCGACGGCGATAAGATTGACATAACGATGCAGTATCAGGTAGGAACTTCATTACTTTCGAACATCGTAATCAGCAACCGCCTCGGAAGAGAAGCGACAAGAACCTGGGTCAACACAATTGATGCTAAGCTCGGCAGACTGAATTCTATAATTGCGAGTGCAGGAGATGACCCGGCCGATAAGGCACTTATTTTGCACGATTACATGGCATCAACCTATCACTATGATGAGACCTTCGCCTCGATATATCCGTCGATTCTTCTCACAGAGGGCAAGGGCGTCTGCCAGTCTTATGCGTACCTGTTTCAGTATCTGATGGCGCAAAACGGCATAAAGTGCTACACCGCAATCAGCGACGGTCTGAATCACGCCTGGAACATAGTCAGAATCGGAGACAGCTATTACCATGTTGACGTAACCTGGGACGATCCCGTGCCCGACCTGCACGGAAATATTCGCCATGATTATTTCCTGATTTCTGACAGCACTCTCTACGGACTTTCTTCAAGTGACGCACTCCGCAAGGACAGGCATATCACAATGCCATGCAGCAGCAATACCTACTCGTCGAAGTATTACCGCGATGCAGCAAGCCCTGTCGTAGCATCGGGATCTAACAGATACTTCGTCGACTCCGGCGGCCTTAAGGTCTGCAAGACTGACGGCACAGGCGTTTCGACTATCGACACCCTCGGAAGCTGGAGTAACTACGTGGGCAAGTTCTCAGGCCTTGTGCTTGTTAATGACATCCTGTACTACAACACAGCCAGAGAGATAAGAGGATATAATCTCAAGGACAAGCAAAGACTGTCGGTCGCTTCTCCTGACACAGGTTCCGGCCTGATTTACGGCCTCGCTGCTTCCCTTGAAGAAGGCTGCATAACCTACTCGGTTCAGTCGAATCCGAATACATCATCGAGAACACTTCGCTCCCTGAACGTGGCAGACGCAGGTGACTCTCCTGTTATCACAACACCCGCATACGAGAAGTCATACGTAAGCTCACTTAAGCTTACTCCAATCAAGGCCGGCATCACAGTCAAGTGGAGAAAGCAGAGCGCAGCCGCCCAGAAGAACTTCTCAGGCTACGAGCTTCGCTATTCAACATCAAAGAAAATGACAGGCGCACGCACTCTTAAAGCCTCGCGCTCATCCTCAGGCAAGACAATAAA
>CAMFZN010000099.1 GCA_946006945.1 uncultured Clostridia bacterium | reverse complement strand
AGAACCGGTCTCATGTGCCGGTCTCTCTCCGGAATCAGCTCACCCTCATAGTAAGCCTCATCCTCACCGTACATTTCCTTACTGTCAAAAATCAGAGCTCTCGCGCCGACATTTCCGTCGTAATACTCAGACTTTCTATCCTCGTAAGTATGAACCTCGTCGACGATCTTCTCAGGAGTCTGCTCAAAATCCTTATAATCTGACATTTAAGCCACCTCCTTGCTCTTCTTCTTGATAAATTTCTCTTTGTATACTCCGATTCTTGCCTTAATTGCAGGATTGTATGTGCAGATCATTACGAGGATGAGCACGATTGCATATGTAAGCATTCTGTAATCGGAGAAGTCTCTAAGTGCCTCAGGCAGGATTGTAAGAACTGCCGCAGCGATGATTCCACCCCAGATGTTACCGATTCCACCGAGTACTACGAATACAAGGATGAGTACCGAGGTGTTGAAGTTGAACTTTACAGGGGCGAGCGATGAGTAGTTGAGTCCGAAGAGGGCTCCGCCCATTCCTGCAAGAGCGGCACTTACAACAAAGGCCATCATTTTGTACTTTATTACATTAAGACCTATCGACTCTCCCGCAATTCTGTTGTCCCTTATCGCCATGATTGCTCGTCCATGCTTGCTGTTAATCATGTTGAGAACAATGAACAGAGTAATCAGAACAACAACGATTCCGATAGGAAAGCTCGCAAGAGTATCGTTGCCTGTAGCTCCCATCGGGCCTGTCAGGATGTGATAGCCATCAGGCTCAAGCTGAACATCGCTTGAAAGCGAGAAGTGAAGTCCGTGGGAATCCTTGCCTAGGTACACTATGTTCAGAACGTTTCTTATTATCTCGCCAAAAGCGAGTGTTACTATAGCAAGATAGTCGCCGCGCAGTCCGAGAACCGGAATTCCGATGATGGCTCCAACTATTCCTGCGCAGATTGCTCCGACGATAAGAGCGACAACCACTCTGAGGATGTCAGGAGCACCGGTATCTCCAAGCAGAGCCGAGGCTGTTATTCCGGCAAAAGCACCGACAGCCATGAAGCCCGCATGTCCCAGCGAGAGCTCGCCGGAGATTCCTACAACGAGATTGAGCGCAATCGCAAGTGTAACGTATGCGCAGATCGGAACGAACTGACCCTGCAGATTCGATCCTATTATTCCTGAAGCTGCACCGAGGCTGAGAAGCGCGAAGCCTGCGATAACAATACCGTAGGATATTGCAGCCTCCCTGCCGTATGGTGTCAGATTTGTTTTCTTATTAAGCAGCTTTGTCATTTCTTCCACCTACACTTTCTCTGTGATCTTCTTTCCGAGAAGTCCTGTAGGCTTAACGAGAAGAACGACTATGAGCATACCGAATACGATGGCATCCGAAAGCTCTGTTGAGATGTAAGTCTTTGAGAAAATCTCGATGATTCCAAGGAGAATTCCTCCAAGCATAGCGCCTGGTATTGAACCGATTCCTCCGAAAACAGCAGCTGTGAACGCCTTAATTCCAGGCATAGCTCCTGTAGTCGGCATCAGAACCGGATATGATGAGCAGAGCAGAACTCCTGCAACTGCCGCAAGTCCCGATCCTATGGCAAAAGTAAGTGAAATCGATCTGTTGACGTTGATTCCCATCAGCTGAGCAGCACCATTGTCCTCGGATACGGCTCTCATGGCCTTGCCCGCTTTGGTTTTGCTCGTGAACAGAGTAAGTCCTATCATGATTACTATGCAGCATCCGATAGTGAAGATTGTCTCGTATGAAACAACCAGCTCGCCACCGAAAAATCTAAGGCTCTCATAGTCCTTGAACAGCGATGTGAATACTCTTGGTGCCGATCCCCAGATCAGAAGCGCAGCGTTCTGGAGGAAGTACGAAACTCCTATCGCGGTAATCAGTACCGCAAGCGAGCCCGTTCCTCTAAGAGGTCTGTATGCAAGCTTTTCGATTACTATTCCAAGTGCCGAGCATACAGCAACGGCGATGAGCACGGAAATCCATGGGGAAATATCAGTGCTCGAGGTAATAACAAAGGATGCGTAAGCACCGACCATGATGACATCGCCGTGTGCAAAATTCAGCATCTTTGATATTCCATATACCATTGTATATCCGAGAGCGATGATCGCATAAACGCTTCCAAGGCTCAGGCCGTTGATTATACAGTTTAAAAAATTCATAATTGTTCCCTTTATCCTCGCAGCCCAGCCGGGCCGTTTGTCGTGTATAGTGTTTCTGATTTGTTCGGGGGCGAGCAGGCCTGCCGGCCGCCCGCCCCAGTGTGGTTATTTCTATCCGGCGTCTGCATTGCGCGTCTGCCGTATGAATAAAAAATGCGAATTGAAGGTAATTTACTGTTTCTTGTTTACTTAACGTCTACGTACTTTCCATCCTTGATTACGCATACAACAGGAGTCTTAGAAACTTCACCCTTCTCGTTCCACTTCATTCCTGAACCTGTAAGTCCGTCGTATGAGAAGTCGCCTGTGAACTGTCCTATCATTGCGTCACAAATTGCATCATTAGCATCCTCAACTGAGAGTCCTGCATTTGTGAATGCGTTGTACATTGCGTATACGCAGTCATAAGCGTCAGCTGCGAACTGGTTAGGTGTCTCATCATATGCATCTTCGTATGCTGAAACGAAGCTTGATACGTTCTCATCCTCTGACCATGGATTGAATGGAGTCATGAGCATTACGTCCTCAGCAAGTGCTGTGTCAAATCCCTCAAGTGAGAGGATTCCGTCCATACCGTCACATCCGAAGAATGTTGGCTCATATCCCATGCTGTCTGCCTGCTGCAGAATCAGTGATGCTGGAGTGTAGTAGATTGGAAGGAATACGAGGTCTGCGCCTGCATTCTTTGCACCGTTGAGCTGTGCCGAGAAGTCTGCGTTGTCGTCTGATGCGAATGTTCCGCTGTATACGATCTCGCCGCCCTTTGACTCTACCTCAGCCTTGAATGCGTTGTAGATTCCTGTTGAGTAAGCATCTGCATTGTTGTAGATTGCAGCAATCTTTGTTCCAAGCTTCTTCTCCATGATGATATCTGCTGCAGTGAGTCCCTGGTTAGGGTCAGTGAAGCAAAGCTGGAATACATTGTCCTTGCCCTTTGTTACATCTGCTGATGAAGCCGATGGTGTGAGCTCGAAGATTCTGTCATTATTTGTCTCAGCTGATACTGAAATGCATGGGTTAGTAGTTACTGTACCGAGCAGCATCTGCATTCCCCAGTCCTTAAGCTCGTTATATGCGTTAACAGCCTTCTCTGCATCGTTCTCGTCATCCTGGAAGTCAAGCTCGATACCGAAGTCTCCGCCTGCAGCGTTGATCTCGTCAACCGCAAGCTGCGCACCATTCTTAACTGCAGTTCCATATACAGCAGCAGGTCCTGTTGTAGGTCCGATTCCGCCGATTTTGATTGAGTTCTCAGGCGCATCGCTTGAGTCTCCGCCACCACAGCCGGCCATGGTAAAGGCCATCATTACTGACATTGCTACTACAGCAAACTTCATAAATTTCTTTCTCATTGATATGTTCCCCCTTCTTAGAGTTAAGAAAAATAATTAAAAACAATTTGATTGTCGCTGTCCCCTTACTTTCATAAGAAAAGCCTGCGCTTCGCGCAGGCTTTGAACAGCTAGCTTGGTAATTATCAGAAAGTC
>CAMFZN010000098.1 GCA_946006945.1 uncultured Clostridia bacterium | reverse complement strand
CAAAAACCCTGTCGTTAAGACAGGGTTTAGTATTATAATGATTGTGTTGTCTATGCCTGCTCTTCTTCTGCCCGAAGAAGAATCAAGACCAATTCTTGCTGATGAGTGTCGGATGATTACGGCGAGTATATCAGAGGCTTTATAAAAGGGGAAACAGGGACATTAGGGAGGAAATGACAATGAAGTATGATTTCGAGAGCATAATTGACAGAAGAGGAAAGGATGCGGATGCAATTGATGTTCTTCCGTGTCACTGGGGAGAGGTCGAGGTAAGAGACGGACTTGATTATATCCCTATGTGGGTTGCCGACATGAACTTCGCTACTGTACCGACAGTTACGGAGGCCATTATCGAGAGGGCAAAGCATCCAACCTACGGTTACTTCTCGCCGAGAGATGAATACTATGATTCGATTATAAGCTGGCACAGAGATGTAAAGGGTGATGACTCGCTTACAAGAGAATCAATCGGATATGAGAACGGAGTTCTTGGAGGAGTTGCAACAGCACTTCATGTTCTGTGCTCTCAGGGTGATAAGGTGCTTGTTCACTCCCCAACATATGTTGGATTTACAGGAGTTCTTAAGAATAACGGATATCATATCGTTCACAGTCCGCTTGTACGTGACGAGAATGGAGTCTGGAGAATGGATTTTGACGATATGGAGAAGAAGATAGAAGAGAATCACATTCATGCTGCAATCTTCTGCTCGCCCCACAACCCTACGGGCAGAGTCTGGGAAAGATGGGAGATTGAGAAGGCCATGGAGATATACAGAAAGCACGATGTGTATGTAATCTCAGATGAGATATGGTCAGATCTGATAACAAAGGGGAGACACATCCCGACTCAGACAGTATCGTCTGATGCACAACAGAGAACAGTAGCAATGTATGCTCCATCAAAGACGTTTAATCTGGCCGGACTTGTAGGAAGCTACCATGTCGTTCACAACAGATGGCTAAGAGAGAGGATGCTCAAGGAGTCATCACTTGGGCATTATAACAGCATGAACCTTCTTTCAATGTATGCTCTTATCGGAGCTTATTCTCCTGAGGGAAGGGAGTGGCTTGGCGAACTTAGAGAGGTAATCGGAGCCAACCTTGACTATGCCTGCGAATTCATCAGAGACAACTTCGAGGGCGTCAAGGTCACAAGGCCGGAGGGAACCTACATGCTCTTTATCGACTGCAAAGACTTCTGTCTGAAGAATGGGCTTACACTGAAGGAGCTTCTTTTCAAGGGCTTTGAGGCCGGTGTATTCTGGCAAAACGGCGAAGACTTCAATCTAGAGTACTCAATCAGAATGAATCTCGCCCTTCCGCTAAGCAGGGTAAAGGAAGCCTTCGATAGACTCAAGAAATATGTTTTCTGCTAATAGTTACAGTATTCAAGGCAAAAAAATGGAGCTGGTGAAGGGAGTCGAACCCCCAACCTGCTGATTACGGATCAGCTGCTCTGCCATTGAGCTACACCAGCGCACTGAAAATATTATATCACTTTTGTCAAAGGTATGGAATAATTAAACTCTTGAGATTAGAATAACAATTAGGTTAAACAATATGTAAGAAGGAGGGGATATATAGTATGACATCAGCAGGATGCACAAGAGAAGAGGCGTGGGAGCTTCTTAAGAAGTACAATGAGGAACCTTTCCACCTTCACCATGCGGTGACTGTGGAGGGCGTTATGAGATACATGGCAAGGGAACTCGGCTACGGTGAGGACGAGGAATTCTGGGGACTTTGCGGTCTCCTTCACGATGTAGACTTCGGAAGCTATCCGGACGAGCACTGCACTAAGGCGCCTGAGCTTCTTGCAGAGATAGGAGCATCGGAGGAACTTGTTCATGCAGTATGCAGCCACGGCTTTGGCTTGTGCTGCGATGTTGAGCCTGTTCATGAGATGGAGAAGGTTCTGTTCGCAACCGACGAGCTTACAGGAATAATCGGCGCGGCAATTATACTAAGACCTTCCAAGAGCTGCAAGGACATGGATCTTAAGTCGCTTAAGAAGAAGTTCAAGGACAAGCGTTTTGCCGGCGGCTGCAGCAGAGACGTAATCACTAAGGGTGCCGAGCAGCTCGGCTGGGAGCTTAACGATCTTATGCAGAGGACTCTTGAGGCAATGCAGTCAATGCCGGATCCTGATGAGCTTGACAGAATGAACGGAATAGAACTGT
This sequence comes from uncultured Clostridia bacterium, assembly GCA_946006945.1. Taxonomy (GTDB): domain Bacteria; phylum Bacillota; class Clostridia; order Peptostreptococcales; family Anaerovoracaceae; genus Crickella. The sequence continues at coordinate 1,499 of CAMFZN010000098.1, read as the reverse complement.
AAGTTTATTTCGTATCAAGACAGAGTAACGGAATTACGGGAGCCTCGTCTTTGATGACGGGGCTTTTGCACGAAACCGAGGTGGTGCGTGGATGTATTTTTTTGCAACACCGAGACGTAGGAACATCAGCTTCACTTGAATACTTGGAAGCTTTGATATATATTTAACATAATGTATATCAATTCTTTTGAATGAAAGGAGATTATCAGAAATGGTTAATCAGAAGTATTATGGTTATGGTACTGCACCATCAATCATCAGAGAGCTTTTCGCTTACGGCCTTGCACAGGCTAAGGTTGTAGGAAAGGACAAGGTTTACGACTATTCCCTTGGTAACCCTAGTATTCCTGCTCCTAAGAAGGTTGAGGAGACTATCAAGAAGCTTCTCGCTGAGGAGGATTCAATCGTTCTTCACGGATATTCAATGGCTCCTGGATTTGAGTCAACAAGAGAGGCAATCGCTGCCAACCTCAGAGAGAGATTCACTACCAATGCACAGGCTAGCGAAATCTTCATGACATGCGGCTGCGCTCCTGCACTTGTTTCTGTAGCTAAGGCACTCACTACTTCCCCAGAGTCAGAGTTCCTTTGCGTAGCACCATACTTCCCTGAGTATAACGTATTCTTCACTTGCGAAGGCGGCAAGGTAAGCGTAGTTCCTGCAGACACTGAGAATTTCCAGATCAATCTCGAGGAGCTTGAGGCAAGAACCAACGAGAATACAGTTGCAGTAGTTCTTAACAACCCTAACAACCCATCAGGTGTTGTATACACAGAGGAGACTCTTAACAAGATTGCTGACATCCTCAGAAAGAAAGAAGAGGAGTTCGGACATCCAATCTACATCATCGCAGATGAGCCATACAGAGAGCTTGTATACGGCGGAGTAAAGGTTAAGTTCATCCCTGAGGTATATGACAACACAATCGTTTGCTACTCATGGTCCAAGTCGCTTTCACTTCCTGGTGAGAGAATCGGATATGTATACGTACCTGCTACTTGCGCTGATGCTAAGGATCTTTACTCAGCAATCGCAGGAGCAGCAAGAGAGATCGGATCTGTATGTCCTCCAACACTCATCCAGAGAGTAGTTGAGGAGTGCGTAGGCTGTGAGCCTGATCTCGTAGCATATGACGAGAACAGAACACTTCTCTACGAGTCACTCACATCATACGGATATGAGTGTGCTAAGCCTGACGGAGCATTCTACATGTGGGTTAAGGCACCAAACGGAGACGCAATGGCATTCTCTGAGAAGGCTAAGCTTGAGCACAACCTCCTCGTAGTTCCGGGAGACGGATTCGCTTGCCCTGGCTTCTTCAGACTGTCATACTGCGTATCAAACGAAATGATCAGAAACTCACTTCCTGCATTTAAGGCAATGATTGAGTCATATAAGTAGGATTCATCATATTCTGTGACTGTCGATGGCCGTCAGATAATTCAATAAGGTAACTGAGCATAGGCTGACTGTTTTCTTTCAGCCTATGTTTATTTTT
>CAMFZN010000097.1 GCA_946006945.1 uncultured Clostridia bacterium | reverse complement strand
CCTCTGGAACACTGAATATGGAAGTAGTCACCCTGGGTGCAGAATATCTGATCTGTCGGGAGGCCTGCTTTTACGAACTGTCCGTCCACATTTGTCGAGAGGACGAACAGATGCTTTCCTTCGCACAACGACAGAAGCACCTTGTGAAGCGGAGTTACGTCAAGCTTTACTCCGCCAAGAAGAGCGTGCTTGGACCAGTAGCCCCAGAAGGCTTCCTCGTCCGGAAATGGATAGAAGCCCGCGCTGTACATGTCCTGCATGTGCGGTCCTGTGCCGTACCTATCCCTGAACTCGGCAAAATTCTCCTCGAACCACTTACCGCCGTACTCTGCTCCCGCGGCAGTGCTGAGACCGGCTCCGGCTCCAATAAGAATGTAATCCGCATCGCTGATTATTTCGGCTGCCCTCTTGATCTGCTTATAATATTCAACATTCTGAAATATGTAATCCCCCTGCGGCGCTCCGCAAAGAAAACCGCTGAATGTAAATCCGGAGTTCTTATTCCTATTCATCTCCAGCACTCACGCCCTTTCCATCACCTAACAGCTTCTCATAGATTTCTCTATCAAGATCCTTGAATACATTGTAGATTACCTTTATCCTGCTGCCCGTTCTCTCCTTGTACTTCCTCACGGTATCCACAGCAATCTCCGCTGCCCTGTCATTCGGGAAGTGAAAAATCCCGGTCGATATGCAGCAGAACGCAATGCTGCCAAGGCCGTTCTTATCCGCCAAGCGAAGACACGATTCATAGCACGAAGCAAGCAGTCGCTCGTGATCCTCCGTCAGCTCGCCGTAAACTATCGGCCCCACGGTGTGGATTACGCAGTCACACGGCAAATTAAAGGCCGGCGTAACTTTTGCCCGTCCCGCAGGCTCCTCGCACCCCTGTTCATCCATCAGCTTCTGGCAAAAATTTCGAAGCTGCACCCCGGAATACGTGTGTATGCAGTTGTCAATGCACGCGTGGCACGGCTGATAGCAGCCCGTCATTCCGCTGTTTGCGGCGTTGACAATCGCGCCCGTCCGAAGCCTCGTGATATCTCCCTGCCAAAGGTACATATCCGGTTCCCTCTCTTCGAGATTTTCGATGTCCACTATGCCGCGCTCCCTGTTAACCTCCTGCAGATACTCGTCCTGAATCCGCTCGAACTCCGCCGAAGTCGGCGCGGCCCACCTGACGTTCATGAGCGAGCGAAGAAGCTTCCTTTGCTCGAGCTCCGCCTGCGGCACTTTCATGCCCCTGTACTCCGGCTTCTCTCCCAAAAGCGCGTCAATTAGATATCTGCGTCTTTCCTGCTGATTCATAATACTTCCTTTCCATACTTCCTGTTTCGTGCAAAAACGCTTCAGCCTCCGCAATCCCCCGCACGTTCGATATTCTGCCGGGGTCTCGTCAGGATTAGTGACACGATTAAATCTTCATATAAGTGACGATATCGAAATCATCCAGCGTATACAGCTCGATTCTGTCGTCATACACACTCATTATGTACGTTGTATCCTCGTAATTGAAATATCCATACCGTGGCTCTTCCGAACTCGTTTCACCCTCTCCAACATACGCAACCTCTGTGCAGTCAATAATAGCCTCGACCTCCTCGATACTGTAATCGGAATCTTCATCGAAGGAAGGAGCCTCTGAAATCATGCCCTTTACGGAGCCGCCAAAAGCAAGCTCACTCAGCTTGCCGTAATCGTAGGTGAACGCGACCAGATTGAAGGAAAGAATCAGTGCTGCCGCGGAAATGGCGGTAATTATGATGCCGGAGACCTTTTCTTTTGCACGCGCTGGACGCGGATTCATGATGGACTTAAGTCTGTATCTCATCTGCTCTCCGCCGGTTGACAGGCAGGTGGTGAAGCCCCTGCATTCGCCCTCGGAATCCAGGATCAGGTTGGCGTAGAATCTTCTCTCCTCCTCGTCGGCACCCTTTAGGACAAGCTCGTCGCAGCTTAGCTCCATATCCTCCGCCGCCTTTCGTGACGCCCTTCCGAACAGAGGAACGAACCAGAACAGCGACCGGCAGAAGACCATGAAGAGCTTAAGCTCCGAGTCTTTGCCCGCGATATGGGTAAGCTCGTGCCTGAAGATGTACTCAAGCTCTTTGGTCCCGTATTCTCGTGACATCGGCAGCACGATTTCAATTCGCATCAGCCCGACTGCCACAGGCACACTGACCGCAGGCGACAGCCTGACCGGAACTTCATACATCTCGTAATCTGAAAGGACCTTCTTGTATACAGCCATCAGCTCTGCATCGTGCTCCGCATCGGCAACGCGGCTGCCCTCCCTTACCTGTCTGACGAATGACAGATGCTCCAGCACGGCTCTGCCCATAAGAACAGCGAATCCGGCGGCCCACAAGGCAAGTGCGGGCAAAAAAACTGTCCTGGGAACGGGGATAATTCGCAGCGGCTCCAGATTAGTCGAGTAACCGGATGATAATAGAAGAAAATACAGTACATTTACAATTCCCCACAAACCAACCATAACCGAAGGGCTGCACACCTTCCTGAGCAGGTCGCTTGCAGCAAGAAGTATTATCTCAAAAACAAAAACACTTATGGCAATAGAAACGACTCTTGTCGCAATATAACTGCTCCTCCCGGCCATAAACAACCCCAATGTTACAGAGACCCCAATATATACCATCAGAAGCGAAGCGTTTCTGCTGATTATCTGAGTTCCTGACATGTGTTTCTTGTGATTCACAACGTAATCAACGGCATAGCAAACTGAGATTAAGCCTAACACCATCGCTCCGATAAGAAAACGTCCACTCATGACCTTACCTCCCTCATAATCCTGTTACCAGGTACCGCACGGCAGCCGGACCTGTCCGGACTGTCCGGCCGGCCTACAGCTTATCCTCGGCGAGAAGCGCTCTAAGCTCCTCAATCTCATCTCGGCTAAGTCCGCTGTTTGTGAGAGCCGAGGCAAAAACACTCATCCTTCCGCCGCAGTTCTTCTTTATAAAATCCCTGCTGCGCTGTGCAAGATACTCTTCCCTGCTTATTGCAGGAATATATTCACTGCTTCTTCCGTTCTTCTCGGCCTTCAGCACGCCCCTCTTCACGAGCCTTGACACGAGCGTAAGCAGCGTCGTCTGTGCCATCGGACGCACCTTGTCAATCTCAGCTTCAAGAACAGTCCGAGGCACCGGTCCACCGAGAACCTCCATCTGATCCCACACAACCTGCATAACATCGAGCTCACTTTCGGGAATCCTGATATAATCCATAACTCAACCCTCCTTTTGCACCCATTCTACAACTGTAGAGTGAATATGTCAACTGCTTGTCAACGCGAAAAGACAATCCCTATTCCTGTATTCAAGACAGCCTGTCATGTCGTCAACCGTTGCATCGGGATTCGGTATTCGAATATTCGAGTATTCGACCTAAAGAATATGTCTTGCAAATCACCTGCAATTGTACTACAGTATTGTTGAAAGAGAGGTGAATAATATGAAAGACTCAACTGTAAGTGCAAGAGTCGAAAATAGTATTAAGACTCAGGCAGAAGATATTTTGCAAAAGCTCGGCATTCCTGTTTCTGTTGTTATTAATTCTTTGTATCGACAGATTATTTTTACAAAAGGTATCCCATTCCCCCTTACGATACCGGATATGCCTATGACTATTGATTCTATCAGCAATAATGAACTCAGTGCTAAGCTGCAGCACAGCTATGAACAGGCTCTAGGTGGTCAGGGTCGTCCGTTTTCTGAAGTTTTCGATGAT
>CAMFZN010000096.1 GCA_946006945.1 uncultured Clostridia bacterium | reverse complement strand
TTTAAGAAGATTAATGAGACTCTTCATATCGATACGGAGAACTTCGGCTGGCACTTCTGGCAGATGGCAAGAACGTACTTCCTGTGCTGCGTGGGAAGAATATTCTTCAGGGCTGACGGCATGCGCTATGCTCTGGGAATTTTCGTAAAGGTATTTACCGATACAAGTCTTGCGGATATATGGAATTACACCTGTGAATCCTTCGGCTTCATACCACAGGATGTCACTCTGATGGTAGTATCAGTTATTATTCTGCTGGTAGTGGATATTCTGCAGGAGAAGATGAAGCTCCGTGAGGTTATGGCACAGCAGAACCTCGTGTTCAGATGGATTCTGATATATGCCTGCGTATTCTCAATCGTGCTGTTCGGAATATATGGTCCGGGGTACGATGCGGCAAGCTTTATCTACGAGCAATTCTAGTCAGAAAGATTAGTGTATTATTTAGTTGATTTGACTCATTCAATAGAACTGGAGTATAATTATCAAACTATGATGCATGTGATGTATCTTGTGTATGCAGTTTTTGAGAATGAGTCAAATGTTTTTGATGCTATATATGATCGAGGTTTATGAGGTTAAGATATGATTGACTTTCATTGCCACCTGTTACAAGGGATCGACGATGGTAGCAGAAGTGTAGAAACATCGATTAATATTCTTGAGCGATCGAGGGAGCAAGGCGTAAGAACGATTATCGCTACGCCTCATTTTTATGCTTCGGAGATGTCGATAGACAGATTCTTAGAGAAGCGGCAGGCAGCTTACGAGGAGCTGGCAGCTGAGGTAAGAGGTGGCGGAAGGCACTTCATTGGTGATGAAGGTCATAGTGATGGTCTGCCGAAGCTTTTGCTTGGAGCAGAGGTTGCTTTCTTCGATAATATGTCAGTAACCGAGAGAGTTGGAGATCTCACGATTCAGGGGTCGAATATTCTAATGGTTGAGATGCCCTTTGTTGACTGGCAGGAGTCGCATCTCAGGGAGATTGAGAAGCTAAGCTCAAGATATACTGTAATCATCGCTCACATCGAGAGATTCATGAACAGGCGGAATAAGAGAAGAATTAAAGAACTGATTGAGATGAGCAGGACTCTTCCGATTAGAATTCAGGTTAATGCCGAGGCTTTCGATGACAGGAAGCTGAGGCGTAAGCTTATTAAAATGTTTGCTTCGGGAGAGGCTCACATGCTTGGAAGTGACTGTCACGGTATGAACAGAAGGCCGCCTAATCTTCCGATAGGAATGGATGCATTGCGAAGCGCACTGGGGGAGGACTTCCTTCTTAGAATGAATGAACGTAATGAGGAACTGTTAAGGGGGTTGATATAGGTGGCAAAGAGACCGGAGACAGCTGAGAACGGCAAGAAGAATATCATAATACTTGCCATAGCAGCTATTGCAGTAATTGCGGCTGCAACAGGTATTTATATATTTGAGAACCGTGATTCTGACGGGGTTACGGATTCTAGTAAAGATACATATGATATAGAAGGAATTGAATGTACCAAGAAGCAGAATGTAGAGACATATCTGATAATGGGTACAGATGACAGGAAGATTGATGACATGGATACTGTACAGAGTGATACCAACATTCTTCTTGTTATTGACCGTAAGGAAGAGACATATGCAATGCTTCCTTTAGACAGAGATGCTATGGTTGCATATGATATTACGGATGAGGACGGAGAAGTACTCGGTGAGACCACATCACAGCTGGCTCTTGCCTATGCAAGAGGCGGAGATGATGAGACAGGCTGTGAGATGACTAAGAATGCTGTGTCTAAGCTTATGGATGGTCAGTATATCAATGGTTATGTGGCAATCAACATGGATTCAATCGGAAAGATTAATCACATCCTTGGCGGTGTCGATGTGAAGATTGAGGATGACTTTGGTGATGATTCTGATCTTGTCAAAGGCAAGACTGTTCATCTGTCAGATAAGCAGGCTGAGGAGTTCGTAAGAGGACGCAAGGGCGTTGGAGATGGTACCAACGAGAATAGAATGAAGCGCCAGGAAGCATATCTTGACGGCGCACTTAATGCTTTCAAGGAGAAATGCCTTGAGGACAGTTCATTTGTAAATGATGCTATGGATCAGATGGAGGATTGCATGGTTACTGACATGACTAACGCTCAGTTCAGTAAGATTGGCAAAATCCTAGAAGGCAACAAGAGAATTGATGTTCCTGAGATTAAATACACGAGAACCATCAACCCGGAGACCAAGCTTGCTGAGGTTATTTATGATGAGGTTACACTAAACTACGCTACCATTAAACTGTTCTACAACCCTGTGGAGGAGTGGTACTTCGAGTCTCTGCTTGAAGAAGAGACTGAATAATCAGAATTATTATCCTTTTGCACACTAAGAAGAGGTTACATCAGCTATGAATGAAAAACAGCAAACAAATACCAACGATATTATGGACAGAACTCATGAGGGTGAGATTGATCTTCTGGAGCTTGGCAAGGTGTTCCTAAGCCACGCCAAGTTTATTGCCATCTGGTTTCTTGCCGGGGCAATTCTTGCAGGCTCATACTCATTCTTCCTCATAGATCCTACATACGATGCAACTGCAAAGATGTATATTGTATCAGCATCCAACAAGTCAATTGTAGACCTTACTGATCTGAACATTGGTACATCGCTTACAGCTGACTATGAGTCGCTTATCACCTGTGATCCGGTTACAGAGCAGGTTATTTCGGACTTGAATCTTGACTGTACTCCGAAGGAACTGCTGCAGATGGTTACTATTACCAATCCTGCAGATACAAGAGTACTTGAGATTACGGCGCATACTACAAGCCCTAAGTTAAGTAAGGATCTTGCGAATACATTTATGGATGTATCGCTGGAGTATCTCCCAGAGACAATGAGCACAAATCCGCCTAATGTTGCGCAGCGTGCCAAGATGCCGGAGCAGAAGTCCGGTCCAAGCAACAGCAAGAATACTCTGCTGGGAGCACTTGTGGGACTTATCATTGCACTTGGATGGCTGACAGTTCAGTATCTGGCAGATGATACAATTCATTCGGCAGAAGAGCTTGAGACATACTTCGGAATTGTTCCTCTCGCAACAATCCCGGAGGGAGCATCGCTTGGCGGTGAGAGCAGTGCGAAGGATAAGAAGTATAAAGCTCGCAGAAAACTCAGCAGGCGAGGCAGAAGCAAGAAGAAAACAGGAGGTGCAAGATAATGAAGAGATTAAATCTAACTTTTCCTGAACTTCCTTATGCAGTAGAACAGGCTCTTAAGCGTCTGCAGGTTAATGTGGCATTCAGCGGCAATGATACTAAGAGAATCCTCATTACGAGCAGTGTTCCTAATGAGGGGAAGAGCTTTGTTTCTGTACAGTTGTGGAAGATGCTGGCTGAATCGGGAAGTAAGGCTGTATTCCTTGATCTTGACTTCAGAAATTCTGAGCTAATGTCAAGACACAGCATAAGAACTGAGGATGGCTCTGTGCCATACGGGCTTGACTTCTATCTGTCCGGAAGGGCCGACATTGAGGATGTACTATACTCTACTAATGTTGAGAACGGAGATTTTATTCCGTGCACTAACCTGCTTGAGAATCCGTCGTCGCTGTTCGAGGACAAAAGATTTGCGATGCTTCTGGACGCTCTTGCATCTGAGTACAGATATGTGATAATAGATTCTGCTCCTCTTGAATATGTCGCTGACGGCAATCTGATTGCGACACATTGTGACGGAGCAATACTTGTTGTGAGATGTGCTCATGTACCAAGGAAGATTATCAGAAACTCCATTCAGACTCTTGAGTCTGTAGGCTGCAAGCTTCTAGGAGTTGCTCTTAACAGAGAGGATAAGAATA
>CAMFZN010000095.1 GCA_946006945.1 uncultured Clostridia bacterium | reverse complement strand
AAGAAGGGAGAGACCTTCTATATATATTCGGACAAGCCGCATTATCTTAGCTCGGATAAGGGAGCTACCGTAATCTGGGTAAGCTCGCCGCCAAGCTTTTAATCATTCATTAAGGGGAGAAACAGGAAATGGCAGAATTAATCAGACTTGATAATATCAGCAAAAGCTACGGGGATAACGAGGTTCTCGACGAGCTCACTCTTACTGTTGAGGAGAACCAGTTCGTTACGCTGCTTGGACCATCGGGCTGCGGCAAGACAACAACTCTTCGAATAATCGGAGGATTTGAGAAGCCTGATCAGGGAAGAGTGTATTTCGACGGAAAGGATATAACAGATCTGCCGCCTAACATGAGACCCCTTAATACGGTATTTCAGAACTACGCTCTTTTCCCTCATATGACTGTGGGAGAGAACATTGCATTCGGCCTAAAGGTAAGCGGAAAGAGCGACCAGTATATCAAGGATAAGGTTAAGTACGCTCTTAAGCTTGTTAACCTGAAGGGCTTCGAGAACAGAAAGATTACCCAGCTTTCGGGAGGACAGCAGCAGAGAATCGCGATGGCAAGAGCTATCGTTAACGAGCCTAAGGTGCTTCTGCTCGACGAGCCTCTCGGAGCGCTCGATCTTAAGCTAAGACAGGAGATGCAGTATGAGCTTGTAAGGCTTAAGAAGGAGCTTGGAATCACATTCATATATGTAACTCACGACCAGGAGGAGGCTCTTACAATGTCCGACAAGGTCGTTGTAATGAACGATGGATACATTCAGCAGGAGGGAACTCCGGAGCAGATATATAACGAGCCTGAGAATGCCTTCGTAGCAGACTTCATCGGCGACAGCAATATCATTCCGGGAAGAATGGTAGAGGACAGACTCGTTGAGATCAAGGGAGTCAAGTTCCCTTGCATCGACGGTACAGAGAACGGCTTCAGACCGGGACAGAGAGTAGACGTTGTAATAAGACCTGAGGACATAGAGATCAGACCTTACGGCGAGGGTCTTTTTAACGGAACAATCACAAGCAAGCTTTTCATCGGAGTGCACTATGAGATGCTCGTTAAGCAGGAGGGAGGAAAGTTCGAGTGGCTCCTTCAGAACTACGATGAGCACCAGGTGGGAAGCGAAATCGGAATGTATGTAAGACCTGAGAACATTCAGATCATGCACAAGCCTCAGTCAGATGACGAGAAGAGAATGAATCTCGAGATATAGCGAAGGAGGTTACGAATTGGCAAGCAGAAAATGGGCATCGCCCTTCATAATCTGGATAATCGCGGGCACCGTAATTCCGATCCTCTCGATTTTCTACTATGGATTCACAACACGAGACGGCGGCTTCACCTTCGATAACGTGACAGCCGTATTCACGCACGATCACATGCAGGCCCTCGGACTGTCGCTTGGCCTTGCTTTTGCCAGCACCATAGTCTGCCTCATCATCGCCTTTCCGATGGCAATGATTCTCAGGGATTCAAAATTCGGCAAGGAGGGCTTCATGATTTTCGTCTTCATCCTTCCGATGTGGATGAACTTCCTCCTGAGAACGATGGCATGGCAGGTTCTGCTCGAAAGAGCCGGCGTAATCAATTCGATTCTTGCAATCTTCGGACTGCCTCCGCAGCAGCTGATGAACACACCGGGCGCAATCATCCTCGGAATGGTGTATGACTTCCTTCCGTTCATGATTCTTCCTATATATAACACGGTCTGCAAGATCGACAGCAATCTCATCGAGGCGGCATACGACCTGGGCGCGAGCAAAATGACAGTATACGCAAGAGTAATCATCCCGCTGACCGTTCCGGGAATCGTTAGCGGAATCACGATGGTATTCATCCCGGCACTCACAACATTCGTTATTTCCAACATGCTCGGTGGAGGCAAGATCAATCTCATCGGAAACATCATCGAGCAGGAGTTCACGGTTAATTCCAACTGGTATCTAGGCTCCGGACTTTCACTTGTAATGATGATCTTCATCATCGCGAGCATGCTGATACTTAACAAGTTCGACAAAACCGGCGGACAGGCGCTTATATAGGAGGAACAGTGAAGAAGACAATTAGCACATTATACATAGCGCTCGTTATGCTGTTTCTGTATCTGCCTATCGCAGCGCTCATAGTTCTGTCATTCAACGAATCAAAGTCAATGGCGAACTTCTCAGGCTTCTCTCTTCAGTGGTACGAGGAGCTCTTCAGAAGCAGAATGCTTATGCAGGCTGTCGGAAACACCTTCTCGATTGCCATAATATCAAGTGTTGCTGCTACAGTAATCGGAACCCTTGCGGTTCTCGGGCTAAGCAACATGAAGAAAAAGAGCCAGGATATCATCCTTGCGGCGAACAACATCCCGATGCTTAATGCGGACATCGTTACCGGGCTTTCTCTGATGCTCTGCTTCATCATGCTTCGCCTGCCTCTTGGCTACGGCACGATTCTGTTCGCTCACATTACCTTCAGCATTCCTTACGTGGTGCTTTCGGTAAGGCCGAGACTTAACAGGAACACAGACAGACTTTTCGAGGCGGCATTAGACCTCGGCGCAAGCAGGGGCTATGCGTTCAGAAAGATTGTTTTGCCCGAATTAAAGCCGGGAATTCTCTCAGGCTTCCTTCTTGCCTTTACAATGTCGGTCGATGACTTCATCATCACCTACTTCAATAAGGGCGAGGGAATAAACACAATCTCGACAATTATATACAGCCAGGTGAAGGTAGGAATAAGACCGTCACTCTTCGCGCTGTCGACAATCATATTCGTTGTTGCTTTTGCGGCACTGATAGTAGTTAACAGAAACTCTGACAGAAATGAGGTGGCGTTTAATCTATGATAAAGAAGATTAAGAGTGCGATTCTTCCAATAGGACTTCTTGTTATGCTCTGCTGCTCTCTTGCTTTGTCAAATCTCGGTGGAAGCGCCGGAGCAAACGGCGAGGTCAATGTGCTCTGCTATGGAGATTACATGGATTCATATGTAATTGACGAGTTCGAGGCGGAGACAGACATCAAGGTAGTTCTCGACACCTATGACACTGCAGAGGAGCTTTACACTATCATCTCAAAGAGCTCGGCTAAGTACGACTGTATCTGCACCTCTGACTACATGCTGGAGAAGCTCATGGAGGAGGGAATGCTTGCAGAGCTTGATAAAGACAACATTCCCGAGCTTGTTAACATAGATGAGAAATACATGGAGAAATCTGCGATTTTTGACGAGGGTAACAGGTACACCGTTCCCTATCAGGTAGGTGTTGCAGGTATCGCCTACAACCCTGACATGGTAGATGAAAAGGTAGATTCCTGGGATATCCTCTGGGATGAGAAGTATTCACAGCAGATAGTAATGCCGGACAGCGTCAGAGATGCGTTCATGATAGCTCTGATGAGAAACGGGGACTCTCTTAACTCAACTGACGAGGATGAGATAAGAAAGGCAGAGAAGGACCTTATCGGCCAGAAGCCTCTCGTATACAGCTACTCTAACGATGCAGCACGTGACAGACTTATCGACGGCTCAGCAGCAATCGGAGTTGTATGGAACGGTGAGTATGCATATATGACCGATAACAACGAGGATATAGAATTCGTTGTACCAAAGGAGGGAAGCGAATTCTTCATTGATTCCTGGGCAATTCCTGCAGCTTCATCCAATAAGGAGAATGCTGAAGCCTGGATAAATTTCATGTGCAAGGCTGACATCGCAGGAATCAATTTCGACTATCTCTGGTACACCTGTCCAAATAAGGCAGCGTGCAAATACATCGAGGATGAGGCACTTGAGGATCCTTCGGTATTTCCTACAGCAGAGACGATTGACAGATGCGAGTCGCTGAGAAATCTGCCTCAGGAGGCAACAGACGTCTATGCGGATGCATGGAAGAAGGTAAAGGCAAGCTA
>CAMFZN010000094.1 GCA_946006945.1 uncultured Clostridia bacterium | reverse complement strand
AGGTTGTAAGAAGTGTAACCGAGGCAGAGATTGTTCATAACAGAGAGTATGCGACATCGCACTTTGACGAGATGGAGCTTGAGATAAAGCTTCTGTCTGAAGAGGGACAGGTGCTCGTTAGATAGGAATACCTGAACATGAGACAGAACTCCCGGATGGCTTGAGATTATATGAAATAAATCCTGTGTTTTTGGCCGGATATCCAAGAAAATGATTGCATTACGTCATGCGATACATTATAATATTTGGGTATTGTGCGCTGCACAGGATTTTTTGTGTGCTTTTGCACGATAGAATATTATATCTGTCACACCGTGATTGGCCGCGGTGCCTTGTGACATAGAGGTTTAAGGCGTATGGTCGCGGTGGAAGTATTTAACCGGAGGTATTAAATTATGTCAGTAGTATCAATGAAGCAGCTACTTGAGGCAGGTGTACACTTTGGACACCAGACAAGAAGATGGAACCCTAAGATGGCTCCTTACATCTTCACAGAGAGAAACGGAATCTATATCATCGATCTTCAGCAGACTCTTAAGCTCGTTGACGAGGCTTATGATTTCATGAGACAGATTGGTGAGACTGGTGAGCCTGTTCTTTTCGTAGGAACTAAGAAGCAGGCACAGAACGCTATCAAGGAAGAGGCTGAGAGATGCGGAATGTATTTCGTTAACGAGAGATGGCTCGGCGGAATGCTCACTAACAACAAGACAATCAGCAAGAGAATTGCAAGACTTGCTGAGATCAGAGAGATGGAAGAGGATGGTACTATCAACAAGTACGCTAAGAAGGAGGCTCTCAAGCTCAGAGCTGAGGCTGACAAGCTCGAGAAGTATCTTGGCGGAATCAAGGACATGAAGGGAATGCCTGCAGCAATGTTCGTAGTTGATCCTAAGAAGGAGAAGATTGCGATCAAGGAGGCTAAGATTCTCGGAATTCCTGTAGTTGGTATCGTTGACACTAACTGTGATCCTGACGATGTAGATTACATCATCCCAGCTAACGATGACGCTATCAGAGCAGTAAAGCTCATCGCAGGCTGCATGGCAGATGCTATCATCGAGGCTAAGCAGGGAGAGAGCTTTGCAGAGGCTCCTGTTGAGGCAGAGGCTGACGCTGAGTAATCAGTAGATTTAATCTTACATTACTAACATTAGGAGGAATTGTGATATGGCAATTACAGCTGCAATGGTAAAGGAACTCCGTGAGCTCACAGGTTCAGGAATGATGGATTGCAAGAAGGCACTTACTGAGGTAGGTGGAGATATCGATAAGGCTGTTGATTACCTTAGAGAGAAGGGAATCATGAAGGCACAGAAGAAGGCTGGCAGAATTGCTGCTGAGGGTCTTGTAGGTGCTTGCTTCAGCGATGACCACAAGGTAGCAGCTCTTGTAGAGGTTAACTCAGAGACTGACTTCGTTGCTAAGAACGAGGAGTTCGTTGAGTTCGTAGACGGAATGGCTAAGCAGGTTCTCGCTAAGGGAGAGCTTGACACTGAGGCATTCATGGCTGAGGATTTCGGCGGACAGACTGTTGCTGAGGCACTTACTGCAAAGATCGCTAAGATCGGTGAGAACCTCAATATCAGAAGATATGCTAAGCTCCAGGAGGATGGAGTAGTATACACCGGATATGTACACGGCGGCGGAAGAATTGCTGCAGTAGTAGGTATCAAGACTGATGCTTCACCTGAGGAAGTAATGGCATGCGGCAAGGACGTTGCAATGCAGGTTGCATCAATGAACCCTAAGTTCGTTGATGAGACAAGCGTAGATCCGGCTTACATCGAGAGCGAGAAGAAGATTGCTGCTGAGCAGCTTCTCAACGAGGGTAAGCCTGAGGCAATGATTGAGAAGATCGTTCCTGGAAAGATCAAGAAGATCCTCAAGGAGGTATGCCTTGTAGATCAGCCATTCGTTAAGAACGGTGATGTTACAGTTGCACAGTACGTTGCTGACTGCGCTAAGGAGCTCGGCAAGGACATGCAGGTTGTATCAATGCTCAGATACGAGGTAGGCGAGGGAATCGAGAAGAAGGAAGATGACTTCGCTGCTGAGGTAGCTGCTGCTGCACAGGCATAAGCTTTACAGCTTGAATTAACAATTGAAAGAGGGGCGCCGGAAGACATAATTTCGGCAGCCCCTCTTTTTCGTATGCGCTGTATGATATAATCTGTTTGATTTATTCTGATTGGAAAGAGGTTATTGCTTATGTTCGGATTTGTTCTTGGAATGATAGTGGGCTGTGCTCAGCCCTTCATGACAAGCATTAACTCGAAGCTGAGAGAACGCCTGAGATCACCGCTTCTTACAAGCTGTGCTTCCTTCACACTTGCAATAATTCTAACGGCTGTCATACTGCTGGTGATGCAGGGAGGCCTTTACATTCCTTTTGCACGCATCCTAGAGGAGCCGTGGTGGATATGGACGGGCGGAATCTGCGGAGATATCATAGTGCTGTTCAGCATTCTTTGCCTGCCTAAGCTCGGAAGCGTTGAGACTGTAGTTTTTCTCGTGCTCGGTCAGATAATATCGGGACTTGTAATAGATCACTTCGGAATGTTCGGTCAGGCAGTTATCCCGATGACGATGCTTAGAAGCGTCGGTGCAGTACTGGTTTTTGCCGGTGTTCTTGCTGTCTCTGCAGGACAGAAGGAGGAAGTCTCAAGTGGAGACGGGCATGGAAGAAATTTCTACAGACTGCTTGACCTGATTGCAGGTATTGCCTGCTCTGTTCAGATTGGTGTTAACGGAAGGCTTGGCGAGGTTGCAGGGTTTAGCTTCAGAGCAACAATGATATCGATGCTCGTTGCTCTTGCAGGTGCGCTTCTTGTCATCGGAATCATTCTGATTGTGAAAGGAAAAGGCGGAGTAATTGACTGCAGTATGCCGAGGATAGAAGGCAGATGGTGGATGTGGACAGGAGGAATATGCTCTCTTACAATCGTAGGAGGTAATGTAATTCTTCAGCTGCTTATGGGAACAGGGCTTGCTGCCATTCTTAATATTCTTGGACAGACTGTCGCTGGAGTATTAATTGATGCAACGGGCTTCCTTGGAATAGAGGTTAAGCCTGTAACACTAAGAAAGCTTGCGGGTCTCGCAGTTATGGTGACAGGAACAGCCCTTATCAGTTATTTCTAGAAATAAGGAAGTGAGGAACAGATATGAAAATGAAGGTTGCTATGCTTCAGACGAAGGTCTATGCTGACAAAAACAGGAATCTTGAGCAGGTCAGAGCTCTCATGGCAAGAGAGGATGTATCCTCGTGCGACCTTGTGACACTGCCGGAGATGTGGAACTGTCCTTATCAGACAGAGAATTTTCCTGTATATGCCGAGCATCAGGACAGCGATTATGTAAGAGCACTTGCCGAGCTTGCAAGGGAGCACAGAGTGTATTTCCAGGCCGGCTCGATTGCCGAGATTGATGACGAGGGAAGAATATACAATACAGCCTACACCTTCGACAGGGAGGGAAAGCTTATTGGTAAGCACAGAAAGGTTCATCTATTCGATATCTATGCTCACGGCCAGCAGGTGTTCAAGGAATCGGATACACTTAGTGCAGGTGATACCTTCGAAGTGTTTGATACTGAATTCGGAAAGATGGCAGTTAATATCTGTTTTGATATAAGGTTTCCTGAGAGCTCAAGAATTCCGGCATTAAAGGGTGCCAGGATAATAATGAATCCCGGAGCGTTCAACATGACAACCGGACCTGCGCACTGGGAGATAGGCTTCAGACAGAGAGCCATTGAGAATCAGGTGTTCATGATAGGTACTGCTCCGTCAAGAGATCTTGAGGCAGGCTATATCGCCTGGGGACATTCAATAATAACAGATCCTTGGGGCAAGGTAATTGTGCAGCTCGATGAGGGCGAGGGAGTTGCAATCGCAGAGCTTAACCTGAATGAGATAGACAGAATAAGGGCGAAGCTTCCTCTTATGAGCGCGAGAAGAACTGATCTCTAT
>CAMFZN010000093.1 GCA_946006945.1 uncultured Clostridia bacterium | reverse complement strand
TTAACCTGACAGAGGAATTCCTTGCTTACAAGAGACAGATAATAGAGAAACTGTAACACAAAAGCCGGGCTTGTATCATCAGTCCGGCTTAAAGCATTTCTCTCACAGTGTTCTCACAGTATTAAATTATTTGAAAATCATCATAATCGTTACTACCCCGACAGGAATCAGCACTGCGAATGTAACAAGCATCCACAGCCATTTCCTTATCTTACGGTTCTTCCGTTCAGCTTCCTTAGTCAGATACATCAGGCTCATTCTTATTAGTGATGACAGAACCAGACATCCGATTAGAAGAGCTGCCCAAAGACCCCAGGTAATTCCGGCAAGTCCGACACCTATTCCAAGAATAGAATATGAGTTGGTCAGTCCGCCAAGACCGCCGCCTCCCCAGTCTTTGCCATACACGTATATGAAGTCAAGATTCATCAGACCCTCCATTACAGAGAATGCCAATCCGAAAAGAATCATAATCACTCCAAGCGCCATCGGAAAGACAAGATCGGTCTCTTCAAACAAGTGACCGGTGTTCACATACACAGCCATTTTGAGCATAAAGGCAAATGGTATAAGAAACAGAATTCCCTTGGCTATAAAGACCTTGTCGATATCCTCTTTTATTATGGTATCCAGCCTGGATGACCACGCCGACCTTCCTCCGCTTAGAATGTCTTCATTCAGGTCAGCAACGTCAAGATTGCTTGACAGTATATTCTCGCAGGAGCTTCTGAGCTCACCAAGTCGCTTCGTCTCTATTTCCATGTCCTCAAGCCTTTCCTCGAGCACCTGCCTCAGACTTACCTCGTCCTCGAGGAGCTTTCGTATTACAGGAATTGGAATCTCAAGAAGTCGCAGAACCTTTATCTGCTCAATTCGTCTGACGTCGCTCTCGCTGTATTCGCGGTATCCGTTGCTGTTTCTTGAGGGACTGATAAGACCCTCCTTCTCATAGAATCTTATGTTGGCATCTCTTATGCCCGTAGCCTTCTCCACCTCATTAATCTTCACAGTCTAATTCCTCCTTTCGTTTTGTTCGGTATCAGCATAGGCCATGAAGTCACTTCAAGGTCAATGGAATATTAGGAAATTCTTGAAGAATCTGCTCTTTCCTGTGTGAGAAGGATATCTCTTCTGTCAATAGCTTTAGAAATATAAGAGTTACAGGCTCTTCTGATGTTAGGCATATCTCTCAGATCAGGCCACACTCTTATCAGGTGGCGCATTCCGTTGTTTGTAAATTCGCTTACTCCAAGGTACTCCGCCTTCTCAACTCCCTTTATGCCGGTGAGTCCTCCTGCAGCCTCGCCAAGGCATGATGTAACAGCCTCTTCGGAATTGTCCTGTGATATCGGAATGGAGATGTCAAAGAATGGGAATCCCTCCTCAATGCTGACAATATCTCTGTTGCAGATGTATATCGTGCCGCATAGGTTTATGTCAAAAAGCTTGGTTGTTCTAAGGGTGAAAGACTCGACAATTCCCGTATGTCCGTTAATCGTTACAAGCGAGCTGATATCCATAGATTCATCCATTATTATATGAATTCCCATCAGGTAATCCTTAAGAGTGTCCTGAAGAGCAAGACCTATTACAGCACTGACAAGTCCAAGACCTGCAAGGAAGGATCTGACATTATAGCCGTAGATTGACATGATCCAGAGAATCGCGATGAAAACAATCAGAATCTTTGTCACACTTCCGGTAACTCTGGTGATGGTGCCGTATCTTGTCCTGCCGGCATCCATGTGACGCCTGAAGCTTTTTTTGAACAGGAAATTGGTTACTGCGAGCGCAACCAGCATTGCGACAAGGACTATCGCTGTACTTACCAGGTGATGCATGTCAAATATGCTGCTTAGATTATCCATTAGATTGTCCTCCATTTTGATTTGTTCACAGTATATCACAGCAAAACTTCATAAAAAATGTGTTTATCCTGTTGACAGGATGAACGCATTGTATTATTGTAATATTGTCTTAAGTACATAGGACAATAAGACAAGACAATAAAGCCGCTGGAAAGGAGATATGAGATGCCTTGGAACCTTGATGACAGCAGACCTATATGGCCTCAGATTAAGGAGAAGCTGATGAAGGATATTGTCTCAGGTGTGTACAGACCGGGCGAGTCCTTCCCGACAGTAAGAGACCTTGCTGAGAGAGCATGTGTTAACAGAAATACAATGCAGAGAGCTCTGTCGGAGCTCGAAAGTGACGGCCTTGTTATTACCAACAGGACAGCAGGAAGAACTGTTACAAACGATGAGGAGCTGCTTATGACTACAAGAAAGAATCTTGCCAGAGCAGGAGTTGCAAGAATCCTTAAAGAGATGGAGGAACTCGGCTTTAGTGCAGACGAACTGATAGAGCTGATAATCAGTGAGAAGGGAGATGATAGCAATGAAGGATAATCCAATACTTGAATGTGTGAACCTGACTAAGGATTACGGAGCGATGACTGCTCTTGACAATGTCAATCTGAAGATTGGAAGAGGCAAGATCGTGGGCATCTTGGGTCCTAACGGCTCGGGCAAAAGTACTCTTATCAAGCTCGCCAACGGTCTTCTTAAGCCGACAGACGGGCAGATTCTAATAGATGGACAGGAACCTGGAATCCGAAGCAAGGAGATAGTAAGCTACCTTCCTGATAAAGAGTATTTCGGAAGATGGATGAAGGTCAGGGATGTTATTAACCTGTTTACGGAGTTTTACTCGAACTTCGACAGGGCAAAGGCATTAAGAATGTGCGAGACGCTTAGAATCAGCGAGGACATGCCGGTTAAGTCCATGTCAAAGGGTACTCTGGAGAAGCTTCAGCTCGTGCTTGTGATGTCAAGAAATGCAGAGCTCTATCTTCTCGATGAGCCGATTGCGGGAGTGGATCCTGCGGCAAGAGACTTCATTCTCAGCACAATAATCAACAATTACAACGAGGAAGGAACCATTATAATATCAACGCATCTGATTTCTGATATTGAGAGAATCCTTGATGAGGTTGTATTCATCAAGGATGGAAGAGTGGTAAGACACAGCACGGTAGATCAAATCAGAGAGCAGGAGGGTAAGTCCATAGACGAGCTGTTCAGAACGGAATTTCGCATGACAGCTCCGGGAGAAGAGGAGGCGCGTTATGATTGGTAAGTTATGCAGATTTGAGCTGCGAACAAGCATAAGACAGATAAGTATTGTATGGGGAGCTCTCCTGGCATCCTCTCTTATGCTTGCAATAGTAGGCGGCGTAAGCCACAAGTTTAACTATTCATCCATGCTCAGCAACATGCTTACAGGTCTTGCATCTGTAATATACGGAGCAGTTCTTATCGCCATGATTGTTCTGGCAATAGTTATTGTTGTAATGAGATTCTATAACAGCATGTGCGGAAATGAAGGATATCTTATGCACACTCTTCCTGTAAGCACAAGAAGCATTATTCTTTCAAAAGGTATTGTCGCAACACTGATTCTAACTGTCAGTGCAGTGGTGGCACTGCTTTCAATCCTTGTGATAAGCATCGGAATAACGGAAACGGATATTTCTGGAATGTTCGGCTTGCTGAGTGATGAGGTGATAAGGGATCCAAGAATAATTCTGTTTGCGATCGAACTGGTAATAGTAGTAATATTTGGAATTCTAAAGTCCATATATAACATATATGCAGCTATCTCAATCGGGCAGATTTTCAACAGACACAGAGTGATGATGGCAGTATTTGCGTATATAGCGATTAACGTAATTTTAAGCTTTATTCTAATAGTTCTGATGATGCTTACAAGTATTGGCATTGTGGATCAATTCCTGTTCACAGTGGGAGTTTATCTTGAGAAGAACCTTAGCGAGTGGGGCTTCATGCAGCTTTCGGTAGTATTCGTTATCGGTGTTGAACTGGTGCAGATTCTGATATTCCACATTATTACTGAGCTGATTCTTTCTCGCAGGCTGAACCTGCTGTAGTAGATGCCGTATTTGTCGAAAAC
>CAMFZN010000092.1 GCA_946006945.1 uncultured Clostridia bacterium | reverse complement strand
AGAAGGAAGGGCTGAAGCTCGCTGTACGGAGTTTCAACAGATGGGTCGTCAAGTCTTTCTCCCATCCTCTCAATTGGACTTATTAGCTGTCTTGTAAGCATTCTTGAAAGAGCAATGCATAGGGCAATAATCGCAAGAATAATCAAGGCAATTACAGGCAGTGCCTTTCCGAAAACAGACCATATGCTCTCCGCCTTTGTAGCTACTCTGAGAACTGTCCCGTTATCAAGAAGAACAGCATAGTAGAATGTATTCTTGTTTAAGGTATCAGAGCGCCTTACAGATTCACCCTCACCCTCATCAAAAGCAGCCCTTACCTCAGGTCTGTCCGCATGGTTCTGAAGGTCTGCAGCATTGGTATCATTATCATAGATTACTGTTCCGTCAGCATCAATCCAGCTGACTCTAAGCTCATCTATATCAGTGGAAAGATCTATCTCATCAGTATCTGTGTTAACCGACTCGAAATAATGAGTATCCTTAAGAAGCTTCGCGCTCACCGCGAGGTCCTTTCTTACCTGCTCCTTAAACAGACCATAGTATACAAATGTTATACAAAGCATAGTAGCGGTGACTGCAAGCACCGCTATCGCTACCATTCTTAAGTTTATCTTTCTTTTCATAAGCAGAACCCTTCCTTGTATGTAGTGCAGGAATCATTTCATCTGCCGGGCATGTTACTCGATTATGTATCCAACATTTCTTACGGTTCTTATTCTGTGGCCGTATTCTCCCAGCTTCTGCCTCAGAGTCTTTACATGCATGTCGAGCGTTCTTGACTCAACCTCATAGTTTATTCCCCAGATTTTGTCCATGATAAGATCCCTTGAAAGAACCGTACCTCTGTTAATAACAAGATATGAAAGAAGCTCATACTCCTTGAAGGTAAGCTCTACAGGATTACCTTCGAGCAGAACCTCTCTCTTCTCGTTGTTGATTACAAGCCCGTCCATCTCGAGGAGCTTAACATCCTTAGGACTCGTTCTTCTTAATAGAGCCTTCACCCTAGTGATAAGCTCCATTACCGAGAAAGGCTTCCTGATGTAATCATCCGCACCATCCTCGAGTCCCTTCACAAGATCAAGCTCTGTAGTCTTGGCGGTAACCATGATTACAGGAATCGACCTGGTATCAGCGTTTCTCCTCAGCTTTCTAACAATCTCGTTACCATCCTCATCCGGAAGCATTACATCGAGGAGAACGAGCTGAGGATATACCTCATCGAGTGCCTTATAGAAGGATCTCGCATCAGCGAAGCCATATACCTTATGACCCGCATTCTTAAGAGCGAATTCTTCAATCTCCCTTATGCTTTCGTCATCCTCTACTATATATATAAGTGCCATTTCGCACCTCCTGTCCTAATGCAATTGTATCACTACAGGCTGTATTTTTTAACAAGTGCTCTGTATTCCTCATCAAAATGCCTTCTGTCATCACCCTCAAGATCTCTGAAGTATCCGTGAGTATTATACTCATCCTCGAAGATAGTCAGCATCTCAAGCGCAATGTTGGAGCAGTGGTCCGAGACTCTCTCAAGGCTGTTAAGCACATCCTCAAGAATAAATCCCATCTCTATGGTGCATTTTCCTTCCTGAAGACGAGCGATATGTCTCTCCTTTATCTTCTTTGTGAGACTGTCGATTACCTGCTCAAGAGGTTCGACATGAACAGCATTCTCATCGTCATTCGCGCAAAAGATATTAGTCGTCATGCTGCAGATATCACGCACAGCCCTGCTTAATACCTCAAGCTCACGTTTAGCATCTTCTGAGAAAGACAGTCCCTTGGAGCTGATCTCGTCAGCAGAACACGCAACGCTGTGTGCGTGGTCGGATATTCTCTCAAGGTCGCTTATGCTGTGAAGCACGATTGACATGGTCTGGCTGTCTGCCCTTGAGAGATTTTTGCTCGAAAGCTTAACGAGATATGTTCCAAGAGCATCCTCGTACTCGTCGACAAGCTTCTCTAGTCTTGCAACCTCTTTCGACTTCTCAGGATCATATGTATCTATAAGCTCCAGGGATAGAAGAATCGCATCTCTTGTGATTTCTGCCATCTCCCTTACCTTGCCTCTGCATATCTCCATCGCGAAGGCAGGTCTTTCGAGGAATCTCTCGTCGATTGAAACGACAGGAGCTTCTTTCTCCGGTGCAGGCTCTTCTCTTTCTGGAATAGTAACCTCTGCAAGTTTAACAAGCCAGTTGGCAAACGGGAACAGAAGAATTGTTGCCCCTATGTTGAACAAGCTGTGTATAACTGCTATTCCAGCAGCAGATGCGCTCTCTCCGAGGAATCCGAAGCTTGCGAAATGATTGATGCTGTAGAAGACAGTCATGAATATTACTGTTCCGATAAGGTTGAAATACAGATGTATCATTGCCGCACGTCTTGCATTCTTTGTTGCGCCGATTGATGAAATAAGGCTTGTTACACAGGTTCCGATATTCTGACCCATGATAATCGGTATTGCAACAGAGTATGGAACAAGACCTGAAATGCACAGCGCCTGAAGTATACCTACAGATGCTGAAGAGCTCTGAATCGCTGCTGTGATAAGAGCACCTGCAGCCATTCCAAGAATCGGGTTGGAGAAGGCTGTCATCAGTCCTGTAAATGAAGGATTGTCGGCAAGTCCTGATACCGAACCGCTCATTGTCTCCATTCCGAACATTAGCACTGCGAAGCCGAGCAGAATCTCACCTGCATCCTTTTTCTTTGACTCCTCTCTGCTTGACATCACGAGAATAATTCCGATTGCGGCAAGAACCGGCGAGAATGATGAAGGTTTAAGAAGCTTGATAAAGATGCTTCCGCCGTCAATTCCCGACAGAGAAAGGATCCACGATGTGATTGTGGTTCCTACGTTTGCTCCCATTATGATTCCGACAACCTGCTTAAGCTGCATTATGCCGGAGTTTACGAATCCTACAACCATAACGGTTGTTGCAGATGAAGACTGAATTATAGCAGTAACAGCCGCACCTAGAAGTACTGCAAAAATTCTCTTCGAGGTAAGTCTTTCTAGTATTCCCTCAAGCTTACCTCCCGCCATCTTTGAGAGGCCGCCTCCCATAGTGTTCATTCCATACAGGAAGAGTGCAAGTCCTCCCGCCATGTTTAAAATATCAAAAATATCCATGTCTTTTCCTTTACATTGTCATTAGCTTCAGTTTACATTTCTTACATTCCGAATACTAAATGAG
The DNA here is from genome assembly GCA_946006945.1 of uncultured Clostridia bacterium. Taxonomy (GTDB): domain Bacteria; phylum Bacillota; class Clostridia; order Peptostreptococcales; family Anaerovoracaceae; genus Crickella. Next base: position 834 of record CAMFZN010000092.1, on the reverse strand, counting down.
TAAAGTAAAATACATGGATAATTCTATGTAAAATAAATGTAAAATCTTTTACATTTTCTCTGTTGTCCTGAGTGAGTAAATGACCCACTCCGCTATATTTGTGGCGTGGTCTCCTATTCTCTCGAAATACTTGGCGATCATCAGAAGGTCTGTCGCCTCAATTCCGGCCTCCGGTGCTGTTCTTATGAGATTTATTACATCACTTTTGGCATCATCAAAAAGTGAATCAACAACATCGTCGTGTGCAATAACCTCCTCGGCCTTTACAGTGTCTCTCTCGACATATGCCTCGATTGCACGGCTAAGCATCATCGTAGTCTCTGCTGCCATTCTGCTTATGTGCTCGTATTTCTCTATGTGACTTGTGTCGCCAAGATGAACCGTAATCTCTGAGATATCTGCTGCATGGTCTCCTATTCTCTCCATGTCAGTAACCATTTTCATGGCTGCTGTAACTGTTCTGAGGTCCCTTGCAACAGGCTGCTGCTGAATCAGAAGATTAAAGCATGTGCTTTCAATTCTCTTCTGGGCGGAATCGACTTCCGCGTCTTTTCTCATTATCTGAAGAGCAAGCTCTCTGTCCTTGTTTTTCATCGCCCTGATTGCAGAGGTGATATTGGAAATAATGAGGTTTCCCATATCTATCATTTCATTGTTGAGCTTTCCGAGCTGCTCGTCGAATTTGCTTCTCATTGTTCTCTCCTTTTGCCCTTAGCCGAATCTTCCTGTAATATAATCCTCTGTTCTCTTGTCTTCAGGATATGAGAACAGCTTCTTTGTATCTGCCATTTCAATCATCTCACCTACGAGGAAAAACGCCGTATAATCTGATAC
>CAMFZN010000091.1 GCA_946006945.1 uncultured Clostridia bacterium | reverse complement strand
ATCTGTGCAAGCACATCCTCGTTAACACCGCCGTTAATAGTAACAGTGTTCTCGGCAAAGGTAATATTCTTTAGACCCTCAAGCTCAGCTCTCATCTTCTTTGCAGCCATTGGAGCCCATGTTCCGTTCTCTACAAAAGCAATCTTTCTGTTCTGATATCCGTGATCAACGAGATGGCTTATAAAGTCATGCATAAATGGGAAGATTCCACCGTTGTACGTAGTTGTTGCAAGAATCAGCTTTCCGTATCTGAATGCATCCTCAACAACCTCAGCCATGTCATCTCTTGCAAGATCTGAAACAGCAACCTTTGGACATCCCTTCTCCTCAAGTGCCTTTGCAAGCTCCATTACAGCCTTCTTAGTGTTTCCGTATACTGAAGTGTATGCAATAGTAACTCCCTCTGTCTCAACACCATATGATGACCATGTGTTATACAGGTCGAGGTAGTAACCCAGGTCCTCTGTAAGTACAGGACCGTGCAGAGGGCAAATATTCTCGATTTCAAGGGCGGAAGCCTTCTTCAGGAGATTCTGTACCTGCATGCCGAATTTGCCCACAATACCGAAATAATAGCGTCTTGCCTCGCATGCCCAGTCATCATCCTCAGAGTCGAGAGCACCGAACTTACCGAAGCCGTCTGCAGAGAACAGAGTCTTAGTCTTTGCATCGTAGGTTACCATTACTTCTGGCCAGTGAACCATTGGAGCAGCAACAAATGTCAGAGCGCGTGATCCAAGATCAAGTGTATCACCCTCCTTGATAACAACTCTTCTTTCAGGATAGTCGCTTCCATAGAACTTCTTCATCATTCCAAATGCCTTATCAGATGCAACTACGCAAGCCTCAGGATACTTCTCCATGAAAGGTGCGATGCTTCCTGAGTGGTCGGGCTCCATATGCTGAACGATGAGATAATCAGGTGTTCTTCCTTCGCAAGCTTTCTCCACATTATCCAGCCACTCTGCAGTAAAACCGGCATCAACTGTATCCATTACAGCGATCTTCTCATCGGTAATTACATATGAATTGTATGACATTCCTTCAGGCACAACATACTGTCCCTCGAAAAGATCAATCTCATGATCGTTAACGCCTACATAAATAATTGAATCTGCGATCTTCATATAATTAAAAACCTCCCAATCATTATTAAATACTAGTATAGAAAATACCTGTTGCTATCTGAACCAGAATAGAAACGACGGTAATGCTTACCCAGCATGTGAATCCCATGATAATAGGCTTTCCACCCTTTCTCACAAGCTCAACTATGTTGGTATTAAGTCCAATTGCGCACATCGCCATAGCGATAAAGAACTTGGCAAGCCACTTCATCCAGTGAACAAATGTGTCCATGTAGAAGGCTGTAAAGCCCGATGAAGGCATAATGCCTACTATTGTCGTAATAACTGATGCAATGATAAAGTAGATAATGAAGAACGGAAATACCTTCTTAAAACTGAAATTATTGCCCTCTTCCGCGCCCTTCTTTGCCTTTCTTGCCTGCATAATTGCAAGAACAAGTGTAATCGGAATAATTGCAAGAGTTCTAGTCAGTTTTACTGTTACGGCAGCTGAAAGAATTCCCTCAACACCGTATATACTCTCTGCAGTTGATGCTGCAGCGGTTACAGATGATGTATCGTTAACTGCTGTACCGGCAAAAATAGCGAAGCCTTCACTTCCGAGTCCTATCGCATGTCCGAGAGTCGGGAAGATAAGAGCTGCCAGCACGTTAAACAGGAATATTACCGAAATGGACTGAGCAATCTCCTTGTCATCCGCATCGATTACGGGAGCTGTTGCTGCGATTGCAGAACCTCCGCAGATAGATGAACCAACACCAATGAGCGTTGAAACCTTTGAATCCATCTTTAGAACATTCATCATTATGTATGCAACGATAAGTGATGTTGCAATTGTAGATACGATTACAGGGAGGCTCTTGCTTCCTACGCTTACGATGGTTCCAAGGTTAAGTGAGAAGCCCAGAATGATTACCGCCCACTGAAGTATCTTCTTTGAAGTGAACTTGATTCCATCCTTCATGGTATCGCTTGGAGCCAGATTCTTGTTAAAGAGAGTAATAAGCATTCCGATAAGTATCGCAAATACCGGTGCTCCGATTACTTCAAGAGAGAAGCCTCCGACCTCAAGTCCTCCGAGGAATGTGGCAATTGCGGCAATTATTATGCAGATAACAATGCCGGGCAATTTGTTTTTCATCCTATTATGTTCCTCCATTACATCCATAATATCTAAAAATACGGCATATATTATATCATATTTTACCTTGAATTCATACCTTCCCAGAGCACTATATCGCCGCACTCGCGGGTTTTGTTAAGATCAATTATTCTCTGATTCTCCGAGCCTCTGAACCTTAGAGTAATATTCTTAAGCTCCTTTACAAAACGTCCGTCGACCAGCATGTCAAGAAGCGACAGCATTTCCTCTGTAACCTCCGTGTGGCAGTGCTCTCCTACAGTCAGGAGCTGCTCGTATGTGAAGCCCGTGAATGACCATATGGTTTTGCCCGGGAACCTGTCCTTAACCTTCCTGAGGAAAGGAACCAGCCTTCTCTGGTTCGACGGCTCAAATGGCTCTCCGCCAAGTATCGTAAGACCGGAGATGTATCCGGGCTCAAGCATCTTCAATATCACCTCTTCTGTCTCCTCAGTGAACTCCTTTCCGTAATTGAAGTCCCAGGTCTCCGGCTGAAAACAGTCCTCACAGCAGTTCGTGCAGCCCGAGACAAACAGCGTTACACGCACTCCGATTCCATTGGCAATATCGCAGTTTTTTATCTCGCCATAGTGCATTTCGTAAATTCCTCCTTGAAAAACACTGAGTTTTATTAACCATTCATGTTAACTTACATTCAATCTTTCAATATCCTGAAACAATCATCTGAGTCTTGTTTCACAACATCTTTCTTAATTATACAAGAACATCAATTAGCATAAAACATATAATTTCCTGTTGATATGCGGAATTGTGAAGACAAGTAAACGCCAACAGGAGCTGAATACTGAAATTGGGCTGTACAAAAGTCCCTAAATCACATCAGCCAGTGCCGAAAGGCACTGGCTGCATAAATTGTATGGATCAGATTACTGTTTTTCAAGTCTTAGCCGTTCCATTATTCTCGATGCTCATGTAGAGCTTTGCGTGTATTTCTGTTGTTATAGAACTTGCTGATTACAGCATGATGTTCGGCGAACTATTCTTTCTTTACAAAGTGGTAGGTTCCTTCAATATCACCCTGCTGCAGAGTCCACAGAAGTTCTCCCTCCTTGTAGTAAATGTTAGCCTGCTTGTTGTCTGTATCCGTAATCATCAGACCGCCTTCGATAAGTTCCCACGTTCCGTCATATTCAACACCTGCAAGCTCAAGTTTGAAAGTATAGTCATCATTAAAATTGAAGATACAGACTTCATTATTTTCCTTAAAGTCATACATTACTTCGTCTTCAGCTGTTGTAATAACTGTTGCTTCCCATGCTCCAATATACTGATTCTCAGGTTTTGTTTCGCTGCTGCTATCTTCGCTGCTGCCGCCGCAGCCTGTCAGAAAGATTCCCATAGATGCTATGATTACGCAGCATAGCAGCATTATTGTTTTTCTCATTTTCATGTTTCTTCCTCCTCAATAAATGAATTTTCACTTCTATAGTGATAAGTGCTATATGAATACCTTTCTATTATTTGACTGCCGATCTGCAGAAATCTTCAAAAGCACGAATCATCTTTGGATGCTTGATGACAAAATGAATTGCAGGTGCATTGTTCTTCGATACGATCACCCATTTCCCCACATTGATCTGAATCTGAATATTTCGGAAAGTATGTACCGTACCTGTACGCAGATCATATCCGGCATGGTCTTTGGCGAATTGCTCTGTCGCTTCAAGATGCTTAAGATATTCCTGATAGGTATATCTCAGTCCCTTCTCTGAGAACATACCGGAAAGAGGTAAATATACCGGTTCTTTTTCGAACTCTTCCTCACTCAGTACATAAATCTCATCACATATCGTTCCTTTTTCAAGAATGATTTCTGTCATTTTCTTTTGCCTGGACAAGTATC
>CAMFZN010000090.1 GCA_946006945.1 uncultured Clostridia bacterium | reverse complement strand
GTATCGATATCAAGGTCGTTGGTCGGCTCGTCGAGAATAAGCACATTCGGCGCCTGCATGAGGACTGTAAGAAGATACAGTCTCCTTTTCTCTCCGCCTGACAGCTTTCCTATCATCACCGAATGCATGTAAGGAGGGAACAGGAATCTCTCGAGCATCTGCGCCGCTGAAATGTATCCCGTCTTAGTATGAACGTTGTGCGCAACCTCCTCAACATATTTGATAACCCTCATCTCAGGGTCCATATCGAAGGCTTCCTGTGCAAAACATCCTATCCTTACAGTATCACCCACCTCGACGCTTCCGCTGTCAGGCTCTATTCTTCCCGTGATTATATTAAGAAGGGTCGTCTTGCCGCAGCCGTTGTCTCCGACAATTCCTATCCTGTCGTTACGAAGGATGTTGTAGGAGAAGTCGTCTATGTATGTTACTCCGTCGTAGCTTTTGGAGACATTGTTTATCTCGATTACCTTCTTGCCCAGTCTTGAGCTTAAGGTTTCGATTGCAAGCTCCGGCGAATCGAAGCTCTCGGCCGCTGCCTCAATCTCCTTAAAGCGGTCCACCCTCGCCTTGGATTTGCCCGTTCTGGCAGGAGCGGTCCACCTGATCCACTTGAGCTCCTTGCGGTAGAGATTGGCTCTTTTGCGTTCGTTGGCCTTTGCCATCTGAAGACGCTCCGCCTTCTGAACGAGGTACGACTCGTAGTTGCCCTCATAGCATACAAGCTTTCCCTTCTCAATCTCCCAGATATTGTTCGTAATTCTTTCGAGGAAGTACCTGTCGTGGGTAATCATGAAGATGGCGCCCTTGTAGTTCACAAGAAATCTCTCCATCCACTCGATGATGTCGTTGTCCATGTGGTTCGTCGGCTCATCGAGAATCAGCAGGTTCGTCTCCTGCGCAAAAATCGCGGCGAGGGCAACTCTTTTGCGCTGCCCTCCCGATAGTTCGTTCATTCGTCTGTCATAGTCGTTCATGTGAACCTTCGTAAGCAGGGTCTTTACGACATACTCTTCAGTCTTTCCGTCCGTGTACTTCATCGCCTGCTCTATGACAGTAAGCTCAGGATCGTATTCCGGATTCTGAGGAAGATATCCTATTCTAAGCTCATTGCTTTTCTGAAGCTCTCCTCCCTCAGGCTCCATTGCTCCCGCTGCAATGCGAAGGAGGGTGGATTTGCCGCTTCCGTTAACACCGACAAGACCTACCGAATCTCCGAAATGGATACTGAAGTTAATATCCTCAAGGAGCGTTTTTTCGCTGAAACTCTTTCTGATATTCTTTGCCGTGAGAAGAAGCATCTTTCACCCTCCGTGTTGTAATGATTTGTTTATTTAATTCTTGAATGAATGTATTGGAGCCGGAATTCTTCCCTTTCTGTTTATAAACGCCGAGCAGTCAAAACGGTTAACCGGCATCACCGGTGCATAACCGAGAAGTCCGCCGAACTCAACAGTATCTCCAACATCCTTTCCGATTACAGGAATGATTCTGACTGCAGTTGTCTTCTGGTTAACCATTCCTATTGCAAGCTCATCTGCGATTATTCCCGAGATTGTAGCCGCGCTCACATCTCCCGGAATTGCAATCATGTCGAGTCCTACCGAGCACACGCATGTCATTGCCTCAAGCTTCTCCAGTGTAAGAGCCCCGTCGTTTACAGCATCTATCATTCCCTGGTCCTCTGATACAGGAATGAACGCTCCCGAAAGGCCGCCTACATATGACGATGCCATTACTCCGCCCTTCTTTACCTGGTCGTTAAGAAGAGCCAGCGCTGCAGTGGTTCCAGGCGCGCCTGCTCTCTCAAGACCGATCTCGCAGAGTATGTCAGCCACGCTGTCTCCCTCTGCAGGTGTAGGAGCAAGTGAAAGGTCGATGATGCCGAATGGAATTCCAAGCCTCTTCGAAGCTTCCCTTGCAACATACTGTCCTACTCTTGTAATCTTGAAAGCAGTCTTCTTGATTGTCTCACATAGTACCTCGAAGCTCTCTCCTCTTACCTGTGTAAGAGCGTGTCTTACTACTCCGGGTCCGCTTACGCCGACATTAATAACCGCATCTCCCTCGGTAACTCCGTGGAAGGCTCCTGCCATAAAAGGATTGTCATCAGGGGCGTTACAGAATACTACGAGCTTGGCGCAGCCAAGAGAATCATTCTCCTTGGTGTACTCTGCTGTTTCCTTAATGATCTCTCCCATGAGTCTTACAGCATCCATGTTGATTCCTGTCTTTGTGGAACCAAGGTTTATCGAGCTGCATACTATATCTGTTGAAGCCATTGCCTCAGGGATTGATCTTATCAGAAGCTCCTCTCCCTTAGTCATGCTCTTCGATACGATTGCTGAATATCCGCCGATGAAGTTGACCCCGACTGCCTTTGCTGCACGGTCGAGAGCCTTGGCAAGCTTCACGTAGTCTCCCGGAGTATGGCATGCGGCCTCTCCTACGATTGCGGCTGGTGTAACCGATATTCTCTTGTTAACGATAGGAATTCCTATCTCCTTCTCAATCGCCTCTCCTGTAGGAATCAGGTCGCCTGCAATTCTTGTAATCTTGTTGTACACGTTCTCGCATACCTTGTCGATATCCGTATCCATGCAGTCGAGGAGACTGATACCTATGGTGATTGTTCGCACATCAAGGTTGTGCTCGGATACCATCAGATTGGTCTCCATTACCTCCATACTGTTAATCATTGCTTCTTACCTCGTCCCTAGATTCTGTGCATTGCCTCGAATATCTCAGCAAGCTGGCACTTGATATCGATTCCAAGGTTCTTTCCTGTCTCGTTAAGTCCTGTTACGAAAGCATCGTAGCTCGAAACATTCTCGATATCTGCGATTACCATCATATTGTAATAACCGCCTACGATTGACTGTGAGAAGTCAAGAATGTTGGCGTTCTGCTCTGCAAGATATACGCATACTCCTGCTGTGATTCCAACACCGTCCTTGCCGGCACTTGTAATAATTGCTTTTTTCATTTGTCTGTTCTCCCACGATTAATGATCTGCTGCGATACGCCTGTTAATTCTCGAGGCCCTTGAGGTATTCGTCCATGGCAGCAGCTGCCTTTTTGCCCGCGCCCATTGCACGGATAACTGTTGCTGCTCCTGTTACCGCATCTCCTCCGGCAAAAACACCCTCTCTTGATGTTCTTCCGTCCTCGTCTGTGAACACTCCACCTCTGTCGTTAAGCTCAAGGCTTGGGGTAGTGTCTTTGATGAGGTTGTTCAGTCTTGTTCCGAGGGCCATGATAACCGCATCTGCCTCGATGATGTATTCCGATCCCTCGATTGGAATTGGACGGCGCCTTCCGCTTGCATCAGGCTCGCCGAGCTCCATCTTTATGCACTCAATTCTGTTGACGCAGTTGTTCTCATCGCCGAGGATTCTTACAGGGTTGTTCAAGAGATGGAACTGGATTCCCTCCTCCTCTGCATGCTCGATTTCCTCTGCTCTTGCAGGCATCTCTGCTCTCGATCTTCTGTATACGATGTGCACGTCAGCGCCCATTCTCTTTGCGCATCTTGCTGCGTCCATTGCAACATTGCCGGCACCTACAACTACGACGTTCTTGTTTCTCTTGATAGGTGTGTCATACTCATCCTTGTATGCCTTCATGAGGTTGATTCTTGTGAGGTACTCGTTAGCTGAATATACTCCTACAAGATTCTCTCCCTCGATGTTCATAAACATAGGAAGACCCGCACCTGTTCCGATGAATACCGCCTTGTATCCCTCGTCGAAAAGATCATCGATATAGATAGACTTTCCTACAACAACGTTATGTATGAATGTTACACCCTTCTTCGCAAGTGTCTCTATCTCATATGCAACTATGTCCTTAGGAAGCCTGAACTGCGGAATTCCGTACACGAGTACGCCTCCCTCCTTGTGGAGTGACTCGAATACCGTAACCTCGTATCCAAGGTTGACAAGATCTCCTGCGCAGGCAAGGCCGGCAGGGCCTGATCCGATTACAGCAACCTTGATTCCGTTCTTTGGAACCTCTGTCACATTCTTGTTTCCGATGTGCTCCTTGTGCCAGTCAGCAACGAATCTCTCAAGTCTTCCCACACCTACAGGCTCGCCCTTGATTCCTCTGATGCACTTGCCCTCGCACTGATTCTCCTGAGGACATACTCTTCCGCAGATTGCAGGAAGCGAGTTGGTTGATGTCAGTATCTCATATGCTGCCTCAAACTCACCCTCAGCTACCTTTGCAATGAACTCAGGAATTCTGACATTAACAGGGCATCCGC
>CAMFZN010000089.1 GCA_946006945.1 uncultured Clostridia bacterium | reverse complement strand
CTTACTATGAGGGTGAGCTGATTCCGGAGAGAGACCGGCACATGAGACCGGTTCTCGAGGCTAAGAACATCGGAATTGATTTCGGAGGCCTGACTGCAGTTGACAACTTCAGCCTGTCAATAGGTCAGACAGAGATTGCAGGTCTTATCGGCCCTAACGGTGCGGGCAAAACCACAATCTTCAACCTCCTGACCAAGGTGTACGAGCCGACAAGAGGGGAGATCTTCATTGACGGCAGAAGCACCAGGAGCATGAAGACTGTAGATATCAACAAGGCGGGAATCGCAAGAACCTTCCAGAACATCAGACTTTTCGACAAGCTGACCGTTCTTGAGAATGTAAAGGTTGCACTTCACCATACGACAAGATACAAGCTTTTCGATTCAATGTTTCACACTCCTAAGTACAAGGCTGAGGAGAAGAGGATTGAAGAGGAGGCAATGGAATACCTCAGGATGTTCAACATGGAGGATCTCGCCTCATCAAAGGCAGGCGCTCTTCCATACGGTGCTCAGAGAAGACTTGAGATTCTGAGAGCTCTTGCAACAAAACCGAAGCTTCTCCTGCTCGACGAGCCGGCAGCCGGTATGAATCCGTCAGAGACAGCGGAGCTTATGAATTACATCAGAGAGATTCGAGACAAGTTCAAGATTGCAATCCTGCTTATCGAGCACGACATGAGCCTTGTAATGAATATCTGCGAGGGAATCTGCGTACTCAGCTACGGCCGTACGATTGCGAAGGGAACACCTGAGCAGATTCAGTCGGATCCAAAGGTAATCGAGGCTTACCTCGGCAAGTCAAGAGGAAAGGAGGCATAGCGATGGGAAGACTTCTGACAGTTGAAGACATCAACGTTTTCTACGGAGCGATTCATGCCATCAAGGGCATTTCGTTCGATGTAAACGAGGGCGAGATCGTTACACTCATCGGTGCCAACGGCGCGGGCAAAAGCACAACTCTCCAGACCGTATCCGGCCTCCTTCGAAGCAAGACAGGAAAGATTGAGTTCCTCGGTGAGAGCATCGCGAAGACTCCGGCGCACAAGATTGTGTCCAAGGGCATCTCACATGTTCCTGAGGGAAGAAGAGTCTTCCAGGGAATGACAGTAAGGGAAAACCTCGAGATGGGAGCTTTCATATCCGATAAGAGCAGAATAGCTGACAATCTCGAATATATCTTCGAGCAATTCCCAAGGCTTAAGGAGAGGCAGAAGCAGGTTGCCGGCACTCTTTCCGGCGGTGAACAGCAGATGCTTGCGATGGGAAGAGCCTTGATGAGCGAGCCTAAGCTCCTGATGCTAGATGAGCCTTCAATGGGACTTGCGCCTATTCTGGTAGATCAGATTTTCGAGATTATCGTAAATCTGAACAAGCACGGCACTACAATTCTGCTCGTTGAGCAGAATGCTCAGATGGCTCTTTCTGTAGCTGACAGGGCATACGTAATCGAGACCGGAAAGATCTCGCTCAGCGGAACAGGAAGTGAGCTGGCAGCATCTGAGGAGGTTAAGAAGGCTTACCTCGGAGGATAGAGCACCACGATGCTGCGTATAACGAATAAACTATATAAGAAAAGACGGCGGATACGACAGCCGTCTTTTCGATTACGAATTATTCGTTGTTTTCTTTATTACAATTCGAGGTTACAATTCGAGCAAAGCCCCGCAGTCAAGGCAGTAAGGCATCGATGGATCCCTGTCGTTAAGCGCTCCGCAGGACGGACACTCGACCATGTCATCGGGCACTACCGTGTCAAAAATAGTAACATCTATCCCAGAGCGCTGCTTCTCACTTATGCTAACGGCATAACTGTTAATCTTGTTGTTCTGCTCAAAGAAATTCACGCTCTTATAGCTGTGCTTAAGAAGGCCAAGAGCCTCCTCGTAATCCTCATCATCCCAGAAGATAATCGTAAGAACCCTGGAGTCCTTACCCTCTGTAACGATGCTAATGTATCTTATATCATCCGACGACAGACATCCGTACACATCTGTTGCCATCCTGATAATGCCGTGATCTGCAGGGCTTCCGTCCTTAAGCAGAATCAGCAGACCTCCCGCAACACGAAGCTCATCTATTTCCTGAGGAGCTCTGTCTCTCACATACACACATCTGTTCTCAACCTTCATCAGTCATTCTCCGTTTCGTACATTACTCATCTTCGCCATTGTAGCACATTTTGAGGCTCGAAGAAAACTCCTCGATAGCAACCGGCTCATCAAGGAAGGACCTGTACCCTCTTTTGCCCGCTACAGAAATCGCTCGATTACAATCCACAGCCTGCCCTTCTTAGACTCTCCCCCGACCTCGCGAAGGATTGCCTTGCCCTTGCCTTTCATCACCAGAACCGAGCCTTCTTCAACCCTTGCGTCCGGCTTGGCGACCTCTGCATGGTCGATCGACACAAGTCCGCTCCTGCACGCCGCCTGCGCGTTTGCCCTAGACACGCGAAAAGCCGAAGCGACAACACTGTCGAGCCTCACCGATGATACCGTATCCCTGATTATCTCCCTTCGCTGCTCGGGCAGAATAATCTCATCAACAGTCGTAATCTCCCGAGCCAGCTCGACTCTGCCAGCCTGAGTGTATTCTGTCATCAGAAAATCCGAAATATCTGCGGAAATGAGGATGTCAGCTCCGTCTTTTCTGCACAGAATGTCACCAATCAGAGTCCTTTCAATACCCAGTCCCAGAATGGAGCCGAGGTAATCCCTGTGAGTCAGCGACTTTGAACCCTTCTTCGTGCTGACTCTGAGAATTCTCAGGTAATCGCTGAAATCCTCTGTATACCAGTACTCAGGTGCGCACACGAGTATTCGCCTTTCTGCATCGTCATATCCGCCATATAAAAACATCCTGACTCCTGCAGAGGCGGCAGATGCCGTAAGCCTTCTTGCCAGAGCCTGCTCGTGCGTATCTAGAAATCCCGTTGCTGCTGCGTAGTATCCGTCCCGCACCCGGCTGATAAGATCATTTATCCTTGCTATAATCAAAGTGTCTTTGTCCATGGGGTAATTGTAACATCCGGGGACGGTCTTGACCATATAACACTTGCAGAACCGGAGAATGAATTAATGACAGTAACTGTTACGCCGCGTCCACAATTGTTATCACCTGACTTAATGCATCTCTTGCGTGCTGTTCGACAAATTTATTCTCAGCATCTTCAGAAGTTACCATAAGATTTATGCCAAGGCGCCAGCCGATTTCGTTGTATGATATCAGCTTGTTGTATGCATCAGATACATATTGCGGATCGTCCAGCATGCCGAAATGTTCCCACAAGTACTCTTTCTTTGTTATTGGATCCATGATAATAAAATCAGGGGCAAGGCGCTTACCATTTACAATTATTACTGGTTCATAAACGAAAGGTATTCCCAAGTTGTAAAGAAGATCTGCTATGATAGCCTCCGATTTGGAGCGAACCATTATTCCGCAAAGAGTCTGAACACGCAAAGCTTCTGGCTTATAAGTGCTTCGCAGGGGATACTTTTTGTCCAGATAATCCTGCATGCTGGAATTCATAGAGAATCTCGCCTTGCGAAGAAGACGATTATACTCACTTTTGCACGCACCGGTGAAGCAATATGTCATACGGTTATCGAATTTAGACAGGAATTCGTCAATTGCTTTCAGATTCTTCTTGTCTAATCTCATCTGATTATCCAGGAATTTCTTAAGACACAGCTCGGCTGCCAGCTGCACATTATTTCTGGAAATATAAGTCCGAGTCGTTCTTCCGGTATCAGGATCAATCCGAGATACCATCCAGTTAAATCCCGGCTTGATTCTGTTGCGGGATATAATCAGGTTTCCCTTGGGAAGACGTGAAAGCTCGGCTGTATTACGTCTAATATTCCTCTCAAGATGATCTCTTATTTCTGTTAGTTTTCTTATGATGTTCAAGTCCTAAACCCTCCTTTGCTGACATAATATACTTAACCATAGAGACGTCACAAGACAAAAAGACGGCTGATTTTCGGGCAAAAAATCGCAAGCATAATACAGTGCAATTTCTAAATGAAAGAACACAAAGCTTTCACCCTGCTCAGATTTGCACTAAAAAAAGAACAAAAGAGGCTGCTGTCAATTACTCAAACTGAATACTAAAGCAAAAGATGGGATGTGCAAAATGCATATGATGATTCGATACTTCGATGCGGGTGTAAGTGAGAGCAGTCGAGCATGACGATGTGCGCATTTGACTGCAATAGTGAGAGGTTGAGTATGACGATTTACGCGTTTGGCTTCAATAGTGAGAGG
>CAMFZN010000088.1 GCA_946006945.1 uncultured Clostridia bacterium | reverse complement strand
AACCTTCGACCTAGAACCTGATTTGGATAATGCCAACGTAGGGATGCCTGATATGGATGTCGGGAATAACATAGCAGTATGGAGTAAGGTGTTACCAAATCGGTAACACCTTTTTTGCTTGCTCTTTTGGGCTATCTCTGCGTTGTCTTCGCTGTCCTGCGGTGCTCACGTACTACGGGTACGCTCCGCTCCTCGGCAGCTTGACGCCTTGAGCTAGCACCAAAATAGCGGCGCAAAATTTTTGCTTGCTCTTATACGTCATTTCTGCGTTGCTCACGTACTTAGGGTACTGCGCTCCTCTCCAAGGCGACTCAGCGCCTTGAACTGACGCAAAATAGCGGCGCAAAATTTTTGCTTGCTCTTTTAGCTCTTTGGGGCTATCGGGCTCCCTATTCAGAACTTGTTTCAGGAGGAATTGCATATGGTAAAGATTAATGGCGAGGAGACTTCCGCTGCCGGAATGACTCTTTCCGAATACCTTGCGACCACAAGCTTCAATCCGCAAAGAATCGCTGTAGAGCGTAACGGCGAGATCGTGCCGAGGTCCATGTATGGGGAGGTCGTGCTCGAAGAGGGCGACAGCGTAGAGGTCGTAAGCTTCGTAGGAGGTGGCTAAGGTGATACCGTCAGAACAGGAATGGGACAGAGCACTGGCCGAGAGGCACGGCGAGGAGAGGCAGAAGCGCTTCAAGTCGGCATGTGTTGCAATCTGCGGGCTTGGCGGCCTTGGGTCTAACATTGCTCTGGCGCTTGCGAGGGCAGGCGTCGGGAAGCTGATACTGATCGATTATGATCAGGTGGATATCACCAATATTAACCGCCAGCAGTATAAGGCAAGCCAGATTGGAATGAATAAGACAGAGGCGCTGGGTCAGAATCTCAGGGAGATTGCGCCGTATATTGAGGTCGAGCTGCATGCGGTCCGTGTGACCGAGGAGAATGCGGCAGAGCTTCTTTGCGAGGCGGACATTATCTGTGAGGCCTTTGACAGAGCGGAGGCGAAGGCGATGCTTACGAACCTCGTGCTTGAGAAGCTGCCGGACAGATATCTTGTGGCGGCATCCGGCATGGCAGGCATCGGCAGTGCAAATGAAATAAAAACCAGAAGAATCACAAGCAGGTTCTATCTTACGGGCGACGGCTTAAGCGACGTATTAGATGAGGGCACTCTGTATGCGAGCAGAGTCATGGTGTGCGCCGCTCATCAGGCGCATATGGTGCTTCGCATTCTTGCCGGAATGGAAGCTGCGTAAGGATGCCGATGCGAATATATAACCGAATATATAACCGGCGCGCAAAAGTATAGTAAACAGAAAAGAGGTTTAAGTAAATGGATAATGACAAGCTTATAATCGGAGGTCATGAATTCAGCTCACGCTTTATTCTTGGCTCCGGCAAATACTCAATGAAACTGATAGAGGCGGCTGTAAAGGATGCAGGGGCAGAGATAATCACCCTTGCAGTTCGCCGCGCCAATACCAAGGATCAGGAAAGCATCCTTGACTACATCCCGGAGGGAATCACACTTCTTCCCAATACAAGCGGCGCGAGAAATGCGGAGGAGGCTGTTCGAATTGCAAGGCTTGCCCGTGAGCTTGGCTGCGGTAACTTCGTTAAAATCGAAATCATGCGTGATTCCAAGTATCTTCTCCCTGACAACCAGGAGACAATTAAAGCAACCGAGATTCTGGCCAATGAAGGCTTCATCGTAATGCCTTACATGTATCCGGACCTTAACGCTGCACGTGATCTTGTGAACGCAGGCGCAGCATCCGTAATGCCGCTTGCTTCTCCGATAGGCTCTAACAAGGGACTTGCGACCAAGGAGTTCATCCAGATTCTCATAGATGAGATAGATCTTCCTATCATAGTTGACGCAGGAATCGGAAGACCTTCACAGGCATGCGAGGCAATGGAGATGGGAGCTGCTGCGATTATGGCAAACACCGCACTTGCAACAGCAGGCGACCTTCCGCTTATGGCATCAGCCTTCAGACAGGCAATCGAGGCAGGCAGAAAGGCATATCTTTCAGGCGTAGGCAGAGTTCTGACAAGGGGAGCTGCTGCATCAGATCCGCTTACAGGATTCTTAAGGGACTAGGTGAGCGATATGGAGAACAGTTTCTATGTAGACTCAGAAAGGCTTTCTAAGGAAGCTCTGGCCAAAAAGCATCTTCTCGAGACCGATCCGTCCTCAAGAAAGAACCACATGGAGTATCTTCCGGGCATGGAGATCATAGAGTCAGTCGTTCGTGAGAAGGTTATGTCTCACATGAACTCATACGATTATTCCGTATACACTGCGGCCGATGTGAGAGCTGCGCTCGAGCACGATACCTGCAGCATCGAGGACTTCAAGGCGCTTCTTTCGCCGGCGGCAGAGCCGTTTCTTGAGGCGATGGCAGAGAAGGCGAGATTTGAGACAAGCAAGCATTTCGGCAACACAGTATATCTTTTCACTCCGCTTTACATAGCCAACTACTGCGAGAACTACTGCGTATACTGCGGCTTCAACTGCTACAACGACATTAAGCGAATGAAGCTCAGCATGGAACAGATTGAGAAGGAGATGAAGGTCATCGCAGACAGCGGAATGGAGGAGATCCTGATTCTCACAGGTGAGAGCAGAGGGCAGAGCAACGTCGAGTATATCGGAGAAGCCTGCAAGCTCGCCCGCAAATATTTCAGAATGGTAGGACTGGAGATATATCCCGTCAACACTGATGAGTACAGATATCTTCACGAGTGCGGCGCCGACTATGTAACCGTATTCCAGGAGACCTACGACGCAGACAAGTATGAGACACTTCACCTTCTCGGTCACAAGCGTGTATGGCCGTACCGCTTCGATGCTCAAGAGAGAGCTCTTAGAGGAGGCATGAGAGGCGTATCCTTCTCGGCGCTTCTGGGACTGTCGGATTTCAGGAAGGACGCTCTTGCAAGCGCACTTCACGTTTACTTTCTGCAGAGGAAGTACCCTCACGCAGAGATGGCACTTTCATGTCCAAGACTCAGACCTATCATAAACAATGATAAGATTAATCCGCTCGATGTCCACGAAAGACAGCTATGTCAGGTGCTGTGTGCATACAGGATATTCCTGCCCTGGGTAGGAATCACAGTCTCTTCGCGTGAGAGCGCTGAGTTTCGTAACGGCATAGTAAAGATTGCAGCGACTAAGGTTTCAGCCGGTGTATCGACCGGAATCGGCGACCATGAGAGCAAGTACACAGGCAAGGAATCAGGCGAGCCCGAGGGTGATGAGCAGTTCGAGATAGACGACAACAGAAGTCTTGACAAAATGTACAAGGATATCACAGACGAAGGCCTGCAGCCGGTCCTGAACGATTATCTATATGTGTGAGGCAGAACAATGAAGAATTTCGATCCAAGCTTATATTTTATAACCGACAGCACCTTCTGCGACGAGAAGGAGTTCCTCTTCCGTGTCGAGGAGGCTCTTAAGGGAGGCGCAACTCTTCTTCAGCTTCGAGAGAAGGAGAGGAGCACAAGAGAATACATCGAGCTTGCGGAGAAGGTGCACAGTATTGCAAAACAATACAACGTGCCTCTGATTATCGATGACCGCGTGGATGTTGCTCTTGCAGTAGATGCAGAGGGTGTTCACGTCGGAGCAAGCGACATGCCGGTTCAGACGGCAAGAAGGCTAATGGGAGAGGACAAGATTGTCGGTGCAACGGCCAAAACAGTCCCATGGGCGCTTGACGCATACTCCCAGGGCGCAGATTACCTTGGGGTAGGAGCAATCTATCCAACGACAACCAAGGTGAAGACGGTTCTTACCTCTGTAGACACTCTTCGCGACATATGCGAGGCAGTGCCGATTCCGGCCAATGCAATCGGAGGACTGAATAAAGATAACATTGATGTTCTCGAGGGCGTTCCTATTGCGGGAATCTGCGTAGTATCCGCAATCATGAAGGCTGATGATCCGAGAGAAGCTGCGCGAGAGCTGAAGCAAAGAGCCTGCGAGCTCGGACTTTGCAGGCAGAAGTAACTGCCATCTAAGCAGAGTATTGACATATAACTGAAAGGACTTAATACATATGAGAAATTATACAACCCAGATGGATGCTGCAAGAAAAGGCATCATTACCCCTGAGATGAAGGCAGTTGCCGCAAAAGAGTACAGAACCGAGGAGGAGATAAGAGATCTTGTTGCCAAGGGACAGGTTGCAATCTGTGCCAACAGACTTCACACCTGCCTCGACCCTAACGGCGTCGGCTCAATGCTTCGCACCAAGATCAA
>CAMFZN010000087.1 GCA_946006945.1 uncultured Clostridia bacterium | reverse complement strand
GCAGAAACCGGTGGCGATTCTTTAAGAATTCTTTAAGAATTGCCACCGGTTTCTTTTGTTGCTATTTAATTAGAAAAAGTTAAGCCTTGTACTCCAGGGCCTCTGCCTCGCCCTTTAGTACTCTAAGTGCACCCTCTGCGAGTGACTGCATCTCATTCTCTCCTGCGTATACATAGATTGGAGCAATACCCTCAACGTACTGTGAGATTTCGTCCACTACCTCAGGGCCGTGTGCAATTCCTCCTGTAAGGAAGATTCCATCCACCTTGAACTTCAGAACTGCTGCCATTGCGCCGATGTACTTAGCATGCTGATAGCAGAATGCCTTGAAGGCCATCTCGCAGGCCTTGTCTCCCTCGGCCATTCTTGCCTTAATCTCTCTCATGTCCTTTGTACCTGTATGAGAGAACATTCCCGCATCCTGCTTGAAGAGTCTCTTAAGCTCAGCCTTCTCATACTCTCCTGAATAGCACATGTTGATCACCTCATCGATTGGAAGGCCTCCGGGTCTGTCCATTGACATTGGGCCGTCAACGCTGCAGTCTGTGATGTCGATACATCTTCCGTGAGCATGAGCTGCAATCGACGTTCCCCCTCCGAGGTGAACTCCGATAAGGTTAAGCTCTTCGTATGGCTTTCCGATATCAGCAGCGCACTTTCTAGCGATAGCCTTGTGGTTAAGAGCATGGAATCTTGAGGTTCTCTTAATAGGAGCATAGCCTGTAATCTTTGCTACCTCCGACATCTCATCTGTTGATACAGGGTCGCAGAAGAAAGCAGGTATTCCATACTCCTTGGAAATATCGTTAGCTATAAGGAGTGCAAGTCCGTGAGGCTGCATTCCGCCGTAATTCATATCCTTGGCATCTGCAACGCACTGCTCATTGATATAGTAGGTTCCAGACGCTACAGGTCTTATAAGACCTGCTCTTGAACATACTGCATCGAAATCCTTAAGTGACAGATTGTTGTCCTCAAGAGCCTTCAGGATATCTGCCTCTCTGACATCGAACTGCTCAATTGGGATTCTGTGAGTTGCAAGGAATTCCTGATCATGATTGATTGTCTTTGAGAACACCTCATCGTGGTCCTCGTATACTGCAATCTTTGATGATGTCGAACCGAAATTAAAAACAAGAATCTTCATGGTATGATTTCTCCTCTTTCTTGACAAAAGGGACCATCCTCTCAGATGGTCCCTTCATGGAATTTTAATTCAGATTAGCCGAAATACTTCTTTCCGAGGTTCTTGAATGACTCCTCTGATCTGAGAATTGTCTCGTTAGCGATGCAGAATGAAAGTCTGATGTATCCTGGGCACTTGAATGCGCTTCCAGGTACCATGAGAATTCTCTCATCCTTAGCAGCCTGAACAAACTCGTTCTCGTCAGCAACAGGTGACTTAACCCAGAGGTAGAATGCTCCCTTTGGATAAAGTGCCTCGAAGCCTGCCTCAGTTACGATTCTGTAGAGGTCAGCAGCATTTCTCTTGTAGTAATCAAGATCTGATCTAGCCTTGATACATCTCTCAACGATGAGCTGCATGATTGTTGGAGCGTTAGTATCTCCACATACTCTGTTAGCTACTACTGCAGCTGCGAAGAACTCGTCAGCCTCATCTGATGCAGGTGGGATAGCAACATATCCGATTCTGTCTCCAGGCATTGAGAGTGACTTCGACCATGAGTAAGCGATGAGAGTGTTGTCATAGAAGTCAGGAATGAATGGAACTACATCGTCAGTGTATACGAGCTCTCTGTATGGCTCATCAGCGATGATGTAGATTGGGTGTCCGTACTCCTTCTCTGCCTCCTTGAGAACATCTGCAATAGCCTTGATTGTCTCAGCTGAGTAGATTGTTCCTGTTGGGTTGTTAGGGTTGTTGATGATTACTACCTTAACCTCAGGGCAAAGAGCTGCCTTAAGTCCCTCTACTGAAGGCTGGAAGTCAGTCTCAGGGCTTGCAGGAACAACGATTGTCTCTGCGCCGTAGTTGCTTGCCCAGTTAGCATACTCTACAAAGTATGGTGCGAAAACGATCTGCTTGTCGCCTGGGTCGAAGATTGTCTTCATGAGAATGTTGATAGCTGAACCGGCACCAACTGTCATGATGATGTTGTCAGCGGTAAAGTTGCTTCCGAATCTCTCGTTAAGATCATCAGCTACAGCCTTTCTTGTTGATTCATAACCGGCGTTTGATGGATATGAGTGTACCTCATGAGGATCCATCTCGTGGTTGATATAGTCGATTGCATCAAAAACTTCCTGTGGCGGATTAAGTCCCGGGTTACCTACTGAGAAGTCATATACGTTCTCAGGACCATAAACCTTAGCCATCTTCTTTCCTTCCTCGAACATTGCTCTGATTACTGAGCTGCCTGCGAGGAAGGGCTTCATGCTTTTTGCGATCATGTTTCTTGCCTCCAATTAAATCATTAGTACATACCAAAGGCCCTATACGCCTTTGTTGATATTTTAACATACTAAAATCTCTTATACAACAAACTACCCTTGAAATAATCGGTCGAATAAAGGATAATAAGGAAAGTAAACATTATAAGGAGGATAACTTACTATGGCAAAATACGATTGGTCAACCTTCGGTTTCCATATTCCTGAGATCATGGTTCCTGCAGAGGGTACTGATTATAGCAAGTGGGCAGTAGTGGCATGTGACCAGTTCACATCAGAGCCTGAATACTGGGAGAAGGTTGAGGAGATTGTAGGAGATGCACCTTCAACACTCAGACTTATGCTCCCTGAGATTTTCCTTGACAAGCCGGGCGAGGCTGAGAAGATTGAGGCTATCAACGCAACAATGAACAAGTACATGGAGGACGGAACTCTCAGAAAGCTCGCTCCTGGATGCATGCTCGTTAAGAGAGTTGCAGAGGGAAGACCTAGAATCGGTCTCGTAATCGCAACTGACCTCGAGGCATACGACTTCAGCGTTGGCTCAACATCACTTACACGTGCTACAGAGGGCACAGTTATTGAGAGAATTCCACCTCGTCTCAGAATCAGAGAAGGCGCTCCAATCGAGATGCCACATATTCTCATTCTTATCGACGATCCTGAGAAGACTGTAATCGAGCCTCTCGTTGATGCTCCACAGACACTCATTTATGACACAGACCTCATGCTCGACGGCGGCCACATCACCGGCTCATTCATCGAGGAGAAGGATCTTGAGGGCGCTAAGGAGGCACTTTCAGTTCTCTTCGACAAGGCTGTAGAGAAGTACGGCGAGGGCAACGTAATCTTCCAGGCAATGGGAGACGGCAACCACTCACTTGCAACAGCTAAGACCAACTGGGAGAACATCAAGAAGACTCTCACTCCTGAGGAGGCTGAGACTCACCCTGCAAGATACGCACTCTGCGAGATCGAGAACATCCACGACAGCGGTATCGTATTCGAGCCTATCCACAGAGTTCTCTTCGCAAAGAACGGACAGAGCGGAATGGATATCGTAAATGAGGCTCTCGAGCTTCTTAACGAGCAGAACGGCAAGGCATACCTCGCTGAGGAGGGTGCTGAGGTTCCTGAGGGAGCATTCACAATTCCTTACATGGCAGGCGGTAAGAAGGGCATCGTTGTAGTTGAGGACCCTGCTAACAAGCTTGAGGTTGGAGCACTCCAGAACGCTCTCGACATCATGGTGAAGGAAAGAAAGACTTGCGACATCGATTACATCCACGGCCTCAAGGTAGTTGAGAACCTTTCAGCACAGGATGGCAACGCAGGCTTCCTTCTCCCTGCAATGGACAAGTTCATGCTCTTCCCTGCAGTTCAGGCAGACGGAGCACTCCCAAGAAAGACATTCTCAATGGGAGAAGCAAACGAGAAGAGATACTACATCGAGTCAAGATACATCGCGAAGTAATCTCACAATCCAGCGCACCAAAATACCCCGCTTCACTTGTGTGAATGCGGGGTATTATTATTTCTTCCTTCACGCGGGCAAAATCAGGAATATGCAAGCACCGCAGTTATTGCGCAGAATTGGTGCAATAGTAGAATTCTTCCTGCACCGCTGTTTTGCATCAGTTAAGCTTCTTGATATCACTAGCCTTGGTAACCTCTGCTTCCTTTCTCTTCCTCTCTTCCGACTCTGCCTTTATCTTCTCGAGATCATCCTTGTTTATCTCGCCTCTCTTGTATGCAAGGTAAGCGAACACTACCTTAGGATCATCTGGAATCTGAGTCTCTGTATCATTATCAGCCTTCTTCTTCTGCTTGTTGTTCGTAATGAAAATTGTAATGAATGCGCAAAGCAGAATTACCGGAATAATTATCTGCATAGTATCCTCCTCACTCAGTTATGAATATCAATACATTATACAACACTATCCTGTTCTTACCAAGATAATCTTAAAAATACTTATTATTGACAACCAGCATCAAATAGGTGTAAAAAGGTATATAAGCACTATCTATGGA
>CAMFZN010000086.1 GCA_946006945.1 uncultured Clostridia bacterium | reverse complement strand
ATAATGTGCGGCTGGAGACTTGGCAATATCATAGCTCCTGACTACATGATAAGAACGCTTCTCAGCATCTCACAGGGCGTGTTCTTTACAGCACCTTCAATCTCACAGAGAGCTGCAATCTATGCTCTAAGACACATGGACGAGATAGTTCCTCCTGTTGTAGCAGAGTTCAGAAAGAGAATGTTCTACGCAGCTGACAGAGTTAACGCTCTTCGAAACATGCATGTTCTCTATCCGCCTAAGGGAAGCTTCTACCTATGGGTTAATATTAAGGGGACAGGTCTTACATCTGTTGAGGCTCAGCAGCTGATTCTGAATGAGGCACACGTTCTAATGCTTCCGGGCGTTGCTTTTGGAGACTGCGGAGAGGGCTTCCTCAGAATTGCGTGCACAGTAGATGTTGACACCTTCAAGGAGGCATTCGACAGAATAGAGAAGATTGATATCTTCAATCCTAACCTGTAATACTTTAAGAATACTATACAAGAGCCGGTCGAAAGCTGACCGGCTCTTGATGCAGTATGACGCAAAACAATTTTTTGGGGCTGCATTGCTATTTCATTATGGCAGCTATCGCTTTAATGAAAGCTCCTCTCATGCCGCTTTCCTCAAGCGATGCCACGCCCTTGATTGTGGCTCCTCCGGGAGAGCATACACCGTCTTTAAGAGCTGCAGGGTGAGTGCCTGACTCCATCGCATAAGCTGCAGTGCCTTCCATCATCTTCTCCACAAGTCTGTATGAGGTATCCCTTGGCATTCCGTGAAGAACCGCAGCATCCGAAAGGGCCTCGATAACCATGTCCATGAATGCAGGAGTGCTTCCCGCAACTATTCCGCCGAGGTCAAGAAGCTCCGGAGAAAGAAGCTCCACAAGTGATATTCTTCCGAAAACATCCTTGAATACATCAAACTGCTCTTTAGTAAGAGAGTGGTCGTTTGAGCACACGAATACGCCCTTTCCGACTTCGACTGGTGTGTTCGGAACTGTGCAGATTACATTGCAGCCCTCGGGCAAAATCTCCATATAGCGTTCGTGCGAGACGCCGTATGCTATTGATACTGTGATTTTGTCCGGGAGGAGGTGTCCGATTTCTCTGGCTACTGCCTCAACCTGGCCCGGAATTACTCCTATGATTACGATGTCCGAAGACTCGGCAGCCTCGGCAGATGTGCCTGCTTTGATCCCAAGCTCGCTGCACTTTGACTCAAGACGTGCTCTGTTTCTTGCCGATGCTGTAATGTTCTCGGGAGCAATACCTCCGTGCGCGATAAGTCCCTTGGCAATCGCAGAGGACATGCTTCCAAGTCCTATTATTCCTATTTTCATGATACGTACTCCCAATCCAATATTTCAAAGTGGTGACTTTATAATGACAGTGTAGCAAAGTGAGCAGGTTAATGCTACTGAAAATATTTGATGTCGTCTCGAGGCTGTTTAGGGGCGCTTTCTCTCCGCCATTTGTCATTGTCGCTGTAGAAAGAGCAGGGGACATAAGGTATAATTCAGAGTATGAAACAGATGAGTATTTTTGAAGAAGAGAATATGACGACGGAGCCTCTCGCTGCAAGGCTCAGGCCTCGTGATCTTGATGAATTCGCAGGGCAGCAGCATCTCATAGGAGAGGGCAAGGTGCTTCGCCGAATGATTGAGAGTGACAAGATAAGCTCGATGATTTTCTGGGGTCCGCCGGGCGTGGGCAAAACAACTCTCGCCCAGATCATAGCGTCCCGCACGAACGCGCAGTTTATAACCTTCAGCGCAGTGACAAGCGGCATCAAGGAGATAAAGAACGTGATGCAGCAGGCTGAGAGAATGGGTGCTATCGGATCAAGGACCATCGTGTTCATCGACGAGATTCACAGGTTCAACAAGGCTCAGCAGGACGCCTTCCTGCCTTTCGTTGAGAAGGGAAGCATTGTTCTTATCGGAGCAACTACGGAGAATCCGTCATTCGAGGTCAACGGCGCGCTTCTTTCGAGGTGCCGTGTTTTTGTGCTGCAGCAGCTTACCAAGGAGGACATCGCCGGACTTCTTAAGAGGGCGATAAGCGACCCTCGAGGCTTCGGGGATCAGAAGGTGGTAATGCCGGACGAGCTGATTAACGTTGTTGCCGGCTTCTCTAACGGCGATGCGAGAAGCGCTCTTTCAATCCTGGAGATGGTAATACTTAACGGCGATACAAGAACCGATGAGGACGGAACCGAGGTCATCGAGGTAACCGAGGACATAGTCGAGCAGTGCACCTCCAAGAAATCTCTGCTCTATGACAAGGGTGGAGAGGAGCACTACAATCTCATATCGGCACTTCACAAGTCGGTGAGAAACTCGGATGTCAATGCTGCAATCTACTGGCTTGCAAGGATGCTTGAGGCCGGAGAGGACCCTAAGTATGTAGCGAGAAGAGTAACGAGAATGGCAGCCGAGGACATAGGTCTTGCAGATCCGAGGGCGCTTGAGATATGCGTCGCTGCCTTCCATGCGGTCAATCTCATAGGAATGCCGGAGTGCTCAGTGCATCTTACAGAGGCGGTAACCTACCTCGCGCTTGCGCCAAAGTCCAATGCAATGGAGACAGCGTATTTCGCTGCAAGGGATGATGCGGTCAAGGAGCTTGCAGAGCCCGTTCCGATGCATATCAGAAATGCTCCAACGGGTCTCATGAAGGACCTCGGATACGGCGACGGGTACATCTATGCTCACGATACTGAGGACAAGATCGCATCCATGCAGTGCCTGCCTGACAATCTGGTTGGCAGAGAGTACTACAAGCCCGGAAGACAGGGGCTTGAGCCAAGGTTTGCCGAGCGTTATGAGGCAATAAAAGAGTGGCATAAGAAGCATGATAAATGATATAATCAGTCTGATACATATAATAAATAAGAAGGAAAAAGAACAATGAAAGATATCGAGATTAAGAAGCTTTACAGAGATACGGAGAGCTACGCAGGCAAGGAGCTTGTTGTAAGAGGATGGGTAAGAGGCAACAGAGCCTCCAACCAGTTCGGATTCCTTTCGATTAACGACGGAACCTTCTTCAAGCCTGTACAGGTCGTATACGAGGCATCGAAGCTTGCGAACTTCGATGAGGCAGCTAAGCTTAGACTTTCTGCCGGTGTGTGCGTTAAGGGTGTGCTTGAGCTTACACCTGACGCGAAGCAGCCTTTCGAGATCAAGGCGGATGAGATTATCCTGGAGGCTGATTCAGACTCTGATTATCCGCTCCAGAAGAAGAGACATACAATGGAATTCATGAGAGAGATTGCTCACCTGAGACCAAGGAGCAACACCTTCTCAGCTGTATTCAGAGTAAGAAGCGTTGCCGGATATGCAATCCACAAGTTCTTCCAGGAGAGAGGCTTCATCTACTCACACTCACCTGAGATTACATGCAGTGACTGTGAGGGTGCAGGAGAGATGTTCCAGGTTACAACTCTTGACCTCGACAACCTTCCAAGACTTGAGGATGGAAGCATCGACTACAGCAAGGACTTCTTCGGCAAGAAGGCTAACCTGACAGTATCAGGACAGCTCGAGGCTGAGATCATGGCTCTTGCGTTCAGAAATGTTTATACCTTCGGACCAACCTTCAGAGCTGAGAATTCAAACACTGCAAGACATGCGTCAGAGTTCTGGATGATCGAGCCTGAGATGGCATTCTGCGATCTTGAGAAGGACATGGATGTTGCAGAGGACATGATCAAGTACATTATCAACGACGTTCTTGAGAACTGCCCTGAGGAGATGGAGTTCTTCAACAGCTTCGTAGATAAGGGCCTTCTCGAGAGACTTGATAACATAGTAAGCAATGATTTTGCACGAATCACATACACTGAGGCGGTTGAGATTCTTCAGAAATCGGGCAAGAAGTTCGAGTATCCGGTAGAGTGGGGCCTTGAGCTTCAGACCGAGCATGAGAGATACATCACCGAGGAAGTATTCAAGAAGCCGGTATTCGTAACAGACTATCCTAAGTGCTGCAAGGCGTTCTACATGAGAGTCAACGATGACAACAAGACTGTTGCGGCAATGGATATGCTCGTTCCGGGTGTAGGTGAGATTATAGGAGGAAGCCAGAGAGAGGAGAGATACGATGTTCTCGTTGAGAGAATCAGAGAGATGGGTCTCTGCGAGGAGAACTATGACTGGTATCTCGACCTTCGCAAGTACGGCGGTGTTAAGCACGCAGGCTACGGACTCGGCTTCGACAGAATTCTCATGTACATGACAGGCATGAGCAACATAAGAGACGTACAGATGTTCCCAAGAACACCCGGCAATGCCGAATTCTAGATAGGAAGCATTACGGACAGGCTGCATCACATTACACTGATGGGCCCGCGGACATATCGGGAGTCCGCGATTAACTAAAGGATATTAATAGAATTAATATACAATATCAAACCACAGGAGGATTTTATTAATGAAAGGCTTTGCAAGTGATAAAATCAGAAACGTAGCTCTGCTTGGACACGGCAAGAGCGGCAAGACAACATTCCTTGAGGCTGCACTTCTCAATACGGGTGTTATTAACAGACTTGGCAAGGTAGAGAAGGGAGACACAGTGTCAGACTAT
>CAMFZN010000085.1 GCA_946006945.1 uncultured Clostridia bacterium | reverse complement strand
GATTCTTCGATAGTGAAGCCGCACGCCGCACTATGACCGCCGAAGGAAATGAAGCTGTCTCTATATCTGTCAAGAAGCTCGAAGAGATTGATCCCCGGTATGGATCTTCCGGTTCCCTTACAGTTCTCCTGATTCTTCGTAATAATGATGACAGGCCTGTTGACCCTCTCTCTAAGCTTTCCTGCAACAATTCCGACAACTCCCTCATGGGCATCGTCAAGCTCAATTATCGGGAAGTCTCCGAACTCAAGCTCAGCTGAAAGCGAATCCAGTCCCATTTCAAAGGCCTCATCCTGCAGTCTTCTTCTTTCTGAATTGGCCTCCACGAGCTGTCTGCAGCACTCTTCGATCTCCTCATCCCGGTCAGCAAGCAGCAGTCTTACTCCCAGTGCAGCCTCGCCCATTCTTCCGCTTGCATTTATTCTCGAAGCTATTCCGAAAGAAATGTCTGTTGCTTTAATTGTTTTGTAATCGAGCCCGGAGACATCAATGAGTCTCCTAAGTCCCTTGTTATGGCAGCCAAGATGCATGAATCTCAGACCGAACTTGACGAGTGTTCTGTTCTCATCGATTAATGGCATGATATCAGCGATGGTGCCTACTGTCGCCAGCTCAAGAAGCTCTGCCATTACAGACTTGCTGATATTTCTTTCTCTGTTAATTGCAAGCGCCAGCTTATATGCAACGCCGACACCAGCAAGGCCCTTGAAGGGATACTCGTCCTCCGGGAGCTTCGGGTTGATAATCAGTCCATCAGCCCTTACCTCAGATAAGCTGTGATGATCCGTAATAAGTGTCTCAAGACCTTTTGATCTTGCGTACTGAGTCTCTTCCTTAGATACAGTTCCACAGTCGACAGTCAGAAGGAATTCAGCTCCGTCATCAATTATTCTGTCAATCGATTCCTTATGAAGTCCATATCCCTCGTCAAATCGTGAGGGAATATAATATGTTACATTATCCGTCAGCTCTCTCAATACCTTCATCATGAGAGTTGTTGACGTTATTCCGTCTACATCATAGTCGCCGTATACTACGATTCTTTTGCCACTGTCTACCGCTTTAAGCAAAGAATCCACTCCCTCTCGCATGTTAGCAAGAAGGAATGGATCATGTGTCAAAGAAGGCACAGGAGAGAAAAACTCCTCGTAGCTTTCCTCTCCTATTCCTCTGCTTTCCAGAATTCGACGAAGTGCATCAGGAATCTTACTTGTAATAACCTTAGCAATTCCTTTATTCATCAAATATCCGATTTCCTCCATGTTAGAATAATCGCTTCTCTTTAGTAGAGAATCATTGGGTCCACAAGATCTCCGTTCTTAAGCAGAGAGAAGTGAAGATGCGGACCTGTTGACCAGCCTGTGCTTCCGATGTAGCCTACAACCTGGCCCTTCTTTACGGTCTGTCCTGCGCTTACAGCGAAGCTGCTCAGGTGTCCGTAAAGTGTGGTATATCCGTTACCAATTGATATCATCAGGCAGTTACCGTAACCTCCATATGTCGAGGACATTGTAACCACGCCGTCTCCGACCGCATAGAGAGGCTTGCCGTAGCTTCCTCCATAAAGACAGATGTCGTATCCGCTGTGATACTTCTGTACCTGGAATATCGGATGAAGTCTCCATCCATACCATGATGTGAAGTAATAGTTGGCATCTGTAGGCCATGCATACTGTCCTCCAGGTGTTGGAACGAAGCTTCCGCTCTGTTCAGCCTCCCTGGCAAGCTTATCAGCCTCCTTGGCCAGCTTGTCAGCCTCTGCACGAAGCTCTTCCTCCTTAGCCTCGTATTTCTTTGCGGCTGCAATGCATGCCTTTCTTGTCTCCTCAACCTCAGCCTGCTTAGACTCCAGGGTATTCTTCTGGCTTACCTGTTTTGCCTTAAGCTCCTCAACCTCCGCGAGATCCTCCTCAAGGTCGGCAAGAAGCTCCTGGTCGCTCTTTAGTATCATTGATACCATTCCCATGTTGGACAGAAGGTCCTCTATTCCCTCAGAGTTCAGGATGACATCAATGAAACCTATGCTTCCTGTCTTGTACATGGCAGTAAGTCTGTCGTTAAGAGCCTCGGTCTGATTGTTTATTTCCTTTTCTTTCTTTGCAATCTTTGTCTCGGTCTTCTTAACCTTCTCCTTCTGCTCCTTTACTTCCTTCTCAAGCTCATAGAACTTCTCCTCAAGAGCCTCAGCCTTCTGAGTCTCTTCCTCAGCCTTCTTTGCAGCCGCCTCAGCCTTCTGCGTAGCCTCAGCCGCTTCCTTACGCTTTGAAGCTTCAGTCGCTGCAGCATAAGAGCCGGCAACCGAGGAGAATACCAGCACTGTAATCATTAGTACTGTAAGAAAAACGTTCCTCTTCTTCATCAATATCTCCTTAACTACTTAGCAAGAAATCTTCTAATAGAAATAATACTTCCGCAGGTTCCTATACCCACACCAAGAGCCGCGCACATAATAAGAAGGTTAAATACCAGATAGTCCGCCGGTACAAGCTCAACAGAAAGCATCCTTATTACGTCCGCCTGTATGAGCCCGATTATCTTGGAATATATTACATAGATTGCCCCTGTGGATATCAGAGAGCTTACGAGTCCGATTACGATACCTCCAAGAATGAACGGAGCTCTTACGAACCAGTCGGTCGCTCCAAGATACTTCATGATTCCAATCTCCTGAGCTCTGTTGTGCACAGTCAGCTTAATGGTATTGGCAACAATGATTACTGACACCACTATCAGGAATATCATCGCTATCATCGAGGCAGTTTCGACGAACCTCGTTATCTTGCTCAGTTTCTCTATTGTGTCCCGGTAATATGTTACATCATCAACACCCGGAATCTCTGTTACGGCTTCCGCAACATAATCTGCAGCATCCTTGTCCTCAACATACACAAGGTATGAGTTAGGAAGGGGATTATCCTGTAGATTGTCAAGCAGATATGCGTTATCTCCCCATCTCTGCTTCAGCTTGACAAGAGCATCAGCTTTTGACTCATATATCGCCTTGTCAACGCCATCTAGTGCCAGAATAGCCTCTTCAACAGCCTTGTCCTCGGCACCATCGTTATTCTCATCAAGATATACCTGAATTACGTTATAATCCTTGTTCAGAGTTGTTGTGAACATGTCCACATTAACAAAAGAGATAAAGAAAATACCAAGTATCAGCATCATTGCTGTGATTGCGAGAACCGATACGAGATACATGCTCTTGTTACGCCAGATCTGTGAGAAAGTCTGCTTCAGCGCATAGCCTGCTCTAGAAAACATATCTGTCGACCTCCTCATCTGAATCGTAGTCAAAGTCATCCATAAATCCGTAAGATCCCTGCTCGTCTCTGACGATTCTTCCTCCCTCTATTGTAACAACTCTCTTGTTCATTCTGTCTACGATGTCCTTCGCATGTGTAACCATGAGAATTGTTGTTCCTCGAACATTGATCTTCTCAAGGATATTCATTATCTCCATCGCAGTCTTTGGATCGAGGTTGCCTGTCGGCTCGTCCGCAATCAGAACTCTAGGCTGGTTCACAATGGCCCTTGCAATTCCGACTCTCTGCTGCTCACCCGCACTAAGCTCATGAGGATATCTGTCTGCCTTGTCAGCTATTCCTACAAGCTCAAGCACATGCGGCACCCTCTGTTTAATCTGCTTTCTTGACTTGTGCACAACCTCCATTGCAAAAGCAACGTTCTCGAACACAGTCTTCTTGTCAAGCAATCTGAAGTCCTGAAATACCATTCCTATCTTCTGTCTAAGCTCTGGAATCTCACGCCTCGAAAGTCTTGTTATATCCTTTCCGGCAACAGTAATGCTTCCGGAATCTGCATCAATCTCTTTGAGGATCAGTCTGATAAAGGTTGTTTTGCCTGCCCCGCTTGGACCAACCAGGAATACGAAATCGCCCTTTTTGATATGAACAGATGCTCTTGTCAGACCGATATTTCCGCCATATTTCTTGCTTACATTGTCGAAAATTATCATGCTCCCTCCTAAATATATTCATTCATAATAGATTATATACCAGATGATGTTTTTTCGAAAGTTTATGGACAAAACTTCATAAATCGAAATTTCGACATTTTGTGCAGACTTTCGTTTTGTGCAGGCAAAAAAAGACACCCGCAGCATCGCAGGCGTCCAAGTAGTTATGTATATTCTATACCAGAACCTTGGACAGAAAGTCCTTAGTTCTTTCTTCTTTAGGGTTGCCAATCACATCATCAGGAGATCCCTGTTCTACGATGTATCCTCCGTCCATAAAGATTACCTTGTTTGCAACCTCTTTTGCGAAGCCCATCTCGTGAGTAACAACTATCATCGCCATTCCTTCCTGGGCAAGGCTCTTCATTACATCCAGAACCTCTCCTACCATCTCAGGGTCAAGCGCAGATGTAGGCTCGTCAAAAAGCATTATCTCTGGATCCATACATAGAGCTCTTGCAATTGCTACTCTCTGCTGCTGTCCGCCGGAAAGCGATCTTGGATATGCGTCAGCCTTCTCTGCCAGACCTACCCTTGCAAGCAGTCTTCTTGCTGTGGCTTCAGCCTCCTCCTTCGATATACCCTTTACATTCATCGGTGCAATTGTAAGATTCTCAAGCACTGTCTTGTGCGGGAAAAGGTTGAACTGCTGGAACACCATTCCCATCTT
>CAMFZN010000084.1 GCA_946006945.1 uncultured Clostridia bacterium | reverse complement strand
AGCCTGTAGTAATCGCTAACGCAGAGGGAATGAGAACTACTCCATCAGTAGTAGCATTTACTAAGAACGGTGAGAGACTTGTAGGTGAGACTGCAAAGAGACAGGCAATCACTAACCCTGACAGAACAATCTCATCAATCAAGAGACACATGGGTGAGGATTATCATGTTGAGATCGATGGCAAGAAGTATACTCCACAGGACATCTCAGCAATGATTCTCAGCAAGCTTAAGGCAGACGCAGAGGCATACCTCGGAGAGAAGGTTACAGAGGCTGTTATCACAGTACCTGCATACTTCTCAGATGCTCAGAAGCAGGCAACTAAGGATGCAGGACTTATCGCAGGACTCGAGGTAAAGAGAATCATCAACGAGCCTACAGCTGCATCACTTGCTTACGGAATCGACAAGGCTGACACTGCTCAGAAGATTCTCGTATACGACCTTGGCGGTGGTACATTCGATGTATCTGTACTTGAGCTTGGAGATGGTGTAATCGAGGTTCTTGCTACTAACGGAGATACTCACCTCGGTGGAGATGACTTCGACAACGCTATTATGAACTACCTCGCAGAGACATTCAAGAAGGAGCACGGTGTTGATCTCAGAACAGACAATATGGCTCTTCAGAGACTTAAGGAGGCTGCAGAGAAGGCTAAGAAGGAGCTTTCAAGTGCTCAGACAACAAAAATCAACCTCCCATTCATTACTGTTACTGCAGAGGGACCTCTCCACATGGATATGGATCTTACTAGAGCAAGATTCGATCAGCTCACATCAGACCTCGTAGAGAGATCAATTGAGCCTATGAACAAGGCAATGAAAGATGCAGGCGTTACAAGCGCAGACCTTTCAAAGGTTATCCTCGTAGGAGGTTCAACAAGAATCCCTGCTGTACAGGCAGCAGTTCAGAGAGTAACAGGCAAGGAGCCATTCAAGGGCATAAACCCTGATGAGTGCGTAGCAATTGGAGCTTCAATCCAGGCAGGTATCCTCTCTAACGAACTCAACAATGATGGACTTCTTCTTCTCGATGTAACACCTCTTTCACTCTCAATTGAGACACTTGGAGGAGTAGCTACTAAGCTGATCGAGAGAAACACAACTATTCCTACTAAGAAGAGCCAGATCTTCTCAACAGCTGTTGATAATCAGCCATCAGTAGACATCCACGTAATGCAGGGTGAGAGAGAAATGGCTGCTGGAAACATCACACTTGGAAGATTCCAGCTCACAGGAATTGCACCTGCACCAAGAGGAATTCCACAGATCGAGGTTACATTCGACATCGACGCTAACGGTATCGTTAATGTAAGTGCAAAGGACCTTGGAACAGGCAAGGAGCAGAAGATTACAATCACTTCTTCAACAAAGCTCTCAGAGGAGGAGATCAACGCTAAGATCAAGGAAGCTGAGATGTATGCTGAAGAGGATAAGAAGAGAAAAGAAGAAGTAGAGACTAAGAATCAGGCTGAGACTATGCTTTTCGAGACTGAGAAGCAGATGAAGGAGCTTGAGGACAAGGCTACTGCTGAGGAGAAGGCTGCAGTTGAGACTGCAAGAGAGAACCTCCAGAAGGCTGTTGATGCTAACGATGTAGAGGACATGAAGGCTAAGATTGAGGAGCTTACTAATGCATTCTATCCAATCTCAACAAGAATCTATCAGGAGGCTCAGCAGGCACAGGCTCAGGCAGGAGCAGCAGGCCCTGACATGGGAGCAGCAGGCCCTGATATGGGAAGCACTGCAGGCGGAAGCGATGCTTTTGAAGCAGATTATGAAGTAGTTGACGAGGATAAGTAATAATGGCAGATAAGAGGGATTATTATGAGGTGCTAGGCATCGATAAGAGTGCTTCGGAGGCAGAGATAAAGAAGGCCTTCCGAAAGAAGGCGATGAAGTACCACCCTGACAGAAATCCTGACAACAAGGAGGCTGAGGAGCATTTCAAGGAAGTAAATGAAGCCTATGAGGTGCTCTCAGATCCTGAGAAGAAGAAGCGTTACGATCAGTTCGGACATGCCG
Organism: uncultured Clostridia bacterium; assembly: GCA_946006945.1. GTDB lineage: Bacteria > Bacillota > Clostridia > Peptostreptococcales > Anaerovoracaceae > Crickella. The sequence goes on along the minus strand of CAMFZN010000084.1, from coordinate 2,694 downwards.
GTGTAGACCCTAATGCAGGATTTGGCGGCGGTGCAGGCGGATTCGGTGGCTTCGACTTCGGAGATATCTTCGACATGTTCGGTGGTGCTTTTGGCGGCGGCTTCGGAGGAGGCGGCCGAAGCAGAAGAAATGGTCCTCAGAAGGGAAGAGATCTTCAGAAGACTGTTACAATTGAGTTCAAGGAAGCACTTTTCGGATGCACTAAAGAGATTGAGATTACAAAGAACGTAAGATGCAAGACATGTAACGGTGAAGGAACAGAGCCAGGCACATCAAAGAAGACCTGTGATGTCTGCGGCGGAAGCGGACAGGTAAGCCAGGTTAAGAATACTGCATTCGGAAGATTCCAGAATGTTGTTACATGCAGCAAGTGTAACGGTACAGGTCAGATTATTGAGACTCCATGCCACGAATGCGGAGGCGAGGGCTCAATAAGGAACCGTGTCAAGATTAAGGTGGATATTCCTGCCGGTATCGATAATGACAACATGATTACATTAAGAGGACAGGGCGAGCCGGGAGTGAACGGCGGTCCGGATGGCGATCTGTATGTTATTACACATGTTAAGGCTCACAGCGTATATAAGAGAAGGGACTACAATCTGTACATCGAGCTTCCTATCACATATGATCAGGCTGTTCTCGGTGCAAAGGTAAAGGTTCCGGGCTTCGGTGAGAGCTACAGCTATACAATTCCTGCGGGTACACAGTCAGGCTCTGAGTTCAGGCTTAAGGGCAAGGGTGTCGTTAACCCAAGGACAGGACGAAAGGGCGACCTTTATGTCAAGGTGGTAGTTGAGATTCCTACAAAGGTAAGCTCCAAGGAGAAGAGGGCCATCAAGAAGATGGCAGATGAGATGAGCGACAGCGCTTATCCAAAGAAGGCAAGATTCGATAAGCTCGAACTGTAATCTGATTAATAAATACGTTCAAGAGAGAAGCATTGCACGTTAGCTGCAATGCTTCTCTCGTTATATGGTGATGTATTAATAAATGGAGAGGATATTGTGTGCATTCTTATATGCACTCACAGCGGGAGGGACGCCTCGCCCATCCCGCTTGTGAATTAGAAAAGGGAATTCGACTTGCTAATTGAAACCCGTTTCCTGCAAATGTTCGATTGAGTCTTATACCGCCTTGTAGAATTCTGAGCTTGCAGCATCAAAGCAGTAGACACTGTCGCTAAGTCTTTCATCAGGAGCGACCTCTGCAGAATTCATGTGTGAAACAATACTCTTAAGATGATCCATATCATCCGTTGAATCAGGAATAATGATTACCTCGTTCTTCGAGGACGGCAGGATAGTAAGCTTCTCAGCTCCAAGAAGGCTTGCAACAGTATCAAGCTGACCGGGATAAAACATTGCAGATGCTCCCTGAAGGTTAGCTGAGTTGGTAAGAACGTACAGGCGATTCTGAAGCGACGAGATTATTTCCATTAGATTGTCATTTTCCATTGTACATTCTGATTCTTCAACTGATCTTAGGAGTCCGTCCACTACAAGCTCGTGCATAGGAACAAGTCTTGCAGGGAACTCCTTTACCGATGATTCAACGGCAGCCTTGTGAAGCTCCTCCTCAGAAACACCGATGTGTTCAAGAAGCTTGTTATCTATCATTGTAGTGTAATATCCGTTGTCTCCGTGGAGAAAGATGTGATATGTAATCGCAAGATCCTCAATGATTCTGTGAGGCGCATTATCGAGCATGCTTTTTCTTGAAGCTGCGTCGCACAGTCTTATTACAAGGTTGTCAGAAAGCTTGCTGAGATCAAACGATTCATTTGTTACTTCCGGCAGCCTCTTCATTGCAAGCTCGGCAGCCATGTCGAAGATTTCAGACATCTTTCTTCCCGACATGTAGCAGTTATACAGATAGTCGACATCGATGCATGGGGTTGCCGCAGGAGCAATGCCGGGTTCCTTGTCAACCAGTATTATCGCACTGTAGGATCTGTCAAGCTTGTCAATTCTTCTTGTAATGGCATTCTTTCCAGGGAATCTTCTCCTAAGCTCCGTTGCTATGCTGTCAGAGAAGTCTTTATACTTCATCATATGCTTTTCCTCCGATTCTGATAAGGTTAAGTTGTCCTGTGATGACAGTATAATACGGGTTTTTGGCTCGATATCAGCCAAGTGACACCGATGCTTAATAAGGTGTGAATTGTGTCGAATCTCGTTGAATATCGGGCAAAATAAAACTTGACAGACTTCCGGAACACCGCTTGTTCGATGTATGAATTATCTTCTGAAGTGCTGATATCTTTCGATTAAACGCTTGCTTTTGACCGCCAAGTAATATATAATTGCTGAGCGAATTAATACATTTAGAAATGAAAGTGGGGTATCAAATGGCAAATATTAAATCCGCAAAGAAGAGAATCAGAGTTATTGACAAGAAGACTGCAAGAAACATCAGAGTAAAGAATCACGTTAAGGATGCTGTAAAGGCATTTAACGCTGCTATCGCTGAGGGAAATGCAGAGAAGGCTTCCGAGGCATTCAAGCTTGCAGAGAAGAAGATCATGCAGGCAACAGCTAAGGGAACTTTCCACAAGAACACTGCGTCAAGAACTGTTTCTCGTCTTGAGAAGAAGCTCAACGCTCTAAAGGCTGAGTAATCTCACCCGTCCCCACCGCGTATCAGTTAAATACGCTATAAGCGAAGGTGTGTCTCCCTTCGCTTTTTTTGTGC
>CAMFZN010000083.1 GCA_946006945.1 uncultured Clostridia bacterium | reverse complement strand
TCCTTGAGCTTGAGTACCTCTGTAAATGCATCGCACTCGGTGAAGTGATTATAGTTGCCCTTGTCTACAGAGTGAATGAGATAGAAGTCGAAATACTCAACACCGCATGCCTCAAGCTGAGACATGAAAAACGGTCTGATATCATCCTTTGTCTTGAAATAATCACCTGTAAGCTTGTTGGCTAGCACGTACTCGCTTCTGTCGTGTCTTGAGGAGAGGCATTTACTTACAGCGACCTCGCTCATGGTGTCGAGATATCCGTGAGCGGTGTCGAAATAGTTAAGACCCTTTTCGATGAAATAATCAACCATCTGAGAGGTCTGCTCGTAATCAATCTCAGGCTTCTCGCCCTCGGTCATCGGAAGCCTCATCATTCCGAAGCCGAAGCAGCCCTTTATTTCAGGAAACACTTTGTTCATAAGTCATATTCCTCCATTTATTAGCCTTTGCATTTAGTGTATAATATTTGAGGAATTTTTCAACCTTTTGGAAATGTTAATTAAACTAAGGAGGTCACAATGGGCAAGACTAGAAGAATCATCGGCGTTCAGGAGAGAGTACCGCTTCTCAAGGCAGTTCCGCTGTCGATTCAGCACACCTTTGCAATGTTTTCGGCATCAGTGCTTGTACCGTATATTTTTGGAATCAGCCCTGCAATTGCGCTTCTTATGAACGGTGTGGGAACACTGCTCTTCATCGCAATTACAAAGGGCAAGGCACCGGCTTATCTCGGCTCAAGCTTTGCATTCATATCGCCGGCACTTCTGCTGATAACAGACCCTAATTACGGCTATGAATACGCACTCGGAGGCTTCGTAGTAACAGGCGTGCTATTCATGATAATTGCCGGAGTAATCAAGCTGGTCGGCACAAGATGGATAGACATCGTGCTTCCGCCTGCTGCAATGGGACCTGTTGTGGCCCTTATCGGACTTGAGCTCGCATCGAACGCGGCTCAGAACGGCGGCATCGTAACTACGGATTCATATACTGCAATCGATCCGAAGTTCGTCGCGGTTTTCCTTATAACACTTATCGTTGCTGTCTTCGGACAGGTGCTGTTCAGAGGCTTCGCATCAGCGATTGCGATTCTGATATCTATAATAGTAGGATACATTGCGGCTCTTGCATTTGGACTTGTTGATTTCTCTCAGGTTCAGAATGCATCATGGCTCGCACTGCCTAACTTCACAGCGCCTAAGTTCGATCTCAACGCAATACTTGTCGTAATACCTGCGACCCTCGTAATCATATCCGAGCATATAGGTCACCAGGTAGTAACCTCAGAGATTATAGGACACAATCTGCTCGAGGATCCTGGTCTTCACAGATCGATCTTCGCAGACGGACTTTCGACCGCAATTTCCGGAATGTGCGGCTCGGTTCCTACAACAACCTACGGAGAGAACATCGGAGTAATGGCAATCACCAAGGTATACAGCGTGTGGGTAATCGGCGGAGCTGCAATCTTCTCGATTCTTCTTTCGTTCGTAGGCAAGGCATCGGGACTTATCCAGACGATTCCGGGTCCTGTAATGGGCGGCGTAAGCTTCCTTCTTTACGGAATGATCGGAGCCTCGGGAATCCGCCTCATGGTAGATTCAAAGATTGACTACTCCAAGTCTAGAAATCTTGCGCTTACCTCGGTAGTCTTCGTAACAGGCCTTTCGGGTGCGTCTGTTCAGATAGGACAGTCATCCCTCAAGGGAATGAGCCTTGCGGCGACAGTTGCCATGGTGCTCGGACTGATTTTCTACGTGCTCGACAGACTTCATCTCACCAACGACCTCGAGTCGCCTGACGAGGAGACTGAGAAGTTCGGAGAGCTCGCGGAGAACAGGTCGTACAAGGGAAAGCTCGCCAACTACGACAACGATTCAAGAGCCGATGACTAGTCTTCGGGCAAAATCATTATTAAAGTTTCGGGAGTTATCGAATGACGAACAATTACAGATCGGCCGAAGAAATCCGCACCTCCTTAAGGGAAGCGGTAGATTATCTCAGATCCATGGGCGTTGGAGAACCCGAGGTCGGAGTAATCCTTGGAAGCGGCCTTAACACATATGGAGAAGAAATAGAAAACAGAAGGGAAGCAGGGTCTTCGGACCCTGTCTCCATTGCTTACAGGGACATTCCGGGCTTTCGGGATGTCTCGGTAAGCGGTCATAACGGAAGGCTTATTTACGCTGAGATTTCGGGCAGGAAGGTAGTGCTTTTGGCCGGAAGATATCATTTCTACGAGGGACACTCGATGGAGGACGTGGTATTTCCTGCGAGAGTCCTGATAGCTTTAGGTATCAAAAGGCTGATAATCACTAATGCCTCGGGAGCAATAAACGAGAGCTTCAGAGCAGGAAGCCTGATGGCCATAAGCGACCACATCAATCTTATGGGAACCAATCCTCTTATCGGACCGAACCTCGAAGAGCTTGGACCGAGATTCCCTGACATGACGAATGTCTATACAAGGGATCTTAGAGCTAAGCTCATAGATGAAGCGAGAGGCATCGGGGTCAGCTTGAATGAGGGAGTATACGCAGGTCTTACCGGACCTTCATTTGAGACACCTGCGGAGATAAGGTTCCTTAGAACAATCGGTGCTGACTGCGTCGGCATGTCGAGCGTACCGGAGGCGATAGTGGCAAGCCATGCGGGGCTTGAGGTCATCGGAATAAGCTTTCTTTCGAACATGGCAGCCGGAATAACCGGCAATGCGATTACGTCAGACGAGGTTAACGAGGCGGGGGAGAAGATAACGGATACTTTTGCCCGCGTGGTTGACCTTGCAATAAATTTATAAGGTTAGGAGAATTAGGAAGTTATGAGTGAGAGAATTACAAGAGAACAGGCATGGAAGCTTCTTAACGACAATGTTAAGGGTGAGAACTATATCACACACAGCATGGCTGTAGAGGCAATCATGAGAGGTCTTGCTAAAAGGCTTGCACCGGACGATGTTGAGTACTGGGGAATCTGCGGACTCCTCCACGATCTTGACGAGGAGACCTGCCCATGGAGAGAGGACCTTTCGACCCACGGCCCAACATCTGCAAGAATGCTTAAGGATGCGGGATTTGACGATGAGGTGATGGCTAATGCCATCATGGCTCACAACCCTGTATGCGGAAAGAGCCCTGAGACAACTCTTGAGTACGCAATGATCGCGGCTGACCCTATGAGCGGTTTTATCAAGGCTGTTGCCCAGATCTATCCGGACAAAAAGCTTGCAAGCGTAAAGAAGAAGTCCGTTACAAAGAGATTCAAGGAGTCGAGATTCGCAGCGGGCGCCAACAGACAGTACATGATGGAGATAGAGAAGACAGGCATAAGCTTCGATGAGTTCGTAGACATCTCTCTAGCAGAGATGCTTGAGATAGCAGACCAGATCGGCCTGTAACACAGTTATATCATATTTATGGAGGGACATATAAGAATGAGATACAGAACACAGGGCACATGCTCACAGGAGATAAGCTTCGAGATTAAGGATGACGGAACAGTAACAGGCGTTGAGTTCCTCGGAGGCTGCAACGGCAACCTCAAGGGAATCGGAACGCTTGTTGAGGGAATGAAGGCGGAAGAGGTGATCGAAAGACTCCAGGGAATCACCTGCGGCTTCAAGTCGACCTCATGTCCTGATCAGCTTGCAAAAGCTCTCAAAGAGGCAGTCGGCAGGTAATGTCTTTCTGCTCTTTAGGGACACGGCAGTACTAATCTTCGAAAGGAGGAACAGTATTTGCACATAAGCAGGAACGATGTAAGAGCGGCATTTCGCGCCACTTTCCCAATAATGGTAACCTTTATCGTCCTCGGCACGGGCTTCGGACTTCTCATGCAGAAGCACGGCTTCGGACCGCTCTGGTCGGTGATCTCAGGTCTAATTATACTGAGTGGAACTGTCCAGTTCGTAAGCGTCGGCATGCTCGGAAGCGGCTCGGTTCTGATGGCTGCTGTGACAGCTCTCATGGTATCAGCTCGTCACAGCTTCTTCAGCATATCGATGATATCAAGATACAAAAACGAGGGCAGAAGGAAGTGGTTCCTTTACTACGCTCTCTGCGACGAGACCTACGCGGTCCTCTCAAGCGGCGAGATTCCGGAGGGCGTAAACGAGAGCGCGTACAGATTCCTGGTCACATTGTTTGACATGTCCGCATGGATTGTCGGTTCTTTCCTTGGAGGGCTGGTCGGCACGATGCTCGAATTCGATTCGACCGGAATAGACTTCGCCATGACTGCGCTTTTTACCACCGTCTTCATCCAGCAGTGGCTTGACTCCAAATGTCACATCCCTGCCGTGCTTGGACTCGGTGCGACGCTTGCCTGCAGATTCATCTTCGGACCTGACATCTTCCTAATTCCTTCGATGCTGATAATCCTGACTGTACTTACGGTTATGCGCAAAACCATCGAAGAGAGGATGACAGATTCCGCTGACGATGAGATTTCATCAGCCGAAGCGGGAGAACTGCATGCCAAGAGAGAAGCTGTTTTGCACGAAAGATCGGGAGGTGGTATTGATGCCTGATTATAAGCATGCTCTTATGATAATACTTGCGATGGGACTTGCGACCTTTGCGACAAGGATAGTGCCGGTTCTCATATTCGGAAGGGGAGAGCAGGTGCCTGATTACATAATGTACCTCGGCAAGGTTGTGCCTTTCACGGCAATGGGACTCCTCATAGTCTACTGCCTGAGAAACACAGGCTTCAATGCTGCGTCAATGTACGCTCTTCCGGAGCTTGCGGCGATGGCGTCAGTGGTGCTCTCGTATCTATGGAAAAGGAACACAATCTTAAGCGTGGTGCTCGGCACGGTAATATACATGGTGCTGGTATA
>CAMFZN010000082.1 GCA_946006945.1 uncultured Clostridia bacterium | reverse complement strand
AGGTAAAATATGGGACTGATTAAAGCAGCAGTAGCAGCAGGCGGAAGCGTTCTTGCCGATCAGTGGAAAGAGCTGTTCTATACAGACTCTCTTGATAAGGATACCCTTATGGTAAGGGGAATGAAGAAGACAAGCGGCAAGTCTTCCAATCACGGCAATGACAACATCATTACCAATGGGTCCGGTCTTCTCGTTAATGACGGACAGTGTGCAATCATCGTTGATCAGGGAGAGATTGCAGAAGTCTGCGCAGAGCCTGGTTACTACACCTACGACCAGTCGACTGAGCCTACAATCTTTAACGGGGATTTAGGTCAGGGAATAAAGGATTCTTTTGAGCGCTTCAAGGTTCGTTTCACCTACGGCGGAGATACAGGAAAGGATCAGAGAGTATACTATTTCAACACTAAGGAGATAATCGACAACAAGTTCGGAACACCTAATCCTATATTATACAGGGTTGTTGATGAGTCCATCGGACTTGATACCGATGCCACTCTGAAGTGCAGCGGCGTGTACTCGTTCAGAATTGTAGATCCTATAGTTTTCTACAAGCAGGTTGTAGGAAATGTTGCTTCAGAGTATACAAAGGATGAGATTGAGGATCAGCTTAAGGCAGAGTTCATTCAGTCTCTTTCACCTGCGGTTGCAAGACTAAGCTCACTTCAGCTTAGACCAAGCGAGCTTCCGGGACATGTTAAGGAGCTTGCAGATTACATAAATGAGGATCTTTCAACTCTATGGGGAGAGAACAGAGGTCTTAAGGTGCAGAACATTGCCATCAGCACTCTTACTATCCCAGAGGAGATTCAGGAAGAGATCCGTCAGGCTCAGAAGGCTAAGCTTAACCGTACTGCTCAGATGGCTGCAGCACAGACAGCAGCAGCTTATCAGGATTCCATGAGAGATGCTGCATCAAATGAAAGCGGAGCAGCAGGAGCTTTCATGGGAATGGGCATGGCTCAGGGAATGGGAGCTCAGGCAACAGCCAACCTGTTTGCAATGGCACAGGCAGAGCAGCAGGCAGCACAGCAGACAGCACCTTCAGCACCTGGACCTCAGGGCGATGCGCCTGCAGCAGCAGGAGGCACTCCTAAGTTCTGTCCTGAGTGCGGAACTAAGCTGACACCGGGTGTGAAATTCTGTCCTGAGTGCGGCAACAAGCTGATATAATATCCACAGGAGAAACGCGAAGCCGTTTGTGGCTTCGCGTGCTTTATTAAAGGAGGCAAAAGATGGCAGACTTAATGGAATATAAATGTCCGAACTGCGGGGGCCCGCTTAAATTCGATGCCGATGCACAGGAGATGAAATGCCCATACTGCGGCTCTAAGATTAATGTTCAGGCACTTGCTGCTATGGATAATGAGCTTGGAGTGAAGTCTGATTCCTTTGAATGGAGCAAGGTTGCAGACAAGCAGTGGGATGAGGGCGAGACTGCCGGGATGAAGGTTTATATCTGTAATTCATGCGGAGGAGAGATAGTATGTGATGAGAGCACTGCTGCATCAAAATGCCCTTACTGTGACAGCCCTGTTGTCATGAAGGGAAACTTCGAGGGAGACCTTAAACCGGACATTGTGATTCCTTTCAAGATAACAAAGAAGGAAGCAAAGGAGAGATACTATAAGCATCTCGAGGGAAAGGAATTCCTTCCTAAGGTGTTCAAGGACGAGAATCACATCGATGAGATGAAGGCTCTGTATGTACCGTTCTGGATGTTCGACTGCGATGCAGAGGCATCAGCCACATATGATGCGACAAGAACCCGAGTATGGGCGGACAAAAAGAACGATTATGTGAAGACCGATCATTATAAGATTGTGCGCGAGGGCTCGCTTTGCTTCGAGAATGTGCCGGTTGATGGATCACTGGCCATGCCGGATGATCTTATGCAGTCAATAGAACCGTTCAGAATGGAAGAGGCTGTGGACTTCCAGACGGCTTATCTTTCGGGATATCTTGCAGACAAGTATACGGTATCTGTACACGATTCGATTGGGGCAGCGAACGAGAGAGTAAGAAACAGCGCAATCGATGAGCTTAGAAATACAGTCCAAGGCTATGAGACAGTAAGGAACACGGGTGTAAATGTTGCGATAGATAACGGAAGCTGCCGTTACGCCATGCTGCCTGTGTGGATTATGAATACAACTTACGATGGGAAGAATTATATTTTTGCCATAAACGGTCAGACCGGAAAGACGGTTGGAAATCTTCCTCTAGATAAGGGTGCCGCAAGAAAGTATATGTTTACGAGAACTGCGATAGCTGCTGCGATAGTGGCTGCTGCAGAGTATCTGATGCTTTTCTTAATGTAAGGAGGGAGGATAAGTCATGAGAAAACTAACCAGCATCGGTCTTAGTCTTATTGTTTCATTAATGATGATAACATCATCATTAGTAACAGCATGGGCGGACGAAAAACCAAGACTTATAGACAATGCCGATCTTCTTACCGCCTCAGAGGAGTCAGAGATTAATGCACTGCTTGACAGCTTCAGAGCTGATAATGACTTTGATGTTGTTGTGCTTACAACAAGAGAGGGTCTTGAGGATCCCGAGCTTACAGCACGCGCAGACGATTACTATGACTATGAGGGCTACGGCTGCGGCGAGAACAAGGATGGCTGCCTGCTTCTGATAGACATGGAAAGCAGAATGATGCATGTGTCTACAACAGGATACGGTATTACAGTTCTTACAGATTATGGAATCGACATGCTTACTGATGAGGTGGCATCGTATCTGGGTGAGGAGGATTATGCCGGTGCTATAGAGACAGGATTCCTCGGAAACCTCGAGTGGATGTATGAGGATGCAGAAAACGGAGAACCGTATGATGTGCCAGAGGAAACTGCTTTGGACATAAAGAATCCTGTGGTTCATATTGCAATACTCGGACTTGCTCTTCTGATAGGAACAGCCTGCGGTGCAGTGGTAACCAGCGCCAAGAAGAAAAAGCTGATATCGGTAAGAAAGGCAAGAGGCGCGGCTTCATTCATGAAGAAGGACAGCCTCAGGCTGACAAAACAGAACGATTACTTCCTCTACTCAACTGTAGTTGCAACACCTAAGCCGGAGGATTCATCAGGCTCGGGCGGATCGTCAACTCACATCGGTTCATCAGGAACCACGCATGGCGGAGGAAGCAAAGGCTTCTAAAAAACAAAACAGTATTGCCAATACACACAATTTGATGTATAATCAATCAAATAAATTTATAAAAATGCACAAATGAGAGGTAAATTTAATGAAAAACATTTTTACGGAAGAGCGTCCCGTCAAGGAAGCTAAGCTGATACATGCAGCCGTCTCCTTCCTAGGACTGATAGCGGTAATGTCAGTAGGCATAATAGTCTTTAAGGTTGATCCTCATATTCCTATGTTCATAGGTGTTATTATCGCTGCAGTGGTTGCAATGTCACTCGGCTACAATTGGAAGGCCGTTGAAGGCATGATGGTAGACGGAATAGGAAAGGCAATGCAGTCAATCCTCATTCTTGCAATCGTTGGAATGATGATTGGTGTATGGCTGCTTTCGGGAACAATTCCTACAATGATTTATTACGGACTTAAGCTGCTTTCCCCAAAGATTTTTCTTGTGGCTGCCGTACTGATCTGTTCAATCACAGCACTTGCAACCGGCACATCATGGGGTACCATGGGTACAATGGGACTTGCTCTCATCGGTATCGGATACGGACTTGGAATGCCGGTAGGACCTACAGCAGGAGCAATCCTTGCAGGAGCATATTTCGGAGACAAGCTGTCACCGCTTTCGGATACTACCAACCTTGCACCTGCAATGGCCGGAACTGACGTATTTACTCATGTTAAGTACATGCTTCAGTCCACAATTATTACATATGTAATCACACTGGTTTTCTTCGGTGTATACGGATTCTCACACGCTTCAACTGGAGCTGTAGATACATCACAGGTTCAGATACTTGTTCAGGGACTTGAGGACAATTTCAATATCAATCCTCTTCTCCTTCTGCCTCCTGTAGTTGTAATTCTTTCAATCGCTCTGAAGATTCCTGCAATACCTGGAATCACACTTGGAATGCTGACTGCCGGAATTCTTGCACCTATCTTCCAGGATGGAGTGTCATTCGGTAACATTCTTGATGTTTCAAGAAACGGCTTCGTATGTGAGACAGATGTAGCTGCACTTAATGACCTTCTCTCAACAGGAGGACTTATGAACATGTCATCGTCAATCCTGATGACAGTAATCGCCATGATGTTCGGAGGTATCATGGAGGGAAGCGGACAGCTTGCAGTTATCATCGATGCAATCACCAGTAAGATTAAGAGTGCTGCTGGTCTTGTCGGAGCAACAGAGGTTACATGTATTCTTTCCAACGTTGTAATGCCTGAGCAGTACATCTCAATCCTGGTACCGGGAAGAATGTACGCTCCAGCATACAGGAAGGCAGGAATTCACCCTAAGTCACTGTCGAATGCTCTTGAGTCAGCAGGAACAGTTACCTCATGTCTCGTTCCATGGAACACATGCGGAATGTTCATCGCAGCAACACTCGGCGTATCGACAGCAGTATACGCACCTTGGGCAATCTTTAACTATCTCATGCCAATCGTTTGCCTCGTAATGGCAATCCTCGGCAAGACAGTTACAATGATGACTCCGGAGGAGCAGGCTCTTGCAGACAAGGGAGAGCTTGTATAGTCAGCATATCTGACACAGACGATAATCGTGAAATATATTATCTGTTGATATAACAGATTGTGTGTATTAGAATAAAAATGAAATAAGACCGGGGGAGCTGTAAGCTGAGAGTAAGGCGAAGCCTTAGACCCCAGAACCTGTTGGATAATGCCATTGAAGGAAGTGTCT
>CAMFZN010000081.1 GCA_946006945.1 uncultured Clostridia bacterium | reverse complement strand
TCGAAGGAATTGTTATCCAGCATACTTTCAAGAACATCTTCAGGAATCGTATGAATCGGCAGGGACGAAAGAATGTTACACCGTGTTCCACCGGATAGCACTTCGGAATCCTCAAAACAGAAGAACATATCCTTATCCTCGGTCCTGTATGTCTTCATCAGCGGTTTTGCCTTTGAGAACAGACGCCGCGCCCGTTTTTTGTAATAGGCAAGATCCGTCTCGCTTTGCGTCAGACAGTATTTTCCCTCATTATGATATCCTCTGATGCATTCCCCATAAAGCGCTGCCATATCCGATACATAGTCTGTGTGGCAATAGATACGGTTTGTAGAGCCGGGCAGATAGAAAGAAGTAACCTTTCCGGTCATATATAGCGGGATCCAGCTCATAAGCCCGAGAAGCATCTCTTCGGATGGGCGGTCAACATCATGAATCATCCAGATATCTGCGCCCTTCCTGATCATCATTGCAATGGATTGCATCCATTCTCTCATATATGACGCATCCACGGTCAAGTCTTCAATAGGGATACTGTTACACATATAGACAGTACCATTCAGTCCGGAAGAGGCTACCGTCCTGAAGAAATCCAGTTCGCCCTTTTTCATCTCTTCAAAGCCGTAATAGTATTTCGGAAGAGATAAACTCTCAGGCTCACGAACCCAGATCGCCTCCGGGAAATGAGCACCACTCATATACGTTTCAATATTGAACGAATCCAGCTGATGAAGAAGCTCTCCAATGTAATCGCGCTGACGAATAGTTCCGGAACTTAGCCTGCCACTGAACCAGCTGCACAGTTTCGATGTACACCGATCTGCCGGAACCAGTTCTTCTGCAGGGTGTCCTATCAGCCCTGCAATGGCCGACGGTGAGTTGGTTCTTGCGATATACTCTGCTGTTTTGAGAATAAACTTATCAAGATCTGCAGGTTTACGCTGGCCCTTCCGGATTCTCGACAGATAGGATGAGTCAAAGCTCAATGCTCTTGAAAGACCGGAAGCGCTGATATCCAATGCTTCAATTGCAGCATTTAGATTCTTAATTACGGCCGAAGAATCAAGCTTTGGCTCCTCCGTATACGCTGCAAAAGCGTTTCTAATGTCTGCTTCATCGATTTCCGGGCTATTCTCACCTGCTAGCTGGACAAATCCGCAAATCAGCTTTTCGATTTGTTCCTGGTCAGGAATCCTCTTTCCGCAGCGGTATCTGCTAAGAGCAGAAGCAGAAATACCCGAAGCAGCAGACAGCTCTTTCGCGGTGCATTTCGTTTTGTTCAGATATAGTTTCAGCACATCGGCAAAACCCATACTTTAGCTTGTATGATCATTTCAGAAGCTAAATGACCACATCTTCCTTTCATTTAATAAGTTGATAAAATCATATAGTATGGCAAAAGTCCATACTGTTTTCCGAATTGTCAATGACATTTCAGGAATTCTTGATATTATTAGAGCGCTCACTTAAAGTCGCTGTTTCGGTATATCTCTCACCATAAGCAACAAACTCCACAACCGGGCGATATGAGGTACACAAGCAAAAAGACGATAGCCTCTTCGTAGATTTCAAAGATGGCTATCGTCTTTCTTTGTTCAAAACACCCCAGACTTCGTTAAAGGCGTTTATGCAAAAGCCCCTAACAGCTAAAGAGTATTCTATTATGATACAGTTGTTAATTCTGCCAGAAGATCCCTGGTTTACAGCAGGGAATCCTTACTCCCTTGTACTTACAGGTGAAGAACTCTGTCCTGAATCTCCTGTGTTCTTCCCTGATTCCAGAACTGTGTTCCGATATATCCGCAGGTTCTTCTCGCAACTGAGAGTGTATCCTGGTTTCTGTTGCCACAGTTAGGACACTCCCATACGAGCTTGCCGCTGTCATCAACAATCTTAATCTCGCCGTCATATCCGCACTCTGCGCAGTAGTCGCTCTTGGTGTTAAGCTCAGCATACATGATGTTGTCGTAGATATACTCAAGAACATCGATTACTGCAGGAATATTGCTCTGCATGTCAGGAACCTCGATGTAGCTGATAGCTCCGCCAGGGCTGAGCTTCTGGAAGTCAGCCTCGAATCTGAGCTTAGTGAATGCATCTATTTCTTCCTCGACATGAACATGATAGCTGTTTGTTATGTAGTTCTTGTCAGTAACATGTGGAATGATTCCGAAACGCTGCTGGAGACATTTAGCAAACTTATATGTTGTTGACTCCATCGGTGTGCCGTATACCGAATAGCTGATGTTCTCATTAGCCTTCCAGAATGCGCATTTGTCATTTAGTCTCTGCATTACAGCAAGAGCGAACTCTCTTCCCTTCTCTGTTGTATGGCTCTCACCAATCATTCTGTAGCACATCTCGCAAAGACCGGCATATCCAAGTGAAATTGTAGAATAACCGTTGAAGAGAAGATCATCGATTACCTCACCCTTCTTAAGTCTTGCTATTGCTCCGTGCTGCCAGAGAATTGGCGCTACATCTGATGGAGTACCGAGAAGCCTCTCGTGTCTGTATCTTAGTGCTCTGTGGCAGAGCTCGAGTCTCTCATCGAGAATCTCCCAGAACTTGTTCATGTCACCATATGATGAGCACGCAACATCTACCAGATTAATGGTTACAACACCCTGATTGAATCTTCCGTAGAACTGGTGATGTCCGTCAGGAAGCATGTAATTATCCTCAACTGTCAGGAAAGATCTGCAGCCCATGCAAGGATATACCTCCCCCTTCTTAAGCTCCTTCATCACCTTAGCTGAAATGTAATCAGGAACAAGTCGCTTTGCAGAACATGACGCTGCAAGTTCTGTAAGATAGAAATACTTGGTTCCTCTGTATACATTGTCCTCATCGAGAACATAGATGAGCTTAGGGAAGGCAGGCGTAATCCAGATTCCCTTCTCGTTCTTTACACCCTTGTATCTCTGTCTGAGAACCTCTTCTATGCACATTGCGAGGTCGTCTCTGAGTCTTCCCTCAGGAACCTCGTCGAGGTACATGAACATGGTTACGAA
This sequence comes from uncultured Clostridia bacterium, assembly GCA_946006945.1. Lineage (GTDB taxonomy): Bacteria > Bacillota > Clostridia > Peptostreptococcales > Anaerovoracaceae > Crickella. The sequence continues at coordinate 1,914 of CAMFZN010000081.1, read as the reverse complement.
AGGTGCCTGTCCGTTACAGGTCATCAGTGTAATCAGCTGATACTGAATTGTCTGGATTCCGTTCTTTATCTCTTCCTTGAGTCTTCTCTCTGTAAGAGTGTTGATGATATCCTCATCGAGCGGCTCTCCTGTCGCCTCTCTCTCAGAGATGACATAAGCTCTTATCTTCTTACGGCTGACATCAACGAAAGGTGCAAGGTGTGCAAGCGAGAATGACTGACCACCATACTGGTTGGATGCAACCTGTGCGATAATCTGTGTTGTGATGTTGCAGGCAGTGTAGAAGCTGTGAGGCTTCTCAATCATCGTCTCACTGATTACAGTTCCGTTCTGCAGCATGTCCTCAAGATTGATGAGATCGCAGTTATGCTCTCTCTGTGCAAAATAATCACTGTCATGGAAGTGAATTATTCCGGCATCATGCGCAGCCATAATATCTTCAGGCAGAAGAATACGTCTTGTGAGGTCCTTGCTTACCTCTCCTGCCATATAGTCTCTCTGAGTTGAGTTGATAATAGGATTCTTGTTGGAGTTCTCCTGCTTAGCCTCCTCGTTGGCTCTGTCGATAAGAGCAATAATCTTCTCATCTGTAGTATTTGACTGTCTGATGAGAGTACGATTGTATCTGTAGGTGATATACTCCTTGGCAACCTCATAGGCACCATGGCGCATAATCTCCTTCTCTACCATATCCTGAATCTCTTCTACAGCAGGTGCCCTTCCAAGACCACCGCAGGCAATAGTTACAGCTTCAGCGATTCTCTTTATCTGAAGAGGAGTCATGCTAAACTGCTCAGGAACAGAATTGTTCGCTCCATGAATTGCGTCAATAATCTTGTTGACATCAAACTCAACCTCAGAACCGTTTCTCTTAATTACCTTCATCTCAATTACCTCTCAACAAACATAAGTGACAATGCCCATTCTTCAATAAATGTAGTCTTTACCGCTACATATAGTATCTAATCTCAATCATTATGCAATCATAAGCACAATATCTTGTCTGACCGTGTCATATTCTATATCAAGATATGCTGTCAGTCAAATGAATTTTTACTATATATTGTATTTAATTTTGCATGATAATAACTACATATTGTTAACATATAGGCTGCTCATCCTACAGATTCTCTGTTCGACTTAGTAGAGCTCTTGCATCGTCGTATTTTCTGTCTGAAATCAGAGCATTCAGTCTCATTTCTGTTTCTTTTCTTATCCTTTCAGCTTCAAAGATATCGCTGTCGAAATACTTCTTATATATAGACTTTCTGTACGCCCTTGGACTCTGCTCTCTAAGACTGCCGTTCTCAAGAAGCATGATTCGGTCAGCACATCCTGTGACGGTAAAGAAATCATGAGATACCATCAGCACAGTTCCCTTGTATGACTTTATTGCTCTTTCGAGTGCTGCCTGTGCATATATATCCAGATGACTTGTCGGCTCATCAAGAATCAGTACAGATGCACTGCTCTCACAGATCTCTTCAAGCTGCCTTAGATTCCTTTCGCCGCCGGACAGAGTATCCTCTGCGTCATCATATATCTGGCTGAACATCTGAACCTCGCCCGGCATCCTTTCGGCGAGCATGGAATATACGTCCTTGAGAAGGCTTGTTTTGCCCGTGCCGTTTGCGCCAACGAACGCCAGCTTGTCTCCTCTTCTCACCTCGAAATTTACATCCTTAAGAATCTCTCTATCAAACGAGAGCGAATAATCATTTATTGTAATAAGCATGTCATCAGAAGCTTCCTCCGTCTCCGGAAAGCTGAAGTCATATCTGTCGGTCTCAAGGAATGGATAATCCTCTCTCATGGCGATAATCCTGTCAAGATAGCTTGAGCGCGCGCGAAGCTGCTTGCCCTTCTTAGAGTCAGTCGTCTCCGTTGCTTCCTTTCTCATCTTCTCAACAAGAA
>CAMFZN010000080.1 GCA_946006945.1 uncultured Clostridia bacterium | reverse complement strand
GGAATCAACCCCTCCACTTTTTATTACGCTCTATTCAGTTTACTCTTCTGAGCCCTTTCTTTCCGTTACCTTTCCGGCTGCGAGGATCTGATCGAACATCGATGATGCCTCGTTGAAGTTGGAAGGGAGAACCACTGTAGAAGTTCCTGTCTTTGCGAATTCAGACATCATGTCTGTCCACTGTGTGAAGAGGAAGAGCTTGTTTGCCTCTTCGGTTGATACTCCGGATCTCTTGATGGTGTCAAGAGAATCTGCAATACCATCTGCGATAGCCTTTCTCTGAGACGCGATACCCTTGCCGGCCTCCTCCATTGCCTCTGCCTTTGCTTTCGCCTCGGTAACAACCTTTATTCTCTCGGCCTCGGCAAGGCTCTGAGCAGCCTCCTTCTCTCTCTGTGCTGAGTTGATTCTATTCATGGATGCCTCAACATCAGAAGGAAGATTGATGGATGTAATCAGTGTCGAGGTGAGCACATATCCGTAATCGAGCATCTTGTCCATTACTGTCTCGTTGACATCGAAGGCAATCGAATCCTTCTTCTCGAACACCTCGTCGAGTGTGTAGGAAGGAATTGACGAACGCAGAGCATCTACAAGGTATGACTTCATCTGCTCTGTCGGATGAGCGAGTGTGTAATACGAAAGATAGATCCCGCTGAACTTAGAACCCTCTCTTGTCTGTGTCGACACGCGGTACTGAGCCGCAATCTCCATGTTCACAGTTACATTGTCCTTTGTCTTGGCATCGATATTGAAGGATACCTGATTGGTTCTCAGGTTGATTGTGCATGCCTTCCTTTCGATTATAGGCAACTTGAAGTTCAGGCCTGCGCTCTGCACTCTTGCGAACTTTCCGAACCTTTCAATGATTACGCAGGTCTGCTGCTTGACCATGTAGCAGTTCGAAATGATGAAGGCAAGAAGAATAATAAATAAAATAGGCAAAACCATACCGTTTTCCTCCTTTGTGTTTTCTCAGGTCAGTATATCACAGCCTTCAGACGGCAGCGGTGAATTGTATGTGAAATGCTATGATGCAGGTAAGGCTCCGGCGAAGCGGGATTTCACAATTTGTACAAAACTGCATTTTTGCACAGAATCTGTGCACCTCATATCTCATGACTAAAGACTTTGAACGGAATCTGCGTACAATTACGAAATGGATAAAGAAAGATTTTTGTGACGGAGGTTAGAGGATGAAGAGTTTTGGCGGCTTTGTTACTAAGCACAGAAAGACAATTCTTCTTGTGGGCATTCTGCTTCTTATTCCGGCGACTGTCGGTTATATAAGCACAGGTGTCAATTATAATATTCTGACGTATCTTCCTTCGGAGATTGATACCGTAAAGGGTGAAGAGATACTTATGGATGAGTTCGGCAAGGGCGGCTTTGCCATGGTCATGACAGAGGGAATGACCGATAAGGAGAGAAACGCCTTTACTGAGGAGATAAAGGGAATCGAGCATGTCGATTCGGTAATCAGCATTGACAGTCTTACAGACGGAAGTATTCCGACGGAGATGCTTCCTGAGGAAATAAGAAAGGTTGTGAGCAATGGGGATACTGAGCTTTCAGCTGTATTCTTCGATACATCGATATCGGATAACGGCTCACTTGAGGCTCTGAGTCAGATTCGCGCGGCCGGAAGAAAGCATTGTTTTGCCAGTGGAATGACGGCCTTTGTTCTTGATCTTAAGAATCTCGCTGAGACTGAGGAGCCGATATACATAGCAATCGCCGTGATTCTTTCGCTTATTGTCATGGCGCTGTTTATGGATTCATGGTTCATCGCGCCGGTGTTCATGGTGAGCATCGCGATGGCAATCATATACAACATGGGCTCTAATATTATTTTCGGAGAGATTTCATATATTACCAAGGCTCTGAGTGCAGTTCTTCAGCTTGCAGTGACGATGGATTACTCAATATTCCTGTGGCACTCGTACGAGGAACAGAAGGACCTGTGCAAAAACAGGGATGAGGCCATGTCCGCTGCGATAAACAGCACTCTCACATCGGTTGCCGGAAGCTCGATTACTACAATTGCAGGCTTTCTTGCACTATGCTTCATGTCCTTCACGCTTGGCCGTGACCTCGGACTTGTAATGGCGAAGGGAGTTCTGCTCGGAGTTATCTCAAGTGTAACTGTTCTGCCTGCGCTTATCATGGCGTCGGAGAGACTGATTGACAGGACAAGACACAGACCATTCATGCCTTCGTTTGACAAGCTGACCCTTCTTGTGACAAGAAAACCTGCTGTTATGCTCACAATGTTTGTAGTAATACTTATTCCGGCGTTATACGGATATACGCATACAGAGGTCTACTACAAGCTCGATGACGGTGTACCGGCAAGCCTTCCGTTCAAGGTGGCAAATGCCAAGCTTGAGGATGACTTCGATATGAGCACAATGCATTTCGCACTTGTTGACTCAAAGCTGTCATCGCATGATCTTGATGAGATGGAGAACAGAATTGAGAAGGTCGACGGCGTTACCTATGTGCTAAGCGCCAATTCTCTTACAGGAGGCAGCATACCGGATGAGATTCTCCCGTCAGAGCTTTCGGGAGAGCTTAGGAATGACAGATATCAGATAATGCTCATAGGATCTGAGTACGCTGTGGCATCAGACGAGGTAGGAAAACAATGCACCAAGCTTCAGGGCATAATGAAGGACTATGACAGCTCCTCAATGCTCTTTGGTGAAGCGCCTGCAACAAATGATCTTATCTCCATTACAGACAGAGACTTCAGAATTGTAACGGGAATATCGATAATCGCAATACTTCTGATTATCGTGTTTGTACTTAAATCTCTAAGCCTTCCGCTGATACTTGTCTCCGTAATAGAGCTTGCGATATTCGTAAATCTTGGAATTCCATGCTATACAGGCACGGTAATGTCATTTATCGATTCAATCTGCATAAGTACAATTCAGCTTGGAGCTACGGTCGACTATGCAATTCTAATGACAACAAGGTACAAGAAGGAGAGGCTCTCGGGTCTTACTGCGCGAGAGGCTGTGAGTGTAGCCTGCAGCATGTCTGCGCCATCAATCACCGTTAGTGCGATGGGATTTTTTGCCGCAACCTTCGGTGTATCGGTATACTCGGGAATTGATATCATAAGCTCGATGTGCGGCCTCATGTGCAGAGGAGCAATTGTAAGCTGGCTGTCAGTTCTTCTCATTCTGCCGGCCATGCTCATGGTATTTGACAGATTTATCATCAGAACAACCAGGGATATGAAAGGAGTTAACCTATCATGTTAAAGAACAGATACAGAAGGGCAGTCCTTGCCGGAATACTGGCAGTAGCAATGACAGCATCATGTCCGATTGCAGCTATGGCAGAGACAGGCACTTTATGCAAAAATGAAACAGTCTACGTAATTACAGATCCGTCAGGAAGCGCAAAGAAGACAATCGTAACTGACCGGATTGCCGGCAGTGCCTCAGCAGAAAGCGTGGCGGATTCAACCAGCCTGAAGAACATTGAGGTAGTAAAAGGAGATGCTGCAAAAAGCGGCAGCGGCAGCTCTGTTACATGGACCACTAACGGCTCGGAGGTGAGCTACAGAGGAACGACCGACAAGAAGACTCCTGTAACAATGAAGGTGGAGTACTATCTTGATGGAAAGAGCATAAGCGGAAGCAAGCTTCAGGGAAAGTCGGGAGATGTAAGGATAGTAATAAGCTACATAAACAATACCCGCCCATGCGTTCCCTTCATATGCGCAAGCGGCTTCGCCGTTACTGACGGCTGTCTTTCGGACATAACCGTTGATGGCGGTAAAGTAATTGAGGACGGCGAGAGAACTCTTGTCTGCGGCTTTGCGACACCGGGAGTAGGAAGTGCAGTCGGAAGTGAGGCTGCATCACGCATAGGCCTTAGAGACAGCATTACTATACGTGCAAAAGCAAAGAATTTCTCGATATCAGAGATAATGACCATGGTTACAGCTAATCTTACAGACGAAATAAATCCTGACGCACTTGATCTGAATATCGACATGGGAGATGGAACCGCAAAGCTTAAGAAGGGTGCCGATGATGTAAGAAGCGGTGCCGACAAGCTTGCCGGAGGAAGTAGCAAGCTGAAAAGCGGCATTGACGAGCTCTCGAGGTCCCTGATGTCAAGCCTTGGTGAGCTCGAAAGCGGCGCCGGCAGCATAAGGGATGCTCTTGGCACCTCGGACTCTGAGGGCATGAGAAAGGGTACAGCAGAGCTTGCAGCCGGAGCCGGCGCTGTAAAGCAGGGCTCTGATGCGACTATGGCGGCTCTTAAGGGCGCAGAGTCACAGCTTGCCGCTCTAAAGGAAGCCAACCCTGATGTAGACTTCACTGCCCTTGAGCAGACAATTGCAGCAGCAGAGACTGCATCTGCCAAGACAGGCGGCTACGCTGAGGCTGTAAGGGAAGGAAGCCTTGCTCTCAAAGAGGGAACTGTAAAGCTTAGTGAGGGAGCAATGGCTCTCTGCAGCGGAATAGAAGCCGCATCGTCAGCCGACGGCAAGCTCTCAGCAGGACTCGGTGCTCTATCAAGCGGAGCATCACAGCTAAGTGAGGGCAGCAGCAAGCTTGCCAAGGGTGCAGGAAAGTTAAGTGACGGAATAGAGCTTGCAGATGAGATGATAAGCGAACTTACAGACGAGATTTCATCTGAGCTTGGAAGCGTAAAGACAGTTCTGAATGCGGGAAGAAGCTATGACAACTTCTCGGGAATTGCAGGAGGAATGAGCGGAACAGTGAAGTTCATCTACAAGACAGAGCTCGGCACTGACAGATAGAGTTTCGGAATAAAGCAAAAATGCATTGCAACTAAAAGGAGACATTTACTTCATTCGGTAAATGTCTCCTTATAACGTGCAATCGTGACAAAGGTTTTAGAATGGAATATCCTCAACATCATCAAGGCACATAGGCATGATGCAGCCATATACGAAATCTATGATTTCAATCTCAACTC
>CAMFZN010000079.1 GCA_946006945.1 uncultured Clostridia bacterium | reverse complement strand
CCCTAAAGCATTCTCGCCAGATACTTTCCTGTGTATGACTCACTGCAGGCTGCAATCTCCTCAGGTGTTCCGGTCGCAACAATTGTGCCGCCACCGTCTCCACCCTCAGGTCCAAGGTCAATGATGTAATCTGCCCTCTTAATTACGTCAAGATTGTGCTCAATTACAACTACAGTATTGCCCTCATCCACAAGACGGTCGAGCACGTAGGTAAGCTTCTCAACGTCAGCGAAGTGAAGACCCGTTGTCGGCTCGTCGAGTATGTACAGTGTGCGGCCCGTGCTTCTCTTCGCAAGCTCGGTCGCCAGCTTGATACGCTGAGCCTCACCGCCCGAAAGCTGAGTTGACGGCTGTCCGAGGCTGATGTATCCGAGTCCGACCTCATCCAAGGTCTTAAGGTATCTCATGATCTGAGGCTGATTCTCGAAGAACTCAAGAGCCTCGGATACTGTCATGTTAAGAACCTCCGAGATATTCTTGCCCTTGTACTTGACCTCGAGAGTCTCCCTGTTGTATCTTGCGCCTCCGCACTCCTCACAAGGAACGAAAACGTCAGGCAGGAAGTTCATCTCCACCTTGATTATTCCGTCACCGCTGCAGTGCTCGCACCTTCCGCCCTTTACATTGAAGCTGAACCTGCCGGCATTGTAGCCTCTGGTCTTCGCTTCAGGCATCATGGCGAAAAGATTTCTTATATGTGTAAACATTCCCGTATATGTCGCAGGGTTGGATCTTGGCGTCTTGCCGATAGGCGACTGATCGATATCGATTACCTTGTCGAAGTTCTCAATTCCCCTTATCTCCTTGAACCTGCCCGGCTGCGCAATGGTCCTGTTCGTAATCCTGGATACTCCCTTATAAAGAATCTCATTGACAAGGGACGACTTGCCCGAGCCCGATACTCCTGTTACAAGTACCAGCTTGCCTCCCGGTATCGTAACATCTATGTTCTTAAGGTTGTTCTCTGCTGCACCGATAATCTCGAGGCAGGCTCCGTTGCCCGCTCTCCTTGTCTTCGGCACCTCAATCCTTCTCTTTCCGGAGAGGAACTGGCCTGTAATCGATTCCGGATTGGCCATGATCTCCTCGCAGGTTCCCTCGGCTACAAGATATCCTCCGTGAACACCTGCTCCCGGACCAATATCCAGAATATAGTCAGCCGCATGCATGGTGTCCTCATCGTGCTCTACGATAATCAGAGTATTGCCCATGTCTGTAAGACTTCTAAGCGAGGCGAGGAGCCTGTCGTTATCTCTCTGATGAAGTCCTATGCTCGGCTCATCGAGGATATATAGAACACCGACAAGGCCTGAGCCTATCTGTGTTGCAAGTCTGATTCTCTGAGACTCACCGCCCGACAGCGTTGATGCGGTTCTGGAAAGTGTCAGGTAGCCAAGTCCGACATCCTTAAGGAACCTTAGTCTCAGCCTTATCTCCTTGGTAATCATCTTCGAGATTGTCCTGTCCCTCTCGCTTAGCTCTGTCTCAAGCTTATCGAAGAAATCAAGCGCATCAATAACAGACAGCTCTGTCACGTCGATGATGTTGAGACCGCCGACGGTAACTGCAAGCACCGTATCCTTAAGCTTCCTGCCCTTGCAGACCGGACACTCGGACTCCGTCATCAGGTCGCTTATCTTCGCCTTGATATAATCGGAATTCGACTCATGCCACCTTCTCTCGAGGCTTGGAATTACACCCTCGAACGTGTGATCCATGTGGGATACACGGCCGGTTTTGCTCGTGTAGGTATACTTGAGATGACGCTTGCCCGTTCCGTGCAGAAGCTCCTTCAGGAAAGGTTCAGGCAGCTCCTTGTAAGGCACAGTAAGGTCGGTGCCGTGGTCCTTCGCCAGCTGATTGAGCATCTGCCTGTAATATCCCATGGCATCCATCGTCGAGAAAACCTGCCCGAGCGCGCCGTTCACAATGCTCTTATCCGGATCTGTAACCACCGCGTCGTCCGTTATTCTAAGCGTGAAGCCGAGACCTCCGCAGTTCTCGCAGGCGCCGTACGGGCTGTTGAAAGAGAACGTCCTAGGCTCCATCTCATCGATTCCGATTCCGTGCTCAGGACACGCGAGGAGAGTACTGTACGTCTCAATTCTGTCATCCTTGACGAAATAAACATTACAGATTCCCTCACCTTCCTTGACTGCAGTCTCAACAGCCTCTGCAAGACGGCTCCTGTTGTCGCTTCTTACAGAGATTCTGTCGACCACAATCTCAATCGTGTGCCTGATATTCTTCTCAAGCTCCGGCATCTCCTCGTCGATTCGAATCACCTCGCCGTCAACCCTGGCCCTGGTGTATCCGTCCCTTCTGATTCTGCCGAGAACATTCCTGTGCTCACCCTTCCTGCCCTTGATAACAGGCGCGAGCACCATAATCTTCTCACCCTCAGCATCCTCGATAATTGAAGTCACAATGCTGTCGACGGTCCTGCTGCTGATGACCCTTCCGCACACTGGACAGTGCGGCACGCCGATTCGTGCAAAAAGAAGTCTCAGATAGTCGTAGATCTCCGTCACAGTTCCGACAGTAGATCTCGGGTTCTTGTTAGTCGTCTTCTGGTCTATGCTGATCGCCGGGGACAGTCCCTCGATGCTCTCGACATCCGGCTTCTTCATCAGACCGAGGAACTGTCTCGCGTATGACGAAAGACTCTCGACATACTTCTTCTGTCCCTCTGCATATATTGTATCGAAGGCAAGAGAAGACTTGCCCGAGCCCGAAAGACCCGTTACCACAACCATCTTGTCTCTTGGAATCGTAACATCGATTCCCTTCAGGTTGTGCTCTCTTGCTCCCTTAATAACTATGTTGCTGCTGCTCATTAATGATTTGCTCCTTATTTGCGTCTGCTCGCCCTAAGCTCGAACAGAATATCTCTAAGCTCTGCCGCCCTCTCGAAGTCGAGATTCTTCGCAGCCTCCTTCATCGAAGCCTCAAGCTTCTTTATCGTCTCGCCAAGCTCCTTAGTCGTCATCGACTTAGGGTCCTTGAGATCCACTCCTCCCTTGACCTCCTTCGTCGCCTCGATAATCTCTCTTATCGGCTTGACGATGGTCTTAGGCACGATGCCGTGCTCCTCATTGTATCTCATCTGGGCATCTCTTCTTCTTGCCGTCTCGTCAATCGTCGCCCTCATCGCAGGACTTATCCTGTCCGCATACATTATTACACGGCCCTCGCTGTTACGGGCTGCACGTCCGACGGTCTGAATAAGCGAAGTGACGTTCCTTAAGAAACCCTCCTTGTCCGCATCAAGAATTGCAATGAGAGATACCTCCGGAAGGTCGAGTCCCTCTCTAAGGAGGTTGATGCCTACGAGGACATCGAACTCTCCGAGTCTCAGATCCCTTATGATCTCGAGTCTCTCGAAATTGTCAATCTCAGAGTGAAGGTATCTTACCCTTATTCCAAGGTTCTGAAGATACTTGGTAAGATCCTCTGCCATGCGCTTGGTAAGAGTTGTAACAAGCACTCTCTCGCCCTTCCCAGCTGTAGCGTTGATCTCTCCGACAAGATCGTCAATCTGGCCCTCCACAGGCCTTACCTCGATATTCGGATCAAGAAGTCCGGTCGGTCTTATGAGCTGCTCCGCCGTCACTCCTCCCGAGGCCTCAAGCTCGTACTCCGCAGGTGTAGCGCTGACATACACAGCCTGTCCGATAAGATCCTTGAACTCGTCGAACTTAAGCGGCCTGTTGTCAAAGGCACTGGGTAGTCTGAAGCCGTACTCTACAAGCGACTCCTTCCTCGATCTGTCACCGTGGTACATCGCCCTCAGCTGAGGAAGCATCGCATGAGACTCGTCGATAATGGTCAGAAAGTCCCCGTCCGGGAAATAGTCAATCAGTGTATATGGTCTCTCCCCCGGCTCAAGGAAGTTGATATGTCTCGAGTAGTTCTCGATGCCCTTGCAGGTTCCGAGCTCGAGCATCATCTCAATATCGTAGTTGGTTCTCTGCTCAAGCCTCTGTGCCTCGAGCAGCTTGCCGTTGGCCTTGAACCATTCAAGTCTCTCGTTAAGCTCCTCTCTGATATTGGCCGTCGCCCTTATCATGTTGTCCCTGTCCGTTACATAATGCGACGCAGGGAAAATGCTGATGTGTTGCCTTATGCCTGTCACATCTCCGCTTACCGGGTTGATCTCCTTGACCGCCTCAATCTCATCGCCCCAGAATTCAATTCTTACTGCAGACTCGCCGCCTGCAGGATATATATCGACAATATCTCCCCTGGCCCTGAAGGTGCCGCGATGGAAATCTATGTCGTTTCTCTCATACTGAATATCTGTAAGCGCCCTGAGCAGAGTATCTCTCTCAATCTCCTGCCCCGGCCTCAGACTGATAAGCTGATTGCGGTAGGAATTCGGTGAACCCAGACCGTATATGCATGAAACCGAAGCCACAACAATAGTGTCCCTTCTCTCCAGAAGAGATGCTGTCGCCGAGTGTCTCAGCTTGTCTATCTCATCATTAATGTCCGCATCCTTCTCAATGTACGTATCCGTGGATGCAACGTATGCCTCAGGCTGATAGTAGTCGTAGTAAGAGACGAAATATTCAACTGCATTGTTCGGGAAAAATTCCTTAAACTCGGCATGCAGCTGTGCCGCCAGCGTCTTGTTATGCGAGATTACCAGGGTAGGCTTCTGAACGCGTTCGATCAGCTTGGCCATCGTAAAAGTCTTACCCGATCCGGTAACTCCCATCAGCGTCTGGTGTCTCTTGCCGGCTCTAATCCCCTCGGCAAGCCTCTCTATCGCCGCAGGCTGGTCGCCCATCGGCTCGAAGGCAGAAACAACCTTGAACTTATCCATGCGAGAATTGTAGCACGGCATTTTTTATTCATCAAGTGAATTCTACGAACACATGTTCTTGCTTCGTGCAAAATTTCTTCCCTCAATCCGAAATTCCCCGTTGACTCTCCCCTTAAGGTGAGGGCTTACCATCAAGCCGAAAGAAAA
>CAMFZN010000078.1 GCA_946006945.1 uncultured Clostridia bacterium | reverse complement strand
GGCTTTGTTCTTCCTTCAGGAACCTCACAGCCTGAAGGAATATCGTTTATATCCTGAAATGCATATTCAACCTCAACTCCGGCAGATGAGCAAAGATCCTCGATTCTGTTTCCTATTACCTCTTTAAAGTCATCCTCAATATCCTTTCGGATAATGAAAACTATCTTGTTGAAACCGGCATCCATTGCATCCTTTACTGAATAATCCATAATGATATGTCCCTTGTCATCGACAGGCTCAAGCTGCTTGATGCCTCCTCCGAATCTTGAACCAATTCCTGCCGCCATAATAAGTAGGGTTGTTTTCATCATATAATTCCTCTCTTGTTTTTTATTGAACAGCTATCCGTCAGATTAATCCTCGTGATATCTGTCTTCCTCCACATCCGATATATCTGTGCGAATAACATACCCTTCTACATCGCTGTATACCGCTTCCTCTCCTGCCCGTATTGCCTTCTCGAGCAGCTCTTCATTAGGTTGCACCTTATCCGGGCAGACAGTAAGACCCCTTCTGCCAGCAATCTGATAATTCCTGAATATCACTCCAGCCTGTGTGATTCTATCTCTCATAGGTGTCTGAAGGTGAGCCGTAATCAGATTCATTACAGCTCTTGGAGATGAACCATGATTGCCGTGCAAAAGAAACATAAGCTGCCTGATGCTCTCCTCAGAAAGAGTAGAGATGATGGCCATAAGAGCAGTTCTCAGCCTGTCAACCTCATCCTGTGCGCTGATGTCCTTCATCTCAGGAAATACATACTCATATACGTACTTCATAGGATTTATTCCAAGTATCTCGAACCATCTGAAGCCTTGCTCGATATCAGGTGAACTGGCACCTCTCTCCCAGTTCTGGATTGTCTTGCGTGCAACCCCCATTTCCTGAGCCATATATTCCTGAGACACACCTGCCATTGCTCTCGTCCTTGACCATATAGCCGAGAGCCTTTTCTTTGACTCAATTCTAGTATCCATAGTCGACCTCGTATATAACTGCCTGATGATACGAACAACAATTCTGATACACTTTTCCCACCTATTTATTTTACCACATTTTGAGATTCTGTTGCACAATCTCATTCGTTCATTCGTGAATATCCTGGTGAGTAAATTTCTGCCTGTTTTTGCCTGTAACTTGTACCCTCTGATAGGCTGACTCTCTGTGCCGAAGAGTATATGATTCTACTCACAAGGAAAGGAGGCCACGATATGAAGACCGATATGTTTTGCTTTCAATGCCAGGAAGCCGCAGGAAATCGCGGATGTACGAAGGCTGGTATATGCGGAAAAACCCCGTCTACAGCTTCCATGCACGATCAGCTGCTGTATGTCACTTCAGGTCTTTCATCGGTAACAACAAGGCTTAGAAGCGAGGACGTGGGCATTCCTTACTATGTAAATCATCTTATTACGGATAATCTGTACTCAACAATGACCAATGTTGATTTTGATACTGAGGATGTTGAGAGAAGAATATCAGACACGTTATCACTCAAAACACACCTGATATCAAAGCTGTTAGATAGCAGCTCTCTCCCTGAGGCTGCTGTATGGAGCGGAAGATTCAGAGAATTCTATACCAAGGCAGACACAATAGGAGTTCTGTCCAATACAGATCCTGATATAAGAAGCCTTAAGCAGCTCATAATCTGTGCTCTTAAGGGAATGTCAGCATATGTCTGTCACGCCAATGAGCTTGGACATGACAATCCTGAAATAGATAAGTTCATACAGAGAACGCTTGCTGTGTTCATCGGAGATCTTTCGGCAATAAGAGAAAGCAAAGCTGCAAAGGCGGGACAAAGCAGAGAATTCTCGGAATGCATCGTAACAGGAGCGCATAAGAGCAGTGACATCAAGGAATCAGTAATCTCATGGCTTGTCAAGGCTGCTGACGAAACAGGCAGGTACGCCATAGATTCGATGAGACTTCTTGATGAGGCAAACACAGCCAGCTTCGGCTCTAAGGAGATAAGCCATGTCAGAACCTCTGCAGGAGAAAGACCCGGCATACTCGTATCCGGACACAACCTCAGAGATCTCGAGATGCTGCTTGATCAGACATCGGGCAAGGGAATAGAGATATACACTCACTCTGAGATGATGAGTGCACACTACTACCCTCAGCTCAAGAGATATCCACATCTTCACGGTAACTATGGCGGAGCATGGCATCAGCAGAAGGACGATTTTGCACGCTTCAGAGGTCCGATAATAGTAACCTCTAACTGTCTTGTTCCCCCGGAAGATGATTACTCTGACAGACTCTTTACTACAGGTGCGGTAAGATACCCCGGAATAAGACATATCGATGGAGATGTGGGTGAGGAAAGGGATTTTGGAGAGGTTATCAGTATGGCATTATCCTGCGAGCCACCTATGGAGCAGAAGCTTCCTATGGTTACGGGCGGATTTGGTCATCAGCAGCTCTTTGCTCTGACCGACATCATCTCCGAGGCAGTAAGGGTCGGCAGAATCACCAGAATAGTTGTAATGGCAGGCTGCGACGGAAGACAGCCTAAAAGGAGCTACTATTCGGATTATGCAGAAAGGCTCGATAACAGCACTCTTATACTTACTGCCGGCTGCAGCAAATTCAGATTCATGTTCAATGACACCTCGCACATCCTCGGTCTTCCGCGGATAATCGATGCAGGGCAGTGTAACGATTCATATTCACTGGTGCTGTTTCTTACCTACCTTCAGGACGCTCTCGGCATTTCGAGTATTAATGAGCTGCCTGTTTTATTCAATATCTCATGGTATGAACAGAAGGCCGTAGCCGTTCTTCTAGCTCTGCTTCATCTGGGCATCAGAGATATCAGGCTGGGACCGACGCTCCCTGCTTTCCTGAGTCCTGAGATAACTGATTATCTGTCGAAGGAGTTCGGTATTAAAGTAATATCCTCTGTCGAAGAGGATCTGATGGAGGATAATTCCTAATCAGTTTTAAAATCTTATGTCTGCATAGTCAGGATAGAAAGGAGAATACATTATGAAGTTTTATGAATGCTCTGTCTGCGGCCAGATAGTAGGAATTGTAAAGGACACAAGAAGACCGCTGACATGTTGTGATGAGGAGATGCTGCATCTTGTTCCGATGTCTGTTGATGCATCGCACGAGAAGCATGTGCCTGTATATGAAGTAAACGGAAATACAGTAGAGGTTGTAGTCGGAAGCGAACTTCACCCTATGACTGCTTCCCATTACATTGAGTGGATTGCACTTGAAACAAAGCTTGGCAATCAGCGCAAGGTGCTTAAGCCCGGTGACGAGCCTTATGCCTGCTTCTCTGTATGCGAGGGAGATGAGGTAGAAGCAGTGTATGCTTACTGCAATCTCCACAAGCTCTGGAAAGGCTAACAAAAAGATAAGCTTAATACCGTCGTGCGTTTCAATCTTATCTGAACCACACATAATCTCATATGACGCACACGGTTATATATAACTGCCTTTCTCCTGTGCAGAAGGCGCACCCTCGTATATCGCCGGTGCGCCTTTTGCCTGTTATAGACTGTATTTATTGTTTCTGTTTCTCCCAGAACTGCTCCCATGAAGGAGTAAGAACACCTTCATGAATGCGAACAGGCTCGGGGTATGTTACTCCCTTGAGATCAAGCTCGACATGATCTATAATCTCAGGTTCTACCGGGCTGTTAACAACAAGACCAGGAATCGGGAAATCAGTAACCGGCTTGATACCCACCTTCTCGAGACGAAGAATCTCCTCAAGACCGCTTGTCACCTTGCCGAAAACAGGATAAAGGCCCTTGTGCTCAGGACATGATCTTAACGGGAAGAAAAACTCGCAGCCTGCCTGCCCAAGGCCGTCATAGCCTCCCATGCATACACAGCCCACCTCAGTATCAAGCGGCGTAATCTCAGGGTGAAGCTCACTCTCATACGGTATAATATACTGACCCTCTCTCTTTCGAAATCCTGTATAACTCATGTCCACCCAGTTGCCGGGTACTATTCTCTCTATAGCATGTCCATCAAATACTCCGTGGCTTGCAGCCCATATGAAGCTGGCAGTTGTATTCGGAGCAATCTCCGGAAGAAGCTCTATTTCTATTCTGGCACCATTCGCCATATGCAAAGTTGCTGTTGGATTCATTTCGCCCTCCTATAGAATAACAATAATAATTATTATAGCAGAAGAGCGCTGTCAGTTCACTCAGTGAACGAATAGTATCAGTCCCGCTGTTAGAAATAGAATCCGCTGTATTCAATTTCATTATCTATGCAAAACTGCGTAAATCTCAAAGACCCGTCATCTGCCCCGAACATGTCAGTCAATATCGAACCGAAATCTTCCGTTAATCCGTACGTCCTTCCATCTGTCCTCTGCAAATTCTGCTTCTCTGCGGTTTATCTGTATCGCTGACTCCGGAATTTTGCCCGATGCAGGCTTCCATACACACTCAGTACAGTTCAGCTCATACGCCTCGCCGTCAGCACTTTGCTGGTACAGCACAGGCTCCTCATCGTCAATATAGAAGCTTACGAATACATCCTTAAATCTGTCAACGAACTCCCAGTAGAACTCCCTTGTATCCGCATATCCGGCAAGATCAGAAAGAGCGTCGGTCATGCCTCCGTAGTACCAGGACTGCTTCTCAGGTCCCGCATTAAAGCGCTCCCACAGCTTATTTCCAATCGCCATGTAGTCTCTATGAATCGCACGCATATTTGAAAGCTTATCAGCAAGAATCTGCTTCTTCATCTCAAGCTCTGCAGAAGCAGCCTCAGCAATTGCGTGCTCCTTTCTCTCCTGCCAGGACAGGCTTTTGTCCTCGCTGTGGCCGGCAACCATATTCGCAACTGTATCTCCAAAACGAAGTCTTATGTCCTCGTATGATGCATCAGTATCCTCTATTGTATCGTGGAGAACCCCTGCGATTACAGTTTCCTTCTCGGCTCTCATCGCCTCAAGAATCGTCATCACCTCGAGAGGATGAACAATGTATGGTATATCTGTCCCCTTGCGAACCTGCCCGGAGTGCTTTAGAACCGCATACTGAATGGCCTCGTCGAGTCCTCCGAAGCA
>CAMFZN010000077.1 GCA_946006945.1 uncultured Clostridia bacterium | reverse complement strand
CCTTTCAATATTGTACCGCAGACTTTTCCTGGGTATGGGAAAAAAAGAAAGAATCTCAATTTTGTGATTATTCAGTGCACAAAAAATAAAAATATTTTACAAATCTTTTTATATAATGAACCCGGTCGAAAATGACCGGGTTGACGCTAACATTTTTACAACAATATTTTACAGTATCCATCCAATTAAAAATCCCGCAATCAAAGTTCCAAGTACGTTGCAAGTAAATCAAATTCCAGCGTTTTTCTTTAATTTCCACAAAAGAAAAACCCCTGCAATTGCAAGGGTTTTGAATCTTTGCGAAAGTCGAAAGACTATCTCTTTGAGAACTGTGATGCTCTTCTTGCCTTCTTGAGACCTGGCTTCTTTCTCTCCTTCATTCTTGAGTCTCTTGTAAGGAAGCCTGCAGCCTTGAGCATTGCTCTGTAAGCGTCTGCATCTGCCTCGCAGAGAGCTCTTGAAATTCCGTGTCTGAGCGCTCCTGCCTGTCCTGTGAATCCGCCACCGTTAACAGTAGCGAGTACGTCGAACTGACCGAGTGTGCCTGTCATCTCGAGAGGTCTCTTTACCTCGTTCTTAACGAGCTCCTTTGCTCCGAAATAATCGTCGAGGTCTCTCTTGTTGATTACGATTCTTCCTGTTCCAGGAACGAGTCTAACTCTTGCAACTGAAGACTTTCTTCTGCCTGTTGCCTGATACATTGTCTTAGCCATTGTTTAGTCCTCCCTTCCTAGAAATTCCATACCTCAGGCTTCTGAGCAGCATGTGGATGCTCAGGTCCTGCGTATACCTTAAGCTTCTTGAACATAGCTCTTCCAAGCTTACCCTTAGGCATCATGCCCTTAACAGCATGGCGGATAATCTCTTCAGGCTTCTTAGCTCTCATCTCAGCGAGAGTCATCTCTCTGAGTCCACCTGGGTATCCAGTGTGTCTCTTGTAGATCTTGTCTGACTCCTTCTTGCCTGTTACACAGATCTTCTCAGCGTTGATAACTACTACGTAGTCACCGCAGTCCATGTGTGGTGTGTAAGTTGGCTTCTTCTTTCCTCTCAGAATCATAGCTGTCTCAGCAGCAAGCTTACCGAGAGTCTTTCCCTCTGCATCGATAACATACCAGTTGTGCTGGATGTCTCCTGCCTTAGCGATATAAGACTTCATAATAAATTAATCCTTTCTACCTACTTGGCTCCCAGTCTCTTAAGGAACTGTTTCGGTCTGCCTACTTGAATCCGCAGATTGTGTTCGGCGTACTAATAATAACTAGTGTCGGAGCTTCCGGGCCGTGCCCTGCCCCACTTCCGCATGAAATCATGCCGTATAATTATATCTGCCTCGCAAGCCTTCGTCAAG
The DNA here is from genome assembly GCA_946006945.1 of uncultured Clostridia bacterium. Classification (GTDB taxonomy): domain Bacteria; phylum Bacillota; class Clostridia; order Peptostreptococcales; family Anaerovoracaceae; genus Crickella. The sequence continues at coordinate 3,737 of CAMFZN010000077.1, read as the reverse complement.
AATTTCGTGCAAAAAATCTTTGTCTCGGGCCGCAGATTATCATATTACCGTGCAAAAATCCAAGCTATCTGCAGTTTATGTCGTAAAGATCCTTGAAGTGAATCTCTGTTCCATCCACAATCAGTCTCCTGCCCCGGTTGTCTATATCACTTACCACGCCCCTGACAGTGCGGTAGTGACCGTAGCAGTAATATGTCACCTCTACCAGCTCGCCTGTGTACAGCTCCCTCAGGCGCTCGTTAACGACAGCAGCCCTGTCGTCTGTCATCTCCCTTCGCTCGGTTCTGCTGTGCTCAAGCTCCTTGCGCTTAAGTGCCTCATCTAGGCCGCTCAGCGCAGAGAAGGGCGCGAACTGCTTGGCACGGTCCGATAGGGGCATCCGGCTCCTAGGTGTGAAGGACTTGCCTGAATTCTTCATTTCCTGTGGCCTCCTATCTGATTGTTTCTGTCGCGTGCAGTAGCCGCATCCTCGAAATCTATCCCCTTAAGCATCGCATTCTTTCCGAACCTTGACTTGATCTCATTGACAGTCTCCTGAATGCGTCTGTTCTTATCACTCTCACCGCTGTCAGCTCCGTCATCACCAAGCTCGAAGAGCGACAGCTGATGTCCGCTGCTGTCCGGCCTTACATCATTGGCATTGATGAACATGCGGCGAATCGGTATGCTCGGATCGACAACCTCGCGGAAGGTGCTTACCACAGATGGAATCGCATCCCTGGCAAGATTGGACGGTACACGAAGATGTGCCATGCCGCGAGCCATCGGAAGAGCGTACTGATTGGAATATCCTACAGCAATCGTAAAGCTCTTGGCCAGCAGCTTCTTGTTCGTAAGGTCGAGGCACATGCTGTCCGTCATCTCCTTCATGACTATAAGAGCCTCATCGAAGCTGTAATCCCGCATAAGAACCTGACCGCTGCTCAAGGAGCGGGACTTGCTTGTATAATTCTTGATGTCGCAGATCCTCGTGGGCTCGATGCCCCAGGCATGGTCGATCAGAAGCTCGGCATCCACGCCGAACATTCTGTAGAGCAGCTCGGTATCTGCTCTTGCTATCCCGCCCATCGTATCAATGCCGATTCGGGCGAGCTTTCGCGCTGTGCCCGGACCTATCCTCCAGAAATCAGTAAGCGGACGATGGTCCCACAACGTGTTAATATATGTCTCCCTGTCCAGATATCCTATGAAGTCCCCGGAGCTCTTAGCCGTGATATCAAGCGCAATCTTGGCAAGGTACATGTTGGTGCCTATGCCGCAAGTAGCCCTGACTCCTATGCGGCTTGCCACCTCCTCCATCAGGAACTTGGCGAATTCTCTGGGTGTGAACCCCATTCTCCGAAGATATGGGGTTGCGTCAATGAAAACCTCATCGATTGAATAGACGTGCATGTCATCCGGCGATATGTAGTCGAGATATACACCATATATCTCCGCAGCATATTCGACGTATTTCTGCATCCTCGGAACAGCCACTATATAATCGAGATTCTTCGGAATCTCGAACACCCTGCATCTGTTCTTAACGCCTTTTGCCTTAAGAGAAGGAGAGACGGCAAGACATATAGTCCTGTCCGTCCTCTCCATGTCAGCAACAATCAGATCCGTTGTCATCGGATCGAGTCCTCTCTCTACACATTCGACGGAAGCAAAGAACGACTTGAGGTCTATGACGAAGTAGACCTTCTTATCCTCCATGATTAAGTGCCTCCTTATAATGAATGTCAACTGAAAGCTGTTGTGCTCTTATTATACATCGCCTTCGCGCAAAAGAACATATGTTTTATTTTTTTATTTTTTTGGTGATATACTCGCATACGACTATTGTTATACCCGCCGCAATCATTGCTGCCAGAATTCTGCTGTCCATGGACCGTTCCTCCTTCTCCTGTTCTTCATTAGAGCTGTTATCTTCTTCGGACGAGGCGGTCTCATCACCTGAAACAGCCTCAATCTCCTCTTCTGTAATGTTTCTGTCCTCATAGCCCTCAGGTGTTTCGAGCGCACCCTCGGAGGTTCCGTCCGGTCCCACGCTCATCGACGGCGAATGTGCGTCTCGACCATGATCATCAGAGGAATCCTCAGCCATAGCAGTCATCGTACCCATAAAGATGACAAGGAGGACACATATTATTACTGCTGTTATAGATTTGATTCTGCCCGTATTCACGATGCACCTCATCCGTTTCCTACTTGGTTGTCACCGACTTCTTGCTGCTCCAGCTGCTCGCATACGAGGTCGAGCTTACATAACCTCTTACCTGAACGTAATACTTTCGCTTCGCTGAGAGACCGCTTATCGACTTCGATACAGCTGACGATGACTTGACTGTAACGGTTTTTGCACTCTTCATCGAGGAGTAGCGGCTGTATCTTATCTGATAGCCCGAGAATGGCGCCTTGTCGCTTTTGGCCCATGTCACCTTGAAGCCCTTGCTTGCAGCAGACAGCTTCTTGATTACAGGAGCCTTAGCAGAGCTGACTTTGATGGAAACACTGCTCTTTACCTGTGCCGAAGTCCCGTCAGCCATCGCAAGCTGTCCGGACAGAGCAGGCTTTGCGCTTCCCGCAGCGGCTGCTCTGAGCTTTACTGTTCCGCTAAGCTTTGCGCCCTCGAGCTGGTACATTACAAGCTTGCCCTTGTAGAAATGTGTTCTCGCAGAGCTTGTGTCCACACATGACATCAGCTTGCCCGGGCTTACTGTAATAAGCGCTGCGTTAGCCTTCACAGCAGAGTCCGCAGCAGCCTTTAGTGTTACTGTCTCTCCTCTGTATACGCTTGTCTTTGACGCTGATACTGTAAGCTTAGGCTTTGAGGCCGCCTCTGCGGGCTCTGCGCCCTGGGTCTCCTCTGAATATGCCTCTGCAGGAGCTGCCTCAGCTTCAGCATCAGACTGTGCCTCTGCCAGCGGTTCGGCATCCATATCAGAATCAGCAGATGCAGCATCTGCCGCTGACACTCTTGCCCCGAGCTTTATTATCATTGATGAAAGCGCCTCAAGTGACGGCTTGTCTGTGCCTGCAGCCGCAAGCTGTCTTGCTGTAAGAGTGATTCGTCCGGCAAGAGCCTGTGCCACAAGATCCACGTCAGTCTCTGTCATTCTTCCGTCGACGTCAATATCACCGTCGACTATCAGCTCAGCCGCACCTCTGATAATTCCTGTCTCATCACAGATACAGAGATAGTATCCACCCTTTACTGCTCCCGAGGTAACCTTGCTGTTCGCTGTTTTTCTTATATCTGCCGTGTATCCCTCAGGGAGAATTACAGAGTCGGCAATTGCCTTAACCTGAGTGTTGTCGCAGATTCCTGTAATGTACTTGCCGTCATCTGTGATGCCGAGGCCGCTTCCCTCAGTAAATGAGATGCTGGTTCTCAGGCTTCCCATTGGATACTTGGAAAGATCTGTATTCTTAATATAGTATGACGCAACCTTATATCCTGTGTATGAGCCTATGCCGCTGATGTACATGTAGGCCGTACCGGATTTGGTATTCTTAAGGTAGTGTACTGTGTAATCTTTTCCTGCAGTGAGCTTCTTTCCGCTGCTGTCCTTTACTGTAACCGATGCCTTATGCTGAGTGCCTGATGATACATAGTTGATGTACTTGTTATACGACAGGCTGCAGCCCGCAATATCCTTGCTCGAGGAAGCCTTGCGCGACTTGTCGAGATAGAGGAAGTCGCAGTCAATAGGCTTCTCCTTGAAATCATAGAACATATTTGTAATCTTGCC
>CAMFZN010000076.1 GCA_946006945.1 uncultured Clostridia bacterium | reverse complement strand
CGAAAGCGGAATTCTATGTCCGTCAGCATCAGGACCAACTTGTTATCGGAAAGCTGAAGTCAAATATTCCTCTGACAAAACTCGATATGGAGCAGACGGCTTGATGAAAGATCTAAAGGTTCTCCAGAATGCACCGTTTACTAACAAGGGAAATGTAGTGGAACTGTTCCCGGACCTGAATCTATGGAACGGAATCAAAGGTGTAATCAATCAGATAAATGCAAATGCTGCTGTGTAATGTGGAGACGAAGCATTTTGCGGAAATTGAAGATATTGATTATTCTCATAAATTCAAACGCTGTGAAGCTGAAGCCCTGCAGGTTCAAAATAGAAAAAGAAGCTGTATTAGCCAAGTGGAATGAGGAAGGGCAGCGTTAATCTAGATTGCCGGCGAGATGTCGTTTAACACGCGCGGATATCGCATAGCCGGTTAGTTTTTTGCACGTGTGTCGCCTGGCGGGAGACCTTTCGGCTGCTTCGGGCTTGTACAATAATTCATAGATTGCAGGGCAATCGGTTCGGTGTGACGGACTTTTTGCGTTATTCATATGGGAAAGGCAGGTACAGTTATGGCTAGGTTGCGTGGTATTTTCGGGAAGATGGCGGATGCGGACAGCGGCTCGGGTGAGAAGGAGAGTAAGGCTGAGGTGATTGTCGGCAAGCCGATAGATATCATGATTGCCGTTGATAAGAACAAGGGCGTGAGTTTTGCATGCGAAGGGCATCCGGCGATTACCTTCGAGAGTCTGATTCAGGGCAAGGAGATTATTATAGGCAATGGTTTTGTCAAGAACGAGGGCGCGGAGGCGCTGCCTGAGATTAGAATCGTATGCGAGTTTGAGCCTGCGATAGTGGACACGGGCATTCTGTACTATCAGGACGGAACCTTCGAGGGCGGCTTTGAGGGTATATTCGACATCGATGACCCGCCTGTCAATCTTGAGGAGTACGCTAAGATTAAGAAGGCTAAGAAGGGAAAGATCAAGTTCACTCTGTATTTCGGGGAGACTCAGCTTGGCATGGCGGAGTGTGTCATGGGCATCAAGCCTGCTCCGGAGGAGGAGCTTAAGAGTCTGAGGGCCGAAGCAAGAGCGCTTCGAAGAAAGCCAAGTCTCAGAAGAAGGAGAGCTCTTCATCCGATAATAAACCGGCGAAGGAGGCAGCCGCCCCAGAATCCGGATATGTCAGGATGGAGTACAGGGCGTTTGATACCAACATGTTGTACATCAATGCGGATAACATATATGACAAGCAGACCAGAAGAGTACTCAAGGAGGCCATCGCTGATATCGTTGCAGTTGAGGGGCCGATAAGTCAGCCTGCACTCATAAGAACCCTTGTAAGCGTCACAGGTCTTGGAAGAGCAAGCAGGCAGATGACAGAGTATCTCGACAAGCTCATCGCGCAGGCGGATGTAAGAATCACAAGGCAGTCAGGGATTCGCTTCCTCTGGTGCAAAAGTATGGAGCCTTCTTCCTACATGTCGTACAGGCTGAGGGCGCAAAGAGACCCGGAGGATGTGTGCAAATACGAGCTTAAGAACGCCGTGTGCCTCCTTCTTCAGGAGAACGGCCCAATGACTAAGGAAGCGCTTACTAAGGCGCTGGTGCAGCTCTTCGGCTACAGCCGCTCGAGCCGAAAGCTTGAGGAAGGCGCGGCAGCAGCCATCAGGGCGGCAAAAGAACTTAAAGCAATAGACATTGATGAAAAAAAGAGGTATTTCCTGTTATAATACATATTTAAGAATAGACTATAAAGGAGATTGTGAGCGAAGTTATTATGTTGAGAATTGCAATCTGTGATGATATGGCGGATCAGCAGCTGTGGATACTTGAGCTTCTAGAGCACTGGGAGGACAGGCCTTACGGCATGACAACAGAAACCTTCTCAGACGGTGACTCACTTATCACAGCACACAAGGCAAAACCGTTCGACATCATACTTCTGGATATAATAATGCCAATGCTTAACGGCATAGATACTGCGGCGGAGCTTCGAAAGACTGACAGGAATGTAAGAATTATCTTTCTGACCTCGACGTCTGAGTTTGCTGTGGATAGTTATGCTGTGCGAGCTGACAACTATCTCCTTAAGCCTGCAGACCCAGAGAGGCTATACGGATGCCTTGGTGAGATAATCGAAGAAATGGGTGAGAACAATCAGTTTATCACAGTCAATTCCAAGGGGGCTCTTCGCCGAATAAGCATGAGAAGCATCGAATATGTCGAGGCGAGCGGAAAGAAGGAGTTAATATCCCTCACAGACGGCAGCCTTATTGAGGCGGCCAACCCGCACTATTTCTTCGAGAAAAGTCTCCCTGCCAAATATGGCTTCTTCAAGTGTCACAGAAGCTATATTGTCAACATGCACCAGATTGATACCTATACTCCCAAGGAGATTATTATGCAGTCCGGTGCTCGCATTCCTATCTCAAGAGGTCTCAACAAGGCATTTGAAGAGGCTTTCTTCAATCTCATGTTCTCATAGGATTAGCAGGAGGAGAGACTATGACAAGTATCCTTTACGTAACACACGGCGCACTCCTTCTGATATTTGGAGTGTTTGTGACAAGTTCTTTTGCCGGAATAAATGTTAGAAGCAGAAGGAATTTCGGAATCCTCATAATTCTCTGTATGGTGATTGGCATGCTTCAGTTCGGAACGTGGTCGGCTGTCGGTGACTCTGCGGTGTGGGATTTCTATCCTCTTATCACTCATCTTCCTCTTGCGATATTTCTGTGCCTCTTTTATCACAAAAGGCTTGAGACTGTGCTTGCATCAGTCTTTACGGCATATATGTTCTGCCAGCCGGTTAAGTGGTTTGGAGTAATTGCACAGTATTTCACGGGCAGTGAGTTCATCGAGTATGTGGTAAGAATAGCCGTCATTCTGGTGTCTGCGTATCCGATAATCCGCTTCATATCACCGTTTCTTTCAAGAATATACAACAGGGAGAGGCGAAGCGTTGTTATTCTGGCGCTCATGCCGATGATTTACTATGTGTTCGACTATGTAACAATTGTTTATACAGATCTCTGGATTAACAACAACAGAATTGTAGCCGAGTTCGTACCGCTAATGCTCGTTTTCGTCTATCTTACGGTTACAATCATGTATTCGAATGAGCTTGAGGCCAAGATGTATGCCGAGCAAAAGGCAAGCATCATAAAAATCGCAGATGACCAGCAGCAGAAGGAAATAGAGACAATGCGTCGCAATCAGAATGAGATAAGAGTCATGCATCATGACATGAGGCTGTTTATGAATACTCTTTCACTGTGCATCGAGAGAGGAGACATTGGTCGTGCCAAGGATCTCCTCACCTCATATGGCGCAAGGCTCGATGAGACAAGAACGAAACGCTACTGCAGCATCGATGTGATTAACTACATTCTTTCGGATTTTGATGTGAAGTGCAGAGATGCCAAGGTGAAGTTCGTTCCTAGAATAAAGCTTGGGAATGTGACGACGGATATAAATTCTTTTCTTCCGATTCTTACCAATGCACTTGACAACGCACTGGAAGCTCAGAAGCTGATTGCTGAGGATGAAAGGTGGATTGAGCTCAGGATTCAAACCTCCGATGGCAGGCTGCTTATGGCTGTTGAGAATCCTGTGGACAAAGCTCCGAGGTTCGAGGACGGAATCCCTGTCTCAACGAGATCGGGTGAAGGTCACGGATACGGGACCAAAAGCATCAGTTACATGACTGACCATCTAGGCGGCAAGGTTAAGTTCTCGGTTGATGACAATATTTTCGCAGTAAAGGTAATAATATAAATGCTGTTCAGATATGAAGACCCCGCTACTCAGCTGGAAGGCGGGGTCTTCATATCGTTCCGGTGCGGGAGAACTGCGGTCATGCCGGGAGACTAACGGCAGGCTGACTGTTTTTTTCCCCGAATAAATAAGAAAAAGCTCATAAACAAGTGAAAAAAATCACGAAATATGTTACATTAATAACGAATAGACTTTTATAGAATTTTTCATTCTGAAAGGAGAATTACCCCAATGAGAATCCTAGTAATCAACCCAGGTGCTACTTCAACTAAAATCGCTGTTTATGAGAACAACGAGGAAGTATTCAAGAAGGGCATCGACCATGATGCTGCTGAGATAGCTAAGTACCCACACGTAGTTGACCAGATGCCTTTCCGTAAGGAGGTAATCGAGAAGACTGTTGAGGAGGCTGGCTACAGCGAGGCTGACTTCGACGCATTCGTAGGTCGTGGCGGACTCTTCCAGCATATCCCATCAGGAACATACAAGGTTGACGATGATGTAATCGCTGACATCAAGAACCCACCTTACGGCGAGCACGCTTCAAACCTCGGAGCTTACATCGCTAAGGAGATGGGAGATTCAGTAGGAAAGCCTGCATTCTTCGTAGATCCTGTATGCGTAGACGAGCTTGAGCCTCTTGCAAGATACTCAGGACTCAACTACCCTGGTTTCGAGAGACAGAGCTTCTTCCACCCACTCAACCAGAAGGCTGTAGCTAGAAAGACTGCTGAGAAGCTCGGCAAGCCTTATGAGGAGCTTAACCTCATCGTTGTTCACCTCGGCGGCGGAGTATCAGTTGGTGCTCACAAGCACGGAAGAGTTGTTGACGTTAACAACGTAAAGGACGACGGTGCAATGGGAATGGACAGAGGTGGTGCACTCCCTGCTAACGCTCTTGTTAACCTCTGCTTCCAGGAGGGAATGACAAAGAAGGATGTTAAGAGAATCATCGGCCAGGAGGCAGGTGTATACTCATACACCGGAACTAAGGACTTCCTCACTGTTGAGACTGAGGCTTTCGCAGGTGACGAGAAGATGATGGGCGCATTCAAGGCAATTGCTTATCAGCTTGCTAAGGACATCGGCGCTATGGCTGCAGTTCTTCACTACGATGTAGACGCAATCTCACTCACCGGCGGAATGGCTTACAGCGTTAAGTTCTGCGAGGAGATTGGTCACTATGTAAGCAAAATCGCTCCTATCTACAGATTCCCAGGTGAGTGCGAGATGGAGGCACTTGCACTTGGCGCAGCTAAGGCTGTTGAGACAGGCAAGTGGGAGACTTACGCTGAGAACATCATTAAGTAA
>CAMFZN010000075.1 GCA_946006945.1 uncultured Clostridia bacterium | reverse complement strand
AGCAGGTTTTTATTCTTCTAATTTCTTATACAACTCAGCAATACCAATGGCTGTACGGATAGCAAGTCGTCGTTCCGGGTCAGCAAGCTCTTCGGCAAGAAAATCGTTTATGTGTCCGATTCGCTCAAGAAGTGTTGAGCGGTGGACAAAAAGATCCTGTGCAGTTTTGGTAACCGCCATATTGTTGTCCAGGTAGACTTTGAGAGTTTCAAGGTATGATACCTGTGAGCCTTTATCGTACTCAACGAGAGCAGAAAGACCTTCGCTGAAGAATATATCTGCCGGCTTTCCGTTAGCGGCGTTCAGAAGCAGCTCAGTTGTGATGCAGTCATTGAAATAGTACGCAGTCTTTTCTTTTTCGAAAAGCAGACCGTTCTTAAGCGCCGCAGCAGCTTGATAATAATAATGGTTGCTTTCGAAAAGATTGCGGAATGGTTGAGATATACCGACTTTATAGTTCAACGCTGCTATTGTTTGGTCATACTGAATTTCGTCAGATTCAAGCGGCATTAATGCAACTACTGATACACCAAGCTCGAAGGATAACGACCCAGGCACGACGTCTTCAATGATTGAAGGAATGTACCCGCTTGGCAGATGTGTTGAAAGCATCTCCGGTTGAAGACAGGCACATACATAATCACATTTATTATTTGCGAAATCCAGAACTCGTCGATGGTCGAAGTCGACTGGGTTGCCTGCTACTACATCTCTAATGGCATGTCTCAATGCTGAGCGTTCACTCGCTAGAACGGGATTACTCAAAATGGCCTGACGAAGATATTTATAAAGGAAGCTGCAAAGCACGGTATCGGATGAACAGAAATCTCGATATTCCTCAAAAACAATGAAACAGCCCATATATTCCTCGTTGTCGAAAACATTCATTGCCATAGAACGACGATTCATAAGTGAGAGTACGAAAGGCTCTCTTACATGTGTAGACATATCATGAAGAGAAAGGAATGTAGCAAGCTTCTCTGAATCGAAGGTTTCTGCATGGAGGTTTATATTCATTTTCTCTGCCAGATATTGCTCCTCTGTACGAGCCAGATATTTGAAATCCGCGCCAAGAAGAAGCATCGGATTCTCGAAAATACCCTTGCTTGTGTCGAGTATTTCCTGGAGAGATGCACTGTTTCGGAGAATGCGATTAAGGCTAGCTTCCCAGGTCTCGTACAGGTTGAAAATCTGTTGCACGATGTTGAAAACTGTAAAAATACTCTCGTTGCCATTGATGTTGATTACAGAACATCTGTGCTTGTATGTTGAGAGCTGAGGCGAGTTGCCAAGACAAATCAACAGAACATTTGCCTCTATTGTCGGCAGAGCAGGCAAATGGTCTGCGCTGCAGACGTATACGTGGTTCTCAACAAAAAGTCCGGCTTTATCCAGATAAAACTCGGGGCGTTGTAAAAGCAGTTTATCAGAGCCCCTCTGCCCGATGTCTCTTGCATCTACATATTCATTAAGTCTTTTGAGAATGATATCCTGGTTGAGTTTCATGTCTATCTCCCCGTAAAGCACGTCGTTACATATTGGGTTGCATCTATAATGCACCATACTTTTTATATGGTGCAATGTAATAATTCATATAAATTATACCGATATTTGGTTGTTTTTGCAAAATAATAACCATACAGTATGTATGGGTGCAACGATTTTTTTCCCTTGCCTTTGTGGAATACTGTCGCAGAATAAGAAAAGTATAATTGTTCTATGAACATTTATCCTGAACAGGTGAATAAGGAGGAAAAGTATGCTTAAGGAGAAACTTGATTCAAAAAAATGCTTCTCAACGGCGTGGGGCAAACTCATTACCGAAGACGAGGCGTATAAGCAGCTTAACAGACAGATTGCTGCATTCTGTGCCAATCTCTTCCAGGTTATGCGAATTTTTGAGCCAAACTGGGAGACAAGAACAGACGCAATCTGCGACATCGCTAATATGATGAACATGGCCGTTGCAGGAACACCAGACGAGCAGAAAGCATATGTGGACATGTCCCTGTATGAGGCTTTTAACATTCCTGAGCTCTGTGAAAAGTCCAGTTGGCTTGGTGGAATCACAGGAGATTCCGGAGATGAGTGGGAGAACATGGCTGGAAGAGTAATCCAGTTCACTAGAGATCGTGTTGAGAAGGAGCTTGATACCTGTCCATGGGACATCGTAGGAAGTGAGCTTTGCAATATGACAACCAGCATGTTTACTGCAAATTTCGATCTGGCAAGTTCAAATGGAACAGAGAACGAGGTTGCTCTTAACATGTGCCAGGCAAGAGGTTGTGGCAACAAGCATTGCAGGGTAGTTGCGGAGAGAAGAGACACATATGGTCTTCCTAAGCAGAGCTGGCTTGAGCATATGCAGCAGCCGGTAGATCCTATCCATGATACTCCTCGTGAGAGAATGGTTAAGGAAGGACAGTGTCTGCGTAATGGCCAGTACACACAGGCGTTTGGAGAGGAGACATCAATTGAAGAGGCATACCACTGGGTTGCCCAGATGGGATGGGTATGGTCAGTACAGTTCCCAATGATGGCGATTTTAGATATGGCGCCGGACGACGAGGAGTTCCTCCGCGTGCTGAAGATTGTTTTCGCAACAGCAGGCAAAAACCAGTTTATCGAGCCATTTGCTAAAGAAGGTCTCAGAGCACACCTGGGCGTTCCTCATTCAATCGACGATAATGATGGCAGAATCATGGGCTCATATATTATGTATATGCTGGATGTTCAGCAGGTTCCTTATCAGGTTGAGCGCTGGACAGAGGATGAGACCTGGATCAAGGTTAAAAGTGAGGATTTCACTGCCAGATACGAGATGGCACCACTTGACGAGCTGGTAGACGCATACGAGGCACAGTGGAACGGCGGCTGCAAAACACTTGTTTCGCCAGAGTGGTCCTGCGTAATTGAGGATCGTGATGAAGAGGATATGTACATCAAGGTTATTCGCCTTGAGGACCTGAGAATGGTATAAGGAGGTATCGGAATGCTTTTCAAAGAAGATAAACGTGCACGTCTCGATGCTGAGACTATTCGTCAGAGTGTGGGCTGGTATCGCTGGACGCACGACCTTGTTGAGGTAAAAGGTGCTGACGCACTTGAGGCACTTGAACTTATCTATGTTAACAACATCAGCAAGGCAACTCCAGGCAGAACGAAGTACACAACAATGCTCAACGAGAAAGGTGAGATTATAGATGATGTAATAGTAATGCACATGGACGAGGAGAAGTACTGGGTTTCATCGCTATACGGACCTCGTTTAATTCCTTGGCTTGAGAGCCACAAGGGCGAGCTTGATGTTACAACAGAGCTTATTACATATGATTGGGATATGTACGCAGTTCAAGGTCCTGACTCGCCAAAGGCCATGAATCTTATGCTCGAGACTCCGATTGATGAGATGAAGAGATTCAGAGTAGAGGCAAACTCAATCAATGGAATTCCAGTGTATGTACATAGATCTGGCTTCACTGGCGAGAATGGCTACGAGGTATATTGTCCATTCGATAAGACAGCAGAAATCAAGGAAGCAATTGATAAAGCAGTTACTGAGGCTGGCGGAAGAGAAATCTATACGCTTGAAGTTTATGTAAGGTCTATTCCAATGGAAAAGGGATTCCCGCTCAAGCAGGATTTCAAGTGGATGAATCCGTTCGAGTGTGACCTTGGATGGTCTGTTGATCTCGAGAAGGAGTTCATCGGTAAGGAGGCAACTCTTGCAATCAAGGAGAATCCTCGCTACCAGATGGTAGGTCTGGAGTTTGAATGGGAATCAACGGAAGATATTTCAATCTGGGAGAAGGTATATCTCTACGGCGTTGAAGTCGGCAGATGCTGCCAGGCTATCTACGGCTACACAGTAGACAAGAACATCGGCTTCGCAAATATCAGAGCAGATATTCCAGAAGGCGCTAAGGTAACGGTAGGCCCTAATGGATCACCTGCGACTGTCGTAAAGAAAGTTTTCTGCTAGGAGGGGTTATAATGGGAAAATTACAGGATAAAGTCTGCATCGTTACAGGCGCAGCAGCAGGAATAGGAAGAGCGACAGCTCTGCTTTTCGCTCAGGAGGGCGGAAAAGTCATCGCTGTTGACAAGAACCCTATGGACGACCTTCTTGAAGAGGCTAAGGAGTGCGGGACACAGTACGAAATCATTCAGATGATGGGAGATATCGGCAGTCCTGATACTGCAAAGGCAATGGTCAAGCTTGCTGTGGATACATATGGCCAGCTTGATGTTGCGGTTAACAATGCGGGTGTTATGGACGATAATACAGCCATTGCAGACACATCTGATGAGATGATGGAGCAGGTTTTCAGAGTAAATACTTTCGGTGTTATGTACTGCATGAGAGAGGAGTGCAAGCAGTATCTTGCACAGGGAGAAGAGGTTGGTGGAGTTATTGTTAATACATGCTCTGTAGGAGCTAGCCACCAGACTTCAGGCGCGGCATATGTAGCGAGCAAGGGAGCAGTTCTTTCTCTCACAAGAAACACAGCATATATGTATATGGACCACCATATTCGCTGCAACTGTGTTTCGCCAGGTGGCGTTGTAACAGACATTCCTATTACAATGCCTCCGTCAGATGAATTCGGCTTCGGTCGCACAAGTCAGCTTCTGAATTTCTCAGGCGAACTTGCTATGCCGGAAGAGCTTGCTGATGCTATACTCTTCCTCGCAAGTGATCAGTCGAGATACGTTAACGGTGTTGACCTTAAGTGCGACGGCGGCTGGACATGCTTCTAGAATTGATATAAACAGATAAAACGACGGTCTTACGGCCGTCGTTTTATCGCAGAAAAGATTTGCGCTGTAAAGTTTAGTCTTCGATTGCTTTAAGCTCAGCATCAAGATCGTCTAGATGTGGAACGAGGTATGCTGACTGTGGGAAGCTTGCGAGCTTTCTGAGAGTAAGACCGCCTACCAGCTTCATTTGAGGGTTCTTTGATGAGCCCTCTGCATACTTATCAAGAACTGCGGCAGCTTTCTCGTTCTTAAGAATATCCTTAACCTTTGAGTCTAATGAGTATCCCATTTTGTACCTCCTATAAATATTGAAAGTATTTACTATGGGTAAATTGTATGATTATACAGACGAAATCGAAATCCTACAAAGAGGACAGATTTTGGAATAAGAAGCCCTACAAAATGTGCATACTAAAAAGACGGCTTAGGT
>CAMFZN010000074.1 GCA_946006945.1 uncultured Clostridia bacterium | reverse complement strand
TAAAATCGATAATGTGCCCACAGCAGTCGCTGTGGGCTTTTATCATGGATAATGAGAAAAATGTGTGAAGGTTTGCCTTAAGGTGTAGGTAATATCTCTCTGAATTGGTATAATACGAGGAGTTATCGACTTAAACAGTAATTATTTCATATATAGGATGGGTTAGTAGAAAATGATGATTAAGAGTGTTCTGCTTCTTGTTGCAGGTTTTGTTCTTCTTGTCAAGGGCGCGGACTGGTTCGTTGAGGGTTCTGCATCGATTGCCAGAAAGTTTGGAATTCCCGAGCTTGTAATAGGTCTTACGATAGTTGCTATGGGAACGAGCATGCCGGAGGCGGCAGTAAGTATTAACGCTGCAATTAACGGTAATGCCGGAATCGCTGTTGGAAATGTATGCGGAAGCAATATCATGAACATTCTGGTAATACTCGGAATCACGGCAGCGATAATGGCTATTAAGGTGCAGAAATCCACTGTAAAGATTGAGATACCTTTTCTCCTGCTCGTTACTATCCTTCTTTTTGCTTTCGGAAAGAGCGACGGGGAGATAAGAAGCTTCGAGGGAATGGCGTTCTGGGCATGCTTTGTAATATATCTCATTTATCTTTACATTATGTCGCAGAGAGGAGAGTCCGATCCTGCAGAGGACAGCAAGCCGATGGACAGGCCGGTATGGCAGTGCCTGATAATTCTGATTGTAACTGCATTCATGATAATAAAGGGAAGTGATTTTATCGTAACGGGAGCAAGCAATATCGCATCCGCAATAGGTCTGAGTGACAGAATAATAGGTCTTACCATCGTAGCCTTCGGAACATCGCTTCCGGAGCTTGTAACCTGCGTAACAGCTGCATTCAAGGGCAAGGCCGACCTTGCGATAGGCAATATTGTAGGAAGCAATATTTTTAATATTCTGTTCGTGCTCGGTACAACGGCGCTCATAACCCCTGTTGAGTTCGAGACTAGATTCCTTACCGACACAGCATTCTGCATCCTTGCGGTTGTCATGCTCTGGCTCGGCTCCGTCAGAAAAAGAGAGCTTGGCAGAGTTGCCGGAGTACTGATGCTCGGAGTATACACCGGATACTTCATCTACGTTATCCTATAGCGGACACGGGCAAAATCAAGAGACGATATCGCATATGATGCCGCGGGTTAACCGATTAATAATTGACCGATAATTAAGATAGACATATAATTAAATCTGTATTTGGTTTTTTGTACAGATTTAATTATATGTCTGTTTTTGTGAAAAGAGGTGTAAGAGAAGATGGAGTATCGTAAGGAGCATGACTCTCTAGGTGAGATGCTTGTCCCTAAGGACAGGATGTGGGGCGCACAGACGCAGAGAAGCCTTGAGAACTTCCCGATAGGCAGCGATAAGATGCCTGAAGAGATTATAAGGGCATTTGCGGTTCTGAAGAAGGCTGCCGCAATAACCAATAACAGATTCGGAAAGCTTGACGACAGAAGATGTATGCTTATCAGAAGAGTGTGTGATGTCGTCCTTGCCGGCAGACTCGACAGAGAATTTCCTCTGTCCGTATGGCAGACCGGAAGCGGAACTCAGTCCAACATGAATATGAACGAGGTAGTTGCAAGAGTGGGTAATCTTGCAGCCGGAGAAGATCTGCTTCATCCTAATGACCACGTCAACATGTCCCAGAGTTCTAATGACACATTCCCTACAGCAATGCATATTGCGGCTGTTACAGCAGTGACAGATAAACTCGTGCCTGCTGTAAGAAACATGATTGATACTCTTAAGGAGCTTGAGAAGCAAAACGAGGACATAATAAAGATTGGAAGAACCCACCTTCAGGATGCAACTCCTGTACGCTTCTCTCAGGAGATATCCGGATGGAGAAGCAGCCTCGAGCACTCACTTGATTATATTGAGAAGTCACTTGACGGACTATATGAGCTTGCGCTTGGCGGAACTGCTGTCGGAACAGGCCTTAATGCGCCTTGCGGCTTTGATGAAGAGGTTGCTTCCGTAATCGCAGAGCTTACAGGAAAGCCGTTCGTAACAGATCCTAACAAGTTCCATTCACTTACATCGAAGGATGCACTTGTATTCTCACATGGAGCAATCAAGGCTCTTGCTGCAGATTACATGAAGATGGCCAACGATATAAGATGGCTTGCAAGCGGTCCGCGCTGCGGAATCGGAGAGATTACAATTCCTGAGAACGAGCCTGGCTCATCAATTATGCCTGGCAAGGTTAATCCTACACAGTGCGAATCGGCAACCATGGTTGCGGTTCAGGTAATGGGTAATGATGCGACAATAGGAATAGCTGCATCTCAGGGTAATTTCGAGCTTAATGTGTTCATGCCGGTAATGATAATGAATTATCTGCACTCTGTAAGGATTCTCTCGGATTCACTTAAGTCATTTAATAAGAGATGTGTAAGAGGAATTAAGGCTGACAAGGGAAGAATGGACGGTCTTCTAAGGGAGTCTCTTATGCTCGTTACATGCTTAAGTCCTGTTATCGGATATGAGAACGCTGCCAGGGCTGCAAGGCTTGCTCACGAGAAAGGAATGCTTCTTAAGGATGCTGTTCTCGAGCTTGGCCTCATGACCGGTGAGGAGTATGACAAGTATGTGGATCCTGCCCTGATGGTTTAATGAAGCTGCTTGATGCTGCAGCGCGGCAGGTCAGAAGTATATAGAATAGTAAATAAATAACGAAAGGAAGTACATATAGATGGATTATGCTAAGGAATCACTGAAGCTTCATGAGGAGCTTCACGGCAAGCTCGAGGTTATCTCAAGAGTACCTGTTAAGGATGATGTTGCACTCTCTCTTGCATATACACCGGGAGTTGCCCAGCCATGCCTTGAGATAAAGAAGGACATTAACAAGAGCTACGAGCTTACAAGAAGATGGAACACAGTTGCAGTCGTAACTGACGGATCTGCAGTTCTCGGCCTTGGAGATATCGGCCCTGAGGCAGGAATGCCTGTTATGGAGGGAAAGTGCGTTCTGTTCAAGGAATTCGGAGATGTTGACGCAGTCCCTCTTTGCGTATCAAGCAAGGATGTAGATGACATTGTAAACACTGTTGCTCTTATCTCAGGATCTTTCGGAGGAATCAATCTCGAGGATATTTCTGCGCCAAGGTGCTTCGAGATTGAGAAGAAGCTCAAAGAGAGATGCGACATTCCTATCTTCCATGACGACCAGCATGGTACAGCTGTAATAACACTTGCGGCTCTTATCAACGCTCTTAAGGTTGTAGGAAAGAATATCGAGGATATCAGGATTGTAACTTCGGGAGCAGGAGCTGCGGGAACAGCAATAGTTAAGCTTCTTATCAGCATGGGCCTTAAGAATGTTGTAATGTGCGACAGGAAGGGCGCCATCTACAAGGGAAGAGAGGGTCTTAATGCCGCTAAGCAGGAGATTGCAGAGATTACAAATGCTGACAGGGAGAGCGGAAGCCTTGAGGATGTAATAAAGGGTGCTGATGTATTCATCGGAGTATCTGCTCCGGGACTCGTAACTCAGGACATGGTTAGATCGATGGCGGAGAATCCTGTAATCTTCGCATGTGCGAACCCTACACCTGAGATCTTCCCTGATGAGGCAAAGGCCGCGGGAGCTGCTGTTGTATCGACAGGAAGAAGCGACTTCCCTAACCAGGTTAACAATGTAATGGTATTCCCGGGAATATTCAGAGGAACTCTTGATGTAAGGGCAAGAGAGATTAACGACGAGATGAAGATTGCTGCCGCATATGCGATTGCAGACCTGATAAGCGATGAGGAGCTGTGCGCAGATTGCATTCTGCCAAAACCATTCGATCCAAGGCTAAAGGATGCTGTGGCAAAGGCGACAGCTGAAGCCGCAAGAAAGAGCGGCGCTGCAAGAATTTAGTGCGGACATGAAATAAAGTGCGGATGATGCACCAAATAACGAGATTACGGGCGGCCTGTATGGCTGCCTGTTCTTTTTGCACGAATCAGATTATGCTATAATATATTGATATATTATGCAGAGGTATGTATATGAGAATTGAGCTGATTGCTACGGCTGCCTTCGGACTTGAGGCGGTTGTAAGAAGAGAAATAGAAGCGCTCGGATACAAGGTGACTGCGACCGAGGATGGAAGGGTTACATATATCGGAGATGAGCGTGCGATAGTAAGATCAAATCTGTGGCTTAGAAGCGCAGACAGGGTATATGTCAAGGTGGGAGATTTTCGCGCGAGAACCTTTGAGGAACTGTTTCAGCAGACTAAGGCGCTCGAGTGGGAGAGCTTCATTCCGCTTGACGGAAGCTATCCTGTTGTAGGAACAAGCGTAAAGTCAGAGCTTCACAGCGTTCCGGCGTGCCAGAGCATCATCAAGAAGGCTGTATCGGCAAGACTTGGAGGCTTCTACATGAAGAGCATCCTCCCGGAGACGGGTGCCATGTACAGAATCAGATTTGCAGCTCTTAAGGACAGATTCCTACTCCTTCTTGATACAAGCGGAGCGGGCCTTCACAAGAGAGGATACAGAGTAGAGGATGTTGCGGCACCGATGAAGGAGACGCTTGCCGCCGCTCTCGTGCAGCTTAGCTTCTACAGGGCGGACAAGGAGCTTGTCGATACTTGCTGCGGCTCAGGAACTATTCCGATTGAGGCTGCGATGATTGAAAGAAACATAGCTCCGGGGCTTGGAAGAAGCTTCGCCTCTGCTGACTGGGATTTCATTCCTTCCGAGATATGGAAGGAGGAAAGAAGAGCAGCATATAACGCGGCAGACTATGACAAGGAGCTTAACATAAGAGGCTTTGACATTAACAGGAAGGCAATCGAGGCATCGAAGGAGAATGCGGACGAGGCCGGCGTGGCAGAGGATATAAGCTTCTTTAGAATGAGCATGGAGAGGTTTGAGCCGGAGACTGAGTATGGAGTGGTCATATCCAACCTGCCTTATGGAATAAGAGTCGGAACAGATCCTGAGATTCAGGCGATATATGAGAAGTTCAGACAGCTTATGAAAGATCATCCTACATGGTCCTTCTTCCTTATTACCTCGGACAGGGAGCTTGAGAAGGCGCTTGACAGGAAGGCAGACAGGCGAAGGAAGCTGTATAACGGAACGATAGAGACCCAGTTCTACCAGTACCATGGAACCAGACCTGTGAGAAAGGAAGTGGATAGAAATGACTAAGAAAGAGTTCTATTATCCTTCATCAGATGGAGTAAACAGCATTCACGGCTTTAGATGGGAGCCGGAGAGTGAGCCTGCAGCTGTGCTTCAGATTGTGCACGGTATGACAGA
>CAMFZN010000073.1 GCA_946006945.1 uncultured Clostridia bacterium | reverse complement strand
AACTGTCTGGCAGCCATTAGATCCAGCAACGGCTGTCTTGTGAAGGGCTCGGGAATTGTCGCTGTAGGAAGCTCAGTTGAGGACGCCGTGGCATGTGCTCAGATTATTGAGAAGTGCTGTCTGGCAGAGAATTACTCGGAGCTTCTTGGAGGTGTCAAATATATTCCGGATTCAGACTCGACTCTCTGCAGGAAGTTCTATCTTGACAGATATAAGAGCATCAATGATGAATCCTTTGTCAACTTCGTAGGCTTCGATGAGACAGAGTTCAAGCTCAGGAACAAGCTTATCGATTTCGGCAAGCAACTTTGTCGTGACAACCTGGTATTCGGAACCTGGGGCAACATATCGATAAGACTTAATGACAAGGAGCTTCTTATTACTCCTTCCGGTATGGACTATTTCTCAATTAAACCTGAGGACATTGTCAAGGTCAACTACATCGACATGAGCAGGAACGACGGACAGAGGACTCCCAGCCGCAACCTCCCTCTTCATGCAAAGATGTATAGAGAGCTTACAGGCTGCGATGCAATCGTCCATACTCATTCAGAGAATCTAAGCTGCTTTGCAGCTGCACATGCCGGCTTCACCATCGGAGTTCCTGAACTTAAGGATCTCATCGGTGATGTTCTGGTAACAGAATATGCGCTTGAGCATGAGGATGACTTCAATTCCAATGCAATTGAGGTTCTAAAGAAGACTCATGCGGCAATCCTCGCCAACCACGGCGCTATTTTCTATGGTCCGTCGACCGAGCTTGTCCTTGCAATTGCCGGTGCCGTAGAGGCAAGAGCCGCAGCACTGCTTGGCAGGAACTGAATAACAGATAACACAGCAAGCCCTGTCTTGATTTGAGACGCATCATAGGGCTTGCTTTTGCAGTATTCATGACCAAAACATGAAAAGCTGTATTCTTTAACTGCTCTTCGACAGCAGGTGGTGAAGAGAGTATCATTTGCAGAACAGGAGGCCGATGCGCCTGCATCGGATAGAACAATGAGATTATTACTGGTTGAGGATCAGAAAGATCTTAATGAGATTATCGTAAGAAAGCTGACGCGAGAGGGCTACAGCGTTGACAGCTGCACCGACGGGCGCGATGCGCTTTATTACATCGAGAATACGGAATATGACGGAATCGTGATGGACATCCTTTTGCCCGGAATAACCGGAATAGGAATCCTTAAGAAAATGAGAAGCGACGGCAATACCACTCCGGTTCTCCTGCTGACAGCGCTTGGAGATATCGAAGACCGAGTTGCCGGGCTTGATGCCGGCGCTGACGACTATATGGTCAAGCCTTTTGACTTCGATGAGCTGATGGCGAGAATCCGTGCCATTACCAGAAGAAAGACCGGAAGAGCTGAGAACACACTGAGGTCCGGCGATCTCGTAATGGATCGAAATGCTCGTCAGGTATTCAGGGGAGACATTGAAATATCTCTTACATCCAAGGAGTTCGAGATTCTTGAGTTCATGATGCAGAATCCTGGAACGGTCCTTTCGAGAGATAAGCTGTCCTCACATGTCTGGAACTATGAATATGACGGAGGTTCAAATGTCATCGATGTGTACATGCATCATTTGAGGAAAAAGATTGACGGAGACTTCGAGGAGAAGAAGCTTGTCACCGTCAAGGGTGCGGGGTACAAACTGGTATGAAGCGGATATCTTTTGTAAACAAGCTTACGATCTGGTACAGCTTCATCCTCCTTATAATTGCGATAGGCTCGATGACGCTTATGTATGAGATGGCTAAGCAGTCATCTCGAGATGCGGCTACGGCTGTGCTCGTAGAGCAGGTGTCTGATGCGGAAAGCAGAATCGTGTCATCGGGAAGGGATTTCGAGTATTCCTCGGGAATCAAATACTACAGCAGCAATGTTTATGTAAGTGTTTACGATGAGGGCGGTAGCCTCATTGAGGGAAGGCGTCCTGCATCAGTAAGCGGTCAGATTTCTTTTGCTGATGGTGAATATCAGTCTGTACAGGATTCTGATGGCGGCAGTTGGTACATATATGACAGTCTTTGCGCTGTGGATGGCAGAAAACTGTGGATTCGGGGAATAACCTCGGCAGGACTGAATCGGGTTTTGCACGGAATAACATGGAAGACATCTGCCTTAATAATGATTGCACTTCTTGTATCGGCGCTCGTAATCGGCAGATTAATTGCCGTCAGATCCATCAAGCCTGTTCGTGATGTTGTCGCAACCGTTGAGGAGATACGAAGAAGCGGCGATCTGTCGAAGCGTGTCGAGGCACCTAAGGGAGATGATATCGGTCAGCTCGCAGAGAATTTCAACAGCCTCTTCGACAAGGTCGAACAGATGATGGAGACCGAGAAGAAATTCACCTCCGATATCTCTCACGAGCTAAAAACCCCTCTTGCAGTAATCGCATCGCAGAGCGAATATGCTCTCGAAGACGAGGCTTATCGGGCAAAAGCACTGAAAGTCATCAATACGGAGGCTATGCGCATGTCCGAGATGATTAGCAGACTCCGTCTCCTTGCGGGAAGCGATTCGGACAATCTGAGGTTAAACCGTGAGGTAATAAACCTGAGCGATATCCTCTCAAGCATCGCAGAGCAGCAGGCCCTTATTGGAAGTGAAGCCGGTGTCACGGTGACAAGTGACATAGAAAGCGGCGTGATGGTTAATGCTGACATCACCATGCTTATAAGAGCGATTCTGAATCTCATCGACAACGGAATAAAGTATGCAGGCGAAGGAAGCTGTATTGTCATCGGTCTTCACACCGAGGGCAGCTTTGCGGTCTGCAGCGTATCTGATGATGGGCCGGGAATCAGCGCAGACAGCATCGACAGAATATGGGACAGATTCTACAGAGAGGATTTGTCCAGGAGCAGCAGAGAATCCTGGGGACTTGGTCTTTCGATGGTCAAGGCAATCGTTGAGGCACACGGAGGTTCAGTCTCCGTCAGCTCTGCCCCGGGCGAAGGAAGCACATTCACTATAAGACTGGAAAGAGAGGAGCAGGAACATGATTAGAAAGCTTACAGCGATACTGGCATCGGTTATGCTTGCTGCCTTTATGACCGCCTGCACGCCTGCCGGCGGTTCGGGTGGCGAAAGCTCCGGCGGCGATGACGGCGGAAATAATACAGGAGGAACACCTGTAGAGCAGACAATAAGCATCGAGCAGGCACGCTCAATTGCGCTTGAGAGAATCCCCGGCGCTTCGGAGTCGAACGTGAAATATATTGAAATGGACACGGACGACGGGCATGTCACATATGAGGGTGAAATCATTTACGATGGAACAGAGTATGAATTCGAGATATCCGCAGAAGACGGAACGATCATTGAATGGGATATAGACAGAAACTGAGGCGGAAGCTTCAGAAACCGAGACTTCCTTGTATGTGTAATGAGTTATGTGAGGGGAATTTTCTATTTTCAGGGTTTTCCCATAGTTTAATCATTTTTTAATCTTGTCCTAATACATGCTTAATCTTGAAGCTTTATACTATAGACAAGTTAAACAGGTTAAATCCGAAAGAGAATTATGCAAAAGGAGGCAAAGCCATGACAAGAAAGAAAAGAATGCCGCTTATTCTCCTTGCTGTCGCTTTACTGGTTATCGCACAGATACTGCCTGTCAGTGCAGCAGCACCGAAGAAGGAAAGCGTTGAATACAAAGGGAATGGAAGGGTCGATGTCGAGTTCCGCACAAAAGTTAACTATAAGAACACTTCAGTAACTGTAAAGGATTCTTCCGGCAAAAAATACAAGGCATATATCGTCGATAAAGACAGTGATGATCTGGAATTCAGAATTAAGAACTTCAAGAAAGGCAAAAGCTACAGGTTCACAATAGATGGAATAAGAAAGAGAGGAACTGTCAGATACTCAAGTGTATCCGGAACTGTGAAGATTCCTAAAGCATCAGCGGATATAGGCAAAAGCAAAGCTTACAGCATCGCCGTTTCTGATGCAGCATCAAGTTACGGCGCCGATGCAGGAAGCGCTGAGCTGATTAGCAGCCGTATCGACAGAGATGACGGAAGAAAAGTGTATGATATAGATTTCAAGGCGACTGTAAACGGAACACTTATGGAGTTCGAGTATGAGATTGATGCTTCATCAGGCAGAATTCTCGAAAGGGACTGCGAGTTGTTCGATCCTTATGACAGATAGACCAGGTCCGCTGGTCAGGAGGCTTAACAGGTGCATATTTAACAACAAGAACCGTCATATGGCGGTTCTTGTTTATTTCTATTATTCATACATAATAAGAGCAAGGAACTTCACGTGGCTGTCTCCGACGTTTGTAATCGAATGACCTTCGCCCGGCTTTGTGAAGGTAACATCTCCTGCACTGATGGTTACAACAGTACCGTTGTCATTATACTCTGCAGTACCTTCCATCATATAATACACCTCGCCGTCACCGCTGTGGACGTGATATCCAACGCCTGAGCCCGGCTCGAGTGTTATTACGTTGAGAAGTCTTCCCTTGTTCCAAAGATCCTCATCGCAGCAGGCGAGCTTTCTTGCGATTATCTCACCCGGACCTCCCTGAGCGCCCTTTGTCACTACAACAGGCTGATCCTCAACCCTTCTTACTATACTCATTTTGCATTACCTCCTTATTCTATGCGGCTCTGCGGGATGGCCGAGCCTGCTTGCTAGTGGATTTTGCACGACCACTCTGTCACATCAAGTCTAACTAGCAGCGTTCTTTCGAGAACTGCCGGCTGATACTCGAACGGACCCTTGCGGCCAAAAACATTGCTCATGATAAGGTCAAGACCTTCCTTCTTCTCTGCCTGATCTGTTACGACGTGGCAGCTCGCCCTGCCCATCACACACTCGTAGTATATGGTCGAATCGCAGGACTCTCCGCCCTCTCTTCTGTGAGCTCCGTCAATCTCAAAGCTTACCTCGCTGACGCCTCCGGTAAGAGCATCGGCCTTTCGTCCGGAGGTCGCTCCGTGAAAATACAGAGACAGTGCTCCGTTCTCAGCCTTATATCCGTAGTTCACCGGACAGATGTAGATTCCGTCTCCGTCATCAAATGCAATTCTTACGATGTCATTTGAGCCGATAACCTCGAGCATTCTGCCTGCATCGGTTATCTCTCTATCCTTTCTTCTCATTTCCTCATCTCCTTAAACTCTCCGTAACTGAAGAAAACAAGTCCGACCCAGATGATTGCAAAGCCGATAATCTGAACCATATCCACACTCTCACCGAGGAAGCTGATTCCTATGATGAGAGAAAGTGTAGGGCTTACATACTCAAGAAGTCCAAGGTCGAACATTGTGCACCTCTGCGCTGCAAA
>CAMFZN010000072.1 GCA_946006945.1 uncultured Clostridia bacterium | reverse complement strand
TTCTTGCCTTTCTTCTCTCGAGCTCGCTTAAGAGCTTTTTGCGCAGTCTGATGTCATCAGGTGTTACCTCTACAAGCTCGTCATCATCGATGAACTCGAGCGCCTCTTCGAGGGTGAACCTTCTTGGAGGTGTAAGCTTGATTGTGTCATCGCTTCCTGCTGCTCTCATGTTGGTAGCTTTCTTTGCCCTGCATGGGTTAACTACCATGTCGTCGCTTCTTGCATTCATTCCCACGATCATTCCCTCGTATACGTGAGTGCCCGGCTCGACGAACATCTGAACTCTTTCCTGTATGTTGAAGATAGCATATGGAGTACAGTTGCCTTCCTCCTGTGCTACCGCTACTCCGTTAATTCTTCCCTGTATCTCACCCTTCCAAGGCTCGAAGCCCTCGAAGCGGCGGACCATGGTGCCCTCTCCGTGAGTGTCGTTGATGAATTCACTTCTGTATCCCATCAGACCTCTTGTAGGTGCTGAGTAAGTGATCTTGGTGTATCCGTTTCCGTCTCCGCTCATTCCGGTCATCATTCCCTTACGGAGGTTGAGCTTGGAGATTACTGTGCCTGAGTACTCGTCAGGAACGCTGATTACTACCTCCTCGACAGGCTCGAGAAGCTCGCCGTCCGGTCCCTTCTTTGTTACAACCTCAGGCTTTGATACTGCAAGCTCGTAGCCTTCTCTTCTCATGTTCTCAATCAGAATTGAGAGGTGAAGCTCTCCTCTTCCGGATACCTTGAAGGAGTCTGTCGAATCTGTCTCCTCAACTACGAGTCCGACGTTAACCTCAAGCTCCTTCTCAAGTCTTGAACGGATATGTCTTGTTGTTACGAACTTACCTACCTTGCCGGCAAAAGGTGATGAGTTAACCATGAAGTTCATCGAAAGCGTAGGCTCTTCGATGTGAATCATCTCCATCGCCTCCGGGCAGGCAGGGTCGCATATTGTCTCTCCGATTGAGATGTCTGAGATTCCGGATACCACTACGATATCTCCGGCCTCCGCCTCATCCACGGATACACGCGACAGTCCCTTGTATACGAAAAGCTGTCCGATACGGCCTTTTGCCTCAGTTCCGTCCTCCTTCATGACTGAAACCTGGCTTCCGGCCTTCATCGTGCCTCTTGTGATTCTTCCTATTCCGAGTCTTCCGATGTAGTCGTCGTATGCGAGTGATGACACCTGCATCTGAAGCGGCTCCTCAGTTCTGTCAGGATATGACTCGGTATGCTCGATTATCAGGTCGAGGAGCGGCTCGATGTTGAAGTCTCCGTAGCCCTTAGGGCTCTTCTCAATCTTGGCTGCGCCCTCACCGATTATTACTCCCTCAACCTCTGAAGGGTCATTGACTGCGATTCCCTGTCTTGCGATTCCGTACATGATAGGGAAGTCAAGCTGCTCATCGCTTGCCTCAAGGTCCATGAAGAGCTCGTATACCTCGTCTACAACCTCGTCGATTCTCGCATCCTTCTTGTCAATCTTGTTGATGAAAAGGATAGGGTTAAGTCCCTGCTCGAGTGACTTGTTGAGTACGAATCTTGTCTGCGGCATAGGTCCCTCGCTTGAGTCTACGAGGAGAATTACTGTATCCACAGTCTTCATGATTCTCTCAACCTCCGAGCTGAAGTCGGCGTGACCCGGTGTATCCACGATGTTGATCTTGTAGTCCTTGTACATGATGGAGCAGTTCTTCGAGTAGATGGTGATTCCTCTTTCTCTCTCGATTGCATCGCTGTCCATTACGCAGTCTACAATCTCCTCGTTGTCTCTGAATACATGGGACTGATTGAGGAGAGCGTCTACAAGCGTTGACTTTCCTGCATCTACGTGAGCAATAACGGCAATGTTGATAATCTTCTGTTTCATTAAAATATATACCTCTATTTAAATTTATAGCTTGTCATTAGCCCAGGCTCCTCGCGCAATCGGCATCTTCGGAACCTCGGATACCGGGACTCTTCCCGGCTCTTCGCCGTACTTGCGGCTATGATGAAAGTGTTTTTGCACTACTTATACAGATAGTGGCGCTGCATCGATACATAACCGGACTCCAGCGTTCTGCAGAACGACTTTATCGATTTGGCATGGTCGAAGGTTGTGTCCTTGTGCTTGGCATGCGTAATTGCATGTCCCTCTATGTCATCTGTGTACCATACCGGGTCCGGAACTCCCATCCATCTGAAGGTTCTCGCCCAAGACTCAAGTCCCTGGAAAAGATAAGCATAAGGAACCATATCGTAGTAATAGTCAGGATTCTCCTTGTAGAATTCCTCGACGTCCTTAGGCTCTGCCTTGTATATGAATTTACGGAGCGCCTTGTATCTTGCAACAAGCTTCGCATTCTCCTTGCCCCTTGCAGTCATCAGCACGATGAGCAGCATCATAAGCACATAACATGCTGTAAGTGCAAGGCATATCAGATAAAGATGGCTCGCTGCCGCAAGAAGCAGAATCTGATAGACGCAGATACCTACATAGACAGCACTTGCTGCTGTGGCTCCTGCAATCTTAAGCCTGCTGTTGTCATCGAAGGACTTGTCCTTGAGAACGCATGCCGTAATCAGTGTAATAAGCGACACTGCGAATACCATTCCGACATCTCCGTATGAGACATCGATGAATCTGTAAGCAGCGTTGACCACCGGCAGTATCGAAGCCGCAACCACTGCAAGCGCGATTGACACGATTCTGAAGAACTTCGACATAGGTGTATGCGCCTTCATATCATTGCCCGGGAATCCGTTCTCGATATCCACCGGAATCGTATCAAGGATTCTCCTCAGTCTTGGACCTGCATCCTCAAGCTCGATGTATCTTCCCTTATATACATTCTCAAACAGAATGTTGTATGCATTTCTGATGAACTTCTCCTCGCCCTTCGGATCCTCAAGCCTGTAAAGCCTGAACTTCCTAGGCTTGTACTCCGATATCCTGAGGCATCCCTTCGTTCCAAGGTACAGAAGAAGCGCAATGATATCTCTCTTCGTCACCTTACCGTCGAAAATAAAACCAAGCTCGGCAGGCGATATTCCCTCAATCGGATGTGTCTCTTTCGTTCGACCGGTTCTTGGATCACGTCCTCCAATCAGCCACATTACGAAGACAACAAGAGTCATCACTCCGGCGATGCCCGCAGCAAGCATTACGAAGGCTCTTCCATCAAGAGGATTGGTCCAGTAGCCGTTAGGAAGGTCCGCCATCAGTGTCACACCGTAGTTCTCCGGAATCCTGCTTCCCTTGATGCTTATTATCCCTGCCTTCTTGTCCACCTTGTAGCTAAGCTTGTCCGCAACATCGCTCGTTCCGAACTTACCTGCGTAATACTGAAGCTCGTCCCACGGGAAATCCTCCGGCAGACTTATCTTCATCTCAACCTCGCCTATCGGCTGCCTCCACTCAGGCAAAAGCGCATTGAAGTAGAATGTATCCTTGCTGTCGTCATTCTCAGCGAGCTCATTTACGACGTACCTGATATCATACACATGCTCTCCCGCCTTGAGATCATCCGTCGAGGTTATGGTGATGTACTGCGTTCCGTTCTCCATCGAGGTCGAATAACCAAGACTTCCTACATCTAAATCAGTAACAACCGAACCCCCGCTTAGAAGTACCAGCTTCAGGCTCGCCATGTCCTGCGGAATGCTCACCGAAAGCCTCTCATGGATCTCAAAAGTATGCCCCTTCGTCACATTCGCCTCAAGCTGATATTTCTCTATGGCAAAAGCATAGGATGACTCGGCCGAAGCCTTCTCCGCCCCCAGCCAAAAAACCGAAGAAAAACAAAGCACCGCCGCCATCGCGGCCGCCGCACCCCTTACAGCAAATCTGCTTAGTTTATTGATTACTCCATTGTGAAATACTTTATAATTATACACCATTTTTATTTCCTTTTGTTGTATTTTTTAACAAATTGCATACCTATCCACATTAGAATATTATACTACGCTGGCGGGCGCTTTTCAATTCCACGCCCCGCCTACGCCAGAACCTCCAGGCTCTGGTGGAGCCTGTCATTCTTGACTGCTGCATCTGCAAGATGTCTGCCTCCTGACACCGATGGCGACAGACTCAAGGATAACAGATATGCGCCATCGGCCTTCAACACTAACATCTTACCTGCAGCAGTCAAGAACGAGCCGCGCTCCGCGCGGTGACAGGCTTCCTCTGCCTTAACCTCCGGCTCAGATCTAAGGATAACAGGCTTCGCCAGGCTGAAGGTGACAGGAGAGATTGGTGTCATCATGGTGCAGCATCTGACAATTTATGGAATTCTCGTTCTCAGGAGAAATGTCTCCTGAGAACGCATTTGCTTCAGATATTCTGACACCTGACCTGCCGCATGGCATGTTTGCATAGTGTGATATGGTGTGATATCAGACAATTTGCACCTTTCCTTCTCTCTGTCAGACATGTTTCTCCTGAGAGCAGGATTACAATAATTATTCTGACTGGTTCTCCTATAATATGCCTTGCTTCATGTAATTCAGTCAGAAAAATCTTGAATACCCCTCTGTCTGGGAGAAATATCTCCATGCAGAAGATTTTCTAAATAAATTCTGATTCAGATTCACCTGTTACAATAAAATAATCAGAATATTTTCCAGCCTTCCCTTCTCAGGAGAAACCCGTCTCCTGAGAAGGGAATACTCACTGATTATTCTGATTCTCCTGCCTCCGGACAGCTGATTATTCTTATATTTGTCAGAATATTTAAGCATCATCTGCTGTCAGGAGAAGTTTCTCCTGACAGCGGCATTTCACATAGAATTCTGACCACGAAGCATGAATGTTTGTCTTTCGGAAGGCCTGCCTTTGTTCTATAATTAGCCTAAGCATACACAATTAGACAACGGAGGTTGTGTCGGAAATGAAAAGAAAAGATTATCTTTCGTGGGATGAGTATTTCATGGGAGTTGCCAAGCTGGCGGCACTTAGGAGCAAGGATCCGAACACGCAGGTCGGAGCATGCATAGTTGACAGCAACAACGTGATTCTTTCGACGGGCTACAACGGCTTTCCTATCGGATGCTCGGATGATGATTTCCCTTGGATCCGCTCGGCTGAGAGGGAGGAGGATACTAAGTATCCATATGTTGTGCACGCTGAGCTAAATGCGATTCTGAACGCGGGCGGCAAGGACCTTCGCGGGTCGAGGATTTATGTGGCGCTTTTCCCTTGCAATGAGTGCGCCAAGTCGATTATCCAGTCGGGCATAAGCGAGGTCGTGTACCTGTCGGACAAGTACAAGGATACTCCGATGACGATGGCGTCGAGGCGCATGCTCGAGATGGCAGGCGTGAAGCTTAGACAGTTCAAGCCTGAGAAGGAATCGATTACGATAGTTTTTGAATAGAACGCGGGATTTAGCGCAG
>CAMFZN010000071.1 GCA_946006945.1 uncultured Clostridia bacterium | reverse complement strand
TCTCCTTTTGCACGGATGATGCGTAGTGAATACAGCGCAAAAATAAGTGATTCTCGCGTCGGACTACATGTTGCCTTCACGCAATATGCCCGTAGAACGCTAAAATTTGCGATATAAGCGATTTTGGTGAAAAATCGACCATGCTGTTTACATTGAAGAAAAACGCGAAATATGGTAAAATATTATGATAAGTTATTTGGGCGACTACGCCCTTTTGCACGTATGATGCATATATTATATACAAAGGATAAGCATAATGACTGAACAAAAAAAGAATTATGGTGCTGAACAGATTCAGGTCCTCGAGGGTCTGCAGCCGGTCAGAGTCAGACCGGGAATGTACATCGGAAGCACCGGCAGTGCGGGTCTACACCATCTCGTGTATGAGATTGTCGACAACTCGGTCGATGAGGCACTCGCAGGATACTGCAAGCACATTCAGGTAACTATTGAAGAAGACAATTCAATTACCGTAAGCGATGACGGAAGAGGAATGCCGGTAGATATCCATCCTAAGATGGGAATACCGGCGGTTGAGCTGATTCATACCAAGCTGCATGCCGGCGGTAAGTTCGGCGGAGGCGGATACAAGGTGTCGGGAGGTCTGCACGGAGTAGGTGCATCTGTAGTTAACGCACTTTCGACCCACATGGTAGTACAGGTTAAGCGTGACGGCAAGCTATATCAGCAGGAGTACTGGGCAGGTTCTAAAGTATCAAAGCTTGAGGTGCTCGGTGATGCGAGGGGAACAGGCTCAAAGACACAGTTCTGGCCTGATCCGACAATCTTTGATGAGACCGTATATAACTACGATACACTTCAGAGAAGATTCCGTGAGATGGCTTTCCTTAACAAGGGTCTTTCAATAAGCATTGAAGACAAGAGAGAGGGTCAGAAGAGAAAGGACAGCTTCTGTTATGAGGGAGGAATCAAGGAGTTCGTTTCATTCCTCAATGCCAACAAGGATCCTATCAACGAGACTGTGTTCTATTACGAGGTTGAGAAGGATGGTTATGAGGTTGAGGTAGCTCTTCAGTATACGGACAGATACGACGAAAGAATACTCTCATATGCCAACAACATTCATACAACAGAGGGAGGCTTCCACCTTGTCGGTTTCAAGTCAGCGATGACAAGAACCATAAACGACTATGCGAGAAGAAACAAGCTTCTCAGGGAGAACGAGGACGGACTTCAGGGAGACGATGTAAGAGAAGGTCTTACTGCGATAGTAAGTGTTAAGCTCACTAACCCGCAGTTCGAGGGCCAGACCAAGGCAAAGCTCGGCAACAGTGAGGTCAAGGGTTTTGTAGAGACTAATACTGCAGAGCAGTTCGGATTCTTCCTTGATGAGAATCCGAAGCAGGCCAAGGTTATTATCGACAAGTGTCTGAAGGCGCAGCGTGCAAGAGAGGCTGCACGTAAGGCGAGAGAGATATCAAGAAAGACCTCAGTTCTCGACAATACTTCTCTTCCGGGCAAGCTTGCAGACTGCTCGGAGAAGGATCCTGCACTAAGCGAGATTTTCCTCGTCGAGGGAGATTCCGCGGGCGGATCAGCTAAGCAGGGAAGAGACCGTAAGAGACAGGCCGTTCTTCCGCTCAGAGGTAAGATTCTTAACGTTGAGAAGGCAAGACTTGACAGAGTTCTTAACTCCGAGGAGATCAAGAACATGATTACTGCCTTCGGATGCAACATAGGCAAGGATTTCGATATCAGCAAGCTTAGGTATCACAAGATTATTATCATGACCGATGCCGATGTCGATGGAGCTCATATCAGAACACTGCTTCTGACATTCTTCTTCAGATTCATGCCTCAGCTAATTGAGGACGGATATGTATATGCAGCACAGCCACCTCTCTTCAGAGTAAAGAAGGGAAAGCAGATCTGGTACACATATTCTGATGCAGAGCAGGAAGCGCTGCTTGCCAAGCTGAAAGAAGAGAGCGGCAGCAGCAAGATTGAAATCCAGAGATACAAGGGTCTTGGAGAGATGGACTTCAACCAGCTCTGGGAGACAACAATGGACTACAACTCGAGAACACTT
Organism: uncultured Clostridia bacterium; assembly: GCA_946006945.1. Lineage (GTDB taxonomy): Bacteria > Bacillota > Clostridia > Peptostreptococcales > Anaerovoracaceae > Crickella. The sequence goes on along the minus strand of CAMFZN010000071.1, from coordinate 3,405 downwards.
GTAAGAATCACCATAGAGGATGCGGCATCAGCAGATGAGATATTTACTACTCTCATGGGCGACAAGGTTCCGCCACGTAAGAAGTTCATCGAGGATAATGCCAAGTATGTAAAGAACCTCGATATTTAGTAATCCGGGTTCAGATAATTAGGAGAAAACAATGTCAGATATAATAGATAACAGCACGATTATTGAGCATGAAATATATGACGAGATGAAGAACTCGTATATAGATTATGCGATGAGCGTAATCGTAGGCCGCGCACTTCCTGATGTAAGGGACGGACTAAAGCCTGTACACAGAAGAATCCTTTACGGAATGCATGAGCTTGGAACAACTCCTGACAAGCCGCACAAGAAGTCTGCGCGTATTGTCGGAGAGGTAATGGGTAAATATCACCCACATGGAGACGCCTCAATATATGATGCGATGGTTAAGCTCGCACAGGATTTCTCCACAAGATATATGCTCGTAGACGGACATGGTAACTTCGGTTCCGTGGACGGAGACGGAGCAGCCGCAATGAGATATACAGAGGCAAGAATGTCACCATTCTCGCTTCAGATGGTAAGAGATCTCGACAAGGACACAGTTGACTTCGTTGACAACTTCGACGGAGAGGAGCAGGAGCCTTCGGTACTTCCATCAAGAGTACCTAACCTTCTAATCAACGGATCAAACGGTATCGCCGTAGGTATGGCAACCTCAATTCCGCCTCACAACCTGAGCGAGACAATCGATGCCTGCGTCAAGATGATTGATGACCCGGATTGTACAGTTGACGATCTTACGAAGATCATCAAGGGACCTGACTTCCCTACCGGGGCAATTATTCTCGGCAAAGGTGCAGCAAGAGAGGCGTATGCAACAGGACAGGGCAAGATAAAGGTGCGTTCTGTATGTGAGATTGAAGAGGCTGCAAGAGGCAAGTCAAGAATTGTAATCTCGGAGATACCTTTCCAGGTTAACAAGGCAAGACTTATCGAGTCCATGGCAGACCTCGTGCGCAACAAGAAGCTCGAGGGCGTAACAGACATAAGAGATGAGTCCAACAGAGAGGGAACAAGAATCGTAGTTGAGCTCAAGAAGGATACCAACCCTAACGTTATCCTGAACAGACTCTACAAGCACACTCAGCTGCAGACAACATTCAGCATGATAATGCTTGCGCTCGTAGACGGAGAGCCAAAAATTCTCAATCTCTACCAGATCATCGAGGAATATCTCAAGCACCAGAAGACAGTAATAACAAGAAGAACAAAGTTCGATCTCGCAAAGGCAGAGGCAAGAGCTCATATCGTATCCGGTCTTCTTATCGCACTCGATAACATCGACGAGGTAATAAAGACTATAAGATCAAGCTACAATGATGCCAAAGAGAAGCTGATGATCCGCTTCGGCCTAACAGAGATTCAGGCACAGGCAATTCTCGACATGAGACTTGCAAGACTCCAGGGTCTTGAAAGAGAGAAGCTTCAGAACGAATACGAGGAGCTCATGAAGAAGATCGCTTACTTCAAGGAGATTCTCGCTGACGAGCATAAGCTCATGGGAGTTATCAAGGAGGAGCTTCTTGAGATTAAGGCAAAATGGGGCGACAAGAGAAGAACAAAGATTGTTGCCGATGACGGAGAGCTTGACGAGGAAGCACTGATTGACGAGGAGGATGTTGCCATTACACTGACACACCTCGGTTATGTGAAGAGAGTACCGGAGAACACCTTTAAGGCTCAGAAGAGAGGCGGCAAGGGAATAGTCGGACTCACAACAAGAGATAATGACTTCGTTAAGGACCTTATCATCACATCAACTCACGACTACCTGATGTTCTTTACTGACATGGGCAGAGTGTACAAGATAAAGGCATACGAGATTCCTGAGGGTTCAAGAACAGCTAAGGGAACACCTGTAATCAACTTCCTCAACCTCAATTCAGGCGAGAGAGTAACTGCAGTTATTCCAATCAAGGAGTTCTCAAGCGATGAGGAGCTTATTATGGTAACCAAGAAGGGAACCATCAAGAAGACGCCTCTAAGCGAGTTCGACACCAACAGAAAGACCGGCCTAGTGGCAATCAATCTTAAAGACGGCGACAAGCTCATCGCGGTTGCACAGTCTAACGGCAGCGAGGTTGTAATAGTTGTAACTAAGGAAGGAAAGGCCATCGCGTTCAGCGAGACCGATGTTCGTTCAATGGGAAGAGTTGCCGGCGGAGTAAGAGCAATCAACCTTGAGGGAGACGACGAGGTTGTATCAATGGAGCTCGACATTGACCAGTCACGCAAAATGCTCGTAGTCACAGAGAAGGGCTTCGGAAAGAGAACAAGTCTTGAGGAGTACAGACTGCAGGCTCGAGGAGGCAAGGGTGTAGCAACCTACGATAAGACCAAGTTCTCAAAGACAGGATATCTTGTAGGTGCAACTCTGGTAAGCGATGATGACGAGCTTATGCTTATCAACTCTGACGGAGTAATCATAAGAATCAAGGCATCTGATGTTTCGACATCCGGAAGAACAACACAGGGTGTAAAGATCATGAAGATTGAGAAGAACAAGAAGATTGTATCCTTCGCCAAGGTTGTGGATGATGAGCATGCAAAGAAGCCTGAGGCTCCAAAGAAGAACCCTAATGTTGGAGCAGACGGCAACGAGCAGCTTACGCTCCTGTAGACGAAAAAGGTAAACACGATACGTATTGCAAATGTATGAAAGTAAGGAGAGTGCGCACATGAAGAAAGTAATAACATACGGCACCTTTGATTTGTTTCATCAGGGCCATTACAATATCCTGAAGCGCGCGAAGGAGTACGGTGATTACCTTGTTGTTGGAGTTACCGGAGACAACTACGACATCGGAAGAGGTAAGCTTTCGGTGCAGGATTCGATTGCGACAAGAATAGAGAATGTTAAGAAGACGGGGCTTGCCGACGAGATTATCGTTGAGGAGTATCTCGGACAGAAGATAGGAGACATTATCGAGCATAATATCGATACTTTTGTCATCGGCGATGACTGGAGGGGCAAGTTCGACCACCTGTCGAAGTACTGTGACATCGTATACCTGGAGAGAACAAAGAACATCTCCAGCACACAGCTTAGAGAAGAGCTTTTCAGCCCTACAAGGATAGGCATTCTGACAGACATGAAGGATGATAATCAGATTGTAAGGGACGCTGCCGGAATCTCGGAATTTGAGATGTCCGGGGTGTACTGCGAGGATGCGGACGCTGCGGAGGAATTCCGTGACAAGTACGGGCTTGAGGCAGCTTTTGCCAGCAAGGAGGAGCTGTTCGAGAATTCAGATGTTGTGTATATCAGGACAAACCTCAAGTCGAGATATTATCTGATACGCGAGGCTTTGAATGCGGGCAAGCATGTAATCTGCGATCCGCCTTTCACAACCA
>CAMFZN010000070.1 GCA_946006945.1 uncultured Clostridia bacterium | reverse complement strand
TCCCTGCTGCCTCTTTCTCTTCTAACATAATCTGTTTCTAACTTGCAGCGGTTGCTATCTCAGGATACCCTCACGAATGAATCTGTTCTGCATTGGTATATCCTCCGTATTCTGTTAATTGGCTATGTCTCAGATTAGCCTATCTGTTAAACTATTTTGTCGGTCTGTCCTCCAAATTCTTAATTCTGGCTATGTTTCAGATTAGCCTATCTGTTAATCGTTCTTGGTGGTCCGTCCTCCCAATAACTCATCCAGCTATAACTTACATCCCTTTCGGATTAACCGAACTGTCAGATCTTAGTCCTTTGGTCTGTCCTCCGTAACTTGTCTGAAATAACTTCCTTCTCCCGGTTATATCCGGGCTGTCAGATCAACTTCCTTTGGTCTATCCCCCGTTATTCTGTTCTGTATCAGAACTGGTAATATGTTAACTTCTGAAAGTCTCCATTGGTCTGTCCTCCGACTTCTGCGACTGTTCGCTTTATCGTTTCAGTCTCTCTCTTTCTTCTTGTCCATAGAATACTATCAATTTCGTGCAAAATCAATACTTTAGCGTGCTCTGAAAATAAACATAATCCGGCAGTTTTAGGGCTTCCCAGGCACCTCGTTTTGCGTTAAAATAAATGTGTTGGGCTTGAAGAATCAAGCCCCTTTTTTTATCCAATATTAAGAGGGTCGGAAAGCCGACCCTCTGTTCATGTCGTTTTAGAATCTCTCTGTATGTATCATTGAGAGATCCACATCATCGAAGCTCTTTGGCTCATTCTTTAACTTTGGCATTCCAATCGACAGCACTGCCTCCATTCTGTAGTTCTCCGGGATTCCGAAGAATTCTCTGCATACATCCTCTGCTGTTTTGCCCTCGAGCTTAGACTCTCGGCCTCTTATCTGAACCCAGCAGCTTCCGAGTCCGAGACTGTCTGCCATAAGGTGCATTGCAGTCATTGAAGCGCAGCAGTCCTCAGTCCAGACATCTGACACCGCGCTGTTGCCAAGCACGATGACAGCTGCATCAGCTCCGGCAAGCATTCCGGGTCCGTGAGGTCTGCACTCGGACAGGAACTCAAGAGCAGCCTTGTCCTTTACTACAATAAGCTCAACAGATGGAAGATTTCTTCCCCTGGGCGTCATTAGTCCCGTTCTAACGACGAGGTCAAGAGCCTCTGCAGGAACCGCCTCACCTGTGTACATTCTTACACTTCTTCTGTTAGACAGAATCTCCTTGAATGTATTATTCATATCAATTCCTCCATTTCTCATACAGGCTTCTATTCGCTTAGAATCTTAATAAACGCTGCATATGTGCCCAGACCGAGCTTAGGATACTGTGTTACGTCCTGGCCCGGATAGCTGTTGCCCTCTATAAGAAGAGGACCATGGTCGCGGCTTACGCAGACATCCCAGGCAACATATCTTACTTCAGGAACGACGAGTGCCGCCTCCTCAACCAGCCTGATGCATTCGTCCCACATCGGAACCTTGAAGCCCTTGAGCTTTGTTCCAAGCTCCGGCACGGTCTCATAAGTGTTTCTTTCCTTGTCATAGCCGTCAGTAACCGACTCTCCCTTGGAGACATCAAGGATTACCGCCATGCCTCCATGGTTGAAGTTGTCAACGAAGGCGCCCTGTCTTCCCATTCTTATCGCGCCGGCAGCAACCTTCGCTTCGCCGCTGTTATTGATGAGAGTGACAAGTCTTATTGTATTAACTGATGTGCTGCACAGCCTGTCCATCTCAGGGCTCTGCACAACAACCTCCTCTGCAAGGATGCAGCCCGCCTTATACAGCCTGTCATATGTGGCACGAAGATCTGTCTCCTCTGCAGTGTAGATTTTCTCTATGCCATAGCCGCTGTGCTGGTCGAGAGGCTTCATGATAAGAGCATCATTCCTCCGGCACATGGCCTCGAACTCGTCGAAATTGCTGCCGTCGAGGAGCATCCAGTCACGCTTTATGTACTTGTCGAAGCGGCGATTGAAGATGGCCTTATCCTCGAAAATATCTCGCAGTTCAGCCTTGTTCAGTGTCTTAACAAGAGTGTTGTTCCTTCCGATTGTCAGGAAGCCCGATCTTTCAGACTCACTCATGTCGTAGAGCTCATACGCCTCGTAATCCACATAGCCCGAGCCATGCTTCATAACACACGAGGCCATGTCCTTCAGAATTGCAATTCTTGACCTTCCGGTCTTTCTCGCAACCCTGCCCGCAGTCTCCCAGAACGCCCTGTAGTTGGTGTCCGCGAGCTTTCTCATAAGAAATCTTATACTAATCATATCTATCCCAGGTTCCTTCTAAGCTCATCCCTTCTGTACTCGTATGCCTCGACAGCCTCCTTCTCGAAGAGGAGCGTGTCATCCACGCCGAGCTTTCTCAGGATGTATTTGGCAAATAACGGATTCATAATAAAGTATGGTCCAAGCGAATAGGTTCCGAAGAAATTGTTCACGTGGATTCCCTCCGCCTTGGTGTCAGGGTTCATTCCGATTCCGATCTCAATGTCAACGAACTTTGTCTTCTCGAAATCGCCGTATGCGAACGAGAACTGGCTCCTGTGTCCGAGCAAAAGAATCTCCTCGCCGTCTCCATCCCTAAACATTCCGACATACTGCGAGTTATGTCTCTCAACGTCCATGTATCTCTTCGCGGTGAAGTCAAATATTCCGAGCGCCGGGATAATGCGGCCTGCGTCCTCTATGCTTTTGCCAAAAATCTCAATGGCGTTTCCCGTCACAAGGAATATCGTACCCTTGTCAATAAGCTCCTTGATTCTCTCAGTGTATGGTCTCAGAAGCTCGATAACCTTCTCCTGCTTTCTCTCAGTCAGGCAGCCGAGGTAGATCATGTCAACGTCGCCTCGTGCAAAAGCAGGGACCTCTCCATGTCTTGTATTGATAATCTCAAGCTCCTCGCAGCATCTCGAAAGATACTCGATGTTGTAGCTCTCTGCGTAAATGTTGCAAAGCTCAGGGTAAAGAAATTCAACCTTCTTCATTAGTTCAGAGCCTCCTTTACATTTGATGCGCCGTTCGAATCATTGTCGAAATAATCGAACGAGTCAAGCTTCGATGGATCATCGCCGTTAAGCTCCATGGCTCTTCTGACGATGTTGTCTCTCCAGCGTCCGCCCTTTACTACATAGTCAATCTCGAAGAGAACATATACCTTGTCGATGCCCTCAGTGTCTACGAAATCAGGCACTCTCTCATCCTCCTCTACGCAGAAAATCTTCTCCTCCGGAATTCCTGCAAGCAGAAGTCTCAGCTTGTGGTTCAGATACATGTGTCCTGCGCAGATAATCTTCTTGATGTTAGGGCTCTTCAGAAACTCATAGTCAGTCTCATATATCCATGTCAGAGTCTCTGCAGGATGGTTTCTGTCCTGAACCTCGTCGAGACAGAACACTACCTCCTTTACGGAAGGTTCTTTTGCCATATACTCAAATACTGTCGACGCGGCACTTACGTTCTGGCTCTTTGTTCCGTATGTATGATACTCGATTCCGTTGTACTTGATGCAGGTCTCTCTTATCTTGGTTACAATCTGTGTTTCAAGAAACGCTGCGACAGCCTCAGGTCTGATTCCAACCTCCCTTGCAACAGTAACCGCAGTAAGGACATTGAATGCATTATAAATAGTCTCGGAGATAAGAGGATACTCATGCTCGCTTCCATCCCTCTCCTTGATTGTGATGCTTCTTCCCTCGAGATCCACCGAAGTAGCATAGTAATCGCTCTCAGGTGTCTTAAAGTCGCAGTCCGGGCAGTAATAATCTCCGATATGTCTGTAATGTCTGTAGTTATATTCGACATCGCCTCCGCACACAGGGCATACGCCAAGGTCGTTAACCCTGTTCTCAAACGGATTCGTGTGAGCGTCCGCCATTCCAAAGAAAATCCTTGGAGTTCCTGTGTTCTCAGCGAGCTGACGGCTTATCGGGTCGTTCGCATTTAAGATTGCAGTTGTTTTGCCCCCGAGCTTCTCGAAAGCCTTCTGGATACGGTCAAAAATATACTCCGGGTGGCCGTTACGTCTCAGCGAGTCCTTACATATATTCGTTACGAGAATGTAATTCGGCTCGATCATTCCCATGGTGTGACCGAGAGTGTTCTCGTCAGCCTCAAGAAGTGAGACATCCATCTTCGGCTTATTGAAGATGGTAACTGCTCTCAGGAGATTGAGGCAGTAGCCGGCATGGAGGTTGGCACCCCAGTCATTGAAGCTTACAGAATATCCCGCATCCACAAGCTGGTTGCGGAGAAGTGTTGATGTTGTAGTCTTGCCGTTAGTACCGGTAATTGTTATTACAAGCTTAGGCTTGGCAACTCTTGCAAGGAAATCCGGACAGATCTTGAAGGCAAGAAGGCCCGGTCTGTCGTCTCTCGCATTGCCGCGAAGTCTGTTGATTGCGTAAAGCAGCTTTGATGCCCAGAGGGCGATATAAAACCTGATCATAAGCAACTCCTCATCTTTGTTTCTTAATCCTCATATTATAGCATGACTCGCCTTATGTGATGTGCACCTACACCGAAACAACACAAAAACATGTCAAAAAAGGTAGGACCCGAAGGAATACCTTCGGGTCCTGAAAGGGAACATATAGGGTTGATTGTACTAAGCTTATTTAAAGCTTCTACCGTACTCGAGACCCTTCTCGAATGCGGCTTTATTAAGAGGAAGGAGATCCTTCTTCTTACCAAGTTTACGCTCGATTGTACCCCACATTACATCTACTGGGAATACCTCTGTATATCCGATATAAGCGCCGAGCATGATTACGTTGAGAACCTTAGTGTTACCGAGCTCGATAGCGTCTGCAGTACCCGGAACTCTGATCACGTTTATATCGTCACGAGTGATCTCATCAGTAACGATTGTCTCGTTGATGAAGAGATTTCCACCCGGCTTAAGCTGGTTAATGAACTTGTTCAGTGAAGGGTTGTTAAGAATGATCATGTCATCCATAAGGTCAGCTCTAGGTGTTCCAACTTCCTTGTCTGAAATTACAACGAAGCAGTTAGCTGTACCTCCACGCTGCTCTGCACCATAAGTAGGGAAGAAAACAGTGTTAAGATCAGTTGCCTCGCAAACAGCCTGTGCAAGGAACTTTCCGATAGTCATTACACCCTGTCCACCAAAACCTGCTACACAAATATTAGTTTCCATTCGTCTTCCTCCTATTTATCGCTGTTGTCTCTGATTACGCCGAGAGGGAACTCCTTGAGCATCTTCTCCTCGAGGAAATCAAGTGAATCAATTGCCGAGAGACCCCAGTTAGTTGGGCAGCTTGTAACAATCTCAACAAGTGAGTATCCCTTGCCGTCAATCTGATTCTGGAAAGCCTTCTTAATAGCCTTCTTAGTCTTGATTACGTTAGCAGGAGTGTTGCAGCTTGTTCTCTCAAGATATACAGGAGCTGTAAGTGTGTCGAGAAGCTCACAGATGTGCATTGGATATCCGTGCTCCTCAGCCTGTCTTCCCTTAGGAGCTGTAGTAGCCTTCATTCCGAGAAGAGTTGTAGGAGCCATCTGTCCGCCTGTCATTCCGTAGATACCGTTGTTTACGAAGATAACAGTGATGTTCTCACCTCTGTTTGCAGCAGCAACTGACTCT
>CAMFZN010000069.1 GCA_946006945.1 uncultured Clostridia bacterium | reverse complement strand
GAAGAGCATCGATATCTGCCCTTATTGCAACAGTCTTTACATTCTCAGAATCCGAGGCTCCAAGCCTTATCCTTCCTATTACAGCAGTATCGAGATACCTTTCGTGCGGAATGCCAAGGCTGTCAAGATACTCCTCTATCACCTCCGCTGTCCTATGCTCGCTGTTGCCAAGCTCGGGACACGAATGAATGATCCTTCTAAGCTCACATGCATCCTTAAAAGCTTCATTAAATTGTGATTCCCTGATGCCTTTCATCTCATCTCTCCGCAAATTCTTATTTCTCGGGCTCTTTCAGCTCTTTCTCAAGCTTAGCTATGAAGCGCTCCAGCCTGTCAAGACCCTCCTTAAGCTCATCATCTGAATAACAGTATGTTAGTCTCACATAGCCCTCAGTACCAAAGCAGCTTCCCGGCGTAACAGCAAGTCCTTCTTCTGCTATCATGCGCCTGCAGAAATCAGCTGACGGAATCCCGAATTTCTTTACAGATGGGAATACATAGAAGCCTCCCTCAGGCGCCCTGAACTCAAGCCTCATTTCTGACAGTCTCTTAAGTACATACTCCCTTCTTGCGGAATATGTATCTTTCATCTCCGATATGTCCTCGTCAAGCATTGCCATGCAGGCCCTCTGAAATGGCGCCGGGGTTGATACAACAATGTACTGATGAATCAGTTCCAGCCTTTCCTTAATCTCGTAAGGAAGCATCAGATAGCCTACTCTCCAGCCTGTCATAGCATAAGGCTTTGAGAAGCTCTGCACAACCATAACCTGCTCTCGCATATCGTCGAAATCCGCAAACGTCATATAATCGTCGGTATATATCAGCTGCCTGTATACATCGTCGCAAATGGCAAAAATCTTCTTTCCCTTAATCGCAGTCCTTATTCCCTCAAGGCTTGCTTTCGAATACACACACCCCGACGGATTGTTAGGTGAATTGATAATTATCGCCTTTGTCCTGTCTGTAATAAGAGCACTGAGCTTATCCGGGTTTATCTCAAAGCCGTCCTCTGAGGTATCGAGAAATACCGGAATTCCTCTGCACAGCTTAACAATCTCCTCATACAGCATGAAGGCCGGGGTCGGAATTATTATCTCATCTCCCGGGTTTATTATGCCGAAAAGAGCTGTGAAGAGAGCTTCGGTTGCCCCGGCAGTAACTATAATTTCGTCCGGACTGTAGTTTAATCCGTTTACGCTTCTCTCATAGTCAGAGATCTTATTCCTGAGCGCCTCTGTACCGTTGTTCGCAATATAATGAGTCTCCCCTGCTGAGAGAGCGTCATAAACAGCATCAGCCGCAGCCCTTGGTGTGTCGAAATCCGGTTCACCCAGAGTCAGCGCCACACAGCCCGGTGTCTTTCTTGCGAGAGCTGAGAACTCTCTGATGGCACTTCTTTTGCTCGAATACACGGCCTTGTTAAGACAGTCCTTCATCTACAATCTGCTCCTTGCATCTATAAAATCATTGTCACAGTCAAGTGTTGCGAAATAGTCATCCACAGTCTGCGCTCTTCTGATAAGCTTAAGCTCCCTGTCCTCCATAAGCATTAGCTCAGCAGGGCGAAGCTTGCCGTTATATGTATATCCCATCGAATGACCGTGGGCACCGGCGTCATGAATTACAATAATGTCACCCTCCGAAAGCTCAGGAAGTTCCCTGTCAATGGCGAACTTGTCGTTGTTCTCGCAAAGTGATCCTACCACATCGAATGTTCCTGCCGACGGAGCATTCTCTCTTCCCGGCACTGTAATGTGATGATACGATCCGTAAATTGCAGGTCTCATCAGACAGCTTGCAGTAGCGTCGACACCGATGTACTCCTTGTATATATGCTTCTTTCCGATTACGCTGGTAAGAAGATATCCGTGAGGTCCTGTTATGAATCGTCCAAGCTCTGTAAATATAGCAGGCTTAATTCCCTCAGGAACAAGAAGCCTGTCATATACCTTCTTTACCTCAGCTCCGACAGCTCTTATATCAACCGGCTTTTCCTCAGGTCTGTATGGAATACCTATGCCTCCGGACATGTCAATGAATGACAGACTGACGCCTTGGCTCTCCTTGATTCTTACAGCAAGCGAGAAAAGCTCCTCTGCAAGTGACGGATAGTAATCCTCATTAAGAGAGCAGCTTGAAAGCATCGCATGCACTCCGAATTCTCTTACACCCTTCTCCTTGAGAACAGATATCGCAGCCATAAGCTGCTCCTCTGTCATTCCGAACTTGGAATCGTAGAGATGACCTATTATATCATTTGATGTCCCGAAGGCTCCGGGATTGAATCTCAGGCAGATTGTATCCGGAATGCAGCCTATGCTTCTCTCAAGATTATCAATCTGAGTATAGTCATCCAGATTTATGATTGCGCCTGCATCATAAGCTGCCTTGTACTCAGTCCTTGATGTCTCGTTTGATGAAAGGATTATACCGTGACCCTCTGCACCTGAGCACCTCGCAAGCATAATCTCAGGAACGGAGGCGCAGTCGAAGCCGCACCCAAGGTCCGAAAGAAGTCTCAGGACTGCAGGTGTAGGTGTCGCCTTTACAGCAAAATACTCCCTGAAGCCCTCATTCCAGCTGAACGCTTCCTTCAAGGCTGTCACTGTATCCCTTATTCCCTTCTCATCATACACATAGAAGGGCGTAGGATAATCCTCCGCCCATCTTCTTACATCTTCAATATTGAATGGTAAGCTCTTCATTAATCTCTCCAATCCTGCTACAGAGTTCTCAGATCTGCCTCAAGAGCAGTCTTCAGGGTTGTCTTCTCGTCCTTCTCCTTAATGACTCTTGCCGGACAGCCTGCAACTACTGTTCCCGGCGGAACATCCTGCGTTACCACTGCACCTGCAGCAACAACCGAGCCCTTACCGATTCTGCAGCCTTCGATAACAACCGCATTTGCACCGATCAGTACATCATCTTCAACTATAACCGGAACTGCTGATGCAGGCTCAACCACACCTGCAAGCACTGCGCCTGCTCCAACATGGCAGTTATCTCCTACAATCGCTCTTCCTCCGAGAACGGCTCCCATGTCAATCATTGTGCCGGCTCCAATTACAGCTCCGATGTTAATGATCGCACCCATCATGATAACAGCATTTGCTCCAATCTCAACCTGCTCTCTGATAATTGCGCCAGGCTCTATTCTTGCAGGAATGTCCAGCATGTTCAGCATTGGAATTGCGCTGTTACGGCAGTCATTCTCGATAACAACATCTGCAATCTTATCTGCATTAGCCTCAAGAATAGGTCCAAGCTCCTTCCAGTCTCCGAAAACAATCTTGTCACCGGCTCCGAAGACCTTTGCACTGCCGTAGTCGACAGATTCGTTCTCTCTGATATACAGTTTTACCGGAGTCTTCTTCTCCGATGTCTTGATGTAATTGATTATTTCCTGTGCATTCATTAATCCCTGCTCCTATCTCATTAAGTCTTTCATATTGTACAATCCCGCAGGCTTTCCCACAAGATATTCTGCTGCAACGGCTGCTCCGTCTGCAAAGAGGGCTCTGTCATGAGCCTCATGCCTGATTGTTATGGTTTCCTTGCCTGTGGATATCATAACCTCATGAGTTCCAACAATATTGCCAAGTCTTACTGACTGAATACCAATCTCATTAGGCTGCCTCTTGCAGTGTCCGCTTCTTCCTGTAACTATTTCAGAGTCTCGTCTTACTTCCTTTATTGAATTGGCAAGCATAAGAGCCGTACCGCTTGGCGCATCAAGCTTTCGGTTGTGATGAATCTCAACTATCTCAATATCAGCTCCGGGAAGATACATTGCAGCTTTCTTGGCAAGCTCGCAGGTGGCAGCGACACCCATGGACATGTTGGCCGAGTAGAAAATCGGAATATCCTTCGATGCTTCCTTTATCAGAGCCTTCTCCTCATCGGTATGACCTGTTGTCGCAATTACTACCGGCATTCCGTTACTTCTGCAATACGATAGAAGCTCACCGGCTGCACTGTGATTGCTGAAATCGATTACCACATTGGCAGCACCCTTGTATTCACGTATTGAGCCGTACTCCTTATCCTTCTTGCTTCCCGCAAAGCTTGGGCTTACAAGTGCAGCAACGGTGAAGCCTTCTCTTTCTCCCTCAAGCTCAGCTACCTTTCTTCCCATTGCACCATTTGCGCCGTATACGATTACTTTCATTACATTACCCCGGTTTTCTTAATACTTATATTTATTATTCAATAATTCCGTGCTCTCTCATGATAGCAAGCATATTAGCTTCATGCTCAGGCTCCATAGGTGTGAGAGGAAGTCTGATGTTTCCTTCCATGAAGCCCATCGCTGCTACTGCTGCCTTTACAGGAATAGGGTTTACCTCACAGAAGAGTGCATTCACAAGTGAGAGATACTCGCACTGCATTGCAGCTGCTCCTGCCACATCTCCGGCAAAATATCTGTTGCACATCTCGACAGTCTGTCTTGGAATTACGTTAGACAGAACTGAGATAACGCCCTTTCCTCCCATTGAGAGAATAGGAACAATCTGGTCATCATTTCCTGAATAAATGTCAAGGCTGTCACCTACAAGCGAGAATGCCTGTACAATCTTTGAGATATTGCTGTTAGCTTCCTTGATTGCAGCAATTCTTGGGTGCTTAGCAAGCTCAACATAGGTTGAAGGCTCGATATTAACACCTGTCCTTGAAGGAACGTTATATACAATAATAGGCTTTGTAGATGCATCTGCAATAGCATTGTACATTGCTACGAGGCCCTTCTGTGTAGCCTTGTTGTAGTATGGAGTGACAACGAGCATCGCATCACAGCCGATCTCGCATGCATATCTTGTAAGATCAATCGCATAAGCTGTATCGTTTGAGCCTGTTCCTGCAATGCATGGTACCCTTCCTCCGATTCTCTCAACTGCGTATGCAAGAAGCTCTCTATGCTCCTGATCGGACAGTGTTGAACCCTCTCCTGTTGTTCCTGCGATTACAAGAGCATTGATACCCTCATCAATCTGCCAGTCGATAAGTCTTCCGAATGCATCATAATCAATTCCGTTTTCTGTCATAGGTGTAACGATTGCTGTTGCAACTCCCTGGAAAATGCTTGTCTCTCTCATTATTCTGTCTCCTTTATTTGATATTGTAATAGTATTCATAAACTGCCATTGCAATATCAGGAAAAAAACAGCTGATGCAATTGCATCAGCTGAAGAATTCATCCATACAGGCCCGTGCACTCATATCATGCACAGCCTCTACAATTAAACCTAGCTCACCGCAACTGCGACAGTCAGATGAATCTTATCCATCTGCCCAGATCGAAGCCTGTCAAAGCTCCATCTTCGGCGAGAGTCCCTTTCATGTCTGCAACGGCCTGACAAGCCTTGTGCACAGAAACTACTGATTACTTCCCGCGCCTCTATCCTTTAACTGCAATATTCAGTTTTCATTATATTATCAGATTAGTTATGTTCAGTCAACAATTTTAATCGGATAATTGCTATAAATTTTTGTTGATATTAACAAATATTTAACAAGCTGTAGATCCTGCTAAGATAAGCATCTAGCTTGCCTCAGCCTCGGTCTCAGTCAGAGCTTCTATGTTCTCTTCCTCTTCTACTGATACCTTGGCGTCGGACTTGGCCTCCTCTGCCTTTTCGGCTATCTTTCTCATTGCATTCTGCTGCATTGCCTCCTGAGCATACTTTGTCGATGCATATCCTGATATGATAGCACTAAGCGACTCGAATTCCTCCTCGTTAAGAGTCACACCCTTGCCCATCTTCGTGTGATCTGGCGACCAGTCTCTTATGTCATACTTAGCCGGTGCATCATTGTAGGAGACGAGATTAATCTCTTTCGACCAGCCC
>CAMFZN010000068.1 GCA_946006945.1 uncultured Clostridia bacterium | reverse complement strand
AGCTGCAGTGTAGGCAGATAACGCTGATACTGTTTCAGACGGTCCTTCTGCACCTTCTGTTCATTCTTTGTAAGTTTGATAGCCACTGTTTGCTCCTTTTATTACAGCGCTTCCTTCTTAGGCCATCTTTCCTTAACCAGGCTTGTCTTGATACCTGTCTCGTTAGGCTCAAAACAGTCTGCAAGAATTTCCCAACCAAGATCGAGCGCATCTTCAAGAGGAATGTTTACACTGAGATCCATCAGCTTCTCTTCGAAAAGTCCTCCGAACTTCAGAAGCTTCTCGTCCCACTCAGTCATAAGGAATCCCATTGACTTCTTCTCAAGGCTCTCCTTGTACTGTGCGTAAAGCTTGATCATACCGTCCATTACTGCACGGTGGTCATCTCTTGTCTTTCCGTTTACGTTCTGCTTAAGTCTTGAAAGAGAACCGAAAGGCTCGATGTGACCATTCTTCAGGTAGTACTGTCCCTCTGTGATATATCCTGTGTTGTCAGGAACCGGATGAGTTACGTCATCTCCAGGCATTGTTGTAACGCCGAGGATTGTGATTGATCCGGCACCCTCGATATCTACTGCCTTCTCGTAACGTGATGCGAGTGAGGAGTAGAGGTCTCCAGGATATCCACGATTGGATGGTACCTGTTCCATAGTAATCGCCATTTCCTTCTGGGCATCGGCGAAGTTAGTCATGTCTGTAAGAAGTACGAGTACTCTCTTACCCTCAAGTGCGAACTGCTCTGCTACAGCAAGTGCCATATCAGGAACGAGTGTACACTCTACGATAGGGTCTGATGCGGTGTGGATGAACATTACTGTGTGTCCCATCGCACCACCTCTCTCAAGAGTATCTCTGAAAGCAAGGTAGTCATCATACTTAAGTCCCATTCCGCCAAGTACGATTACGTCAACCTCTGCCTGAAGAGCGATTCTTGAAAGAAGCTCATTGTATGGCTCTCCTGAGATTGAGAAGATAGGAAGCTTCTGGCTCTCAACGAGAGTGTTGAATACGTCGATCATAGGGATTCCTGTACGAATCATCTTGTTAGGAAGAATTCTCTTCGAAGGGTTGAATGAAGGTCCTCCGATAGGAATCATGTTCTCTGTAAGTGCAGGACCGTTGTCTCTTGGGATTCCGGCACCGTCGAAGATTCTTCCGAGAAGGTTGTCCGAGAACGAAACCATCATAGGCTTGCCAAGGAAACGAACCTCATCAGTAGTACCAACACCCTGTGCGCCGGCAAAAACCTGAAGTGATACAACGTCATTATCCAGCTTGATTACTGTTGCGTAACTGTCTCCAACAAGAGCAAGGTCACCGTTCCTAACGCCCTCAGCTCTTACTGTAACTACGTTACCGACAATAGATTCAATTTTTGTATATACCTTTTGCATCTTATGTCCTCCTAGTTAGCTGCTTTTGAGAGGTAGAACTCTGTAACCTTCTTCTGCTGTGCTTCAAACTCAGGTGTTCCGAATACTGTTCCGTGCCAGTCGATGAACTCCTGTCTGAGCTGGTTGAAGAATGCTCTGATGTCCTTCTTCTCTGTAAGATCATAATTCTTGTGAAGAACATCATACATGATATCGAACTCGAGGCGCTGTCTCTCAGGAACGCATGCTGCATCGATCTCATCGAATGAGTTCTGCTGCAGATATACTGCGTCGAGAAGCTCGCCCTTCTGGAAGATTGTGTAGTCATCTGAAGAAGTTCCTTCCTCACCTACTACCTTCATCATCTGGTTAACCTCGATGCTCTTCTTGAGTATTGAACGCGCATCCTCTACTCTGTCCATGTCAACTACGCCCTTGTACTTCGACCATGAATCTACAGGGTGGATTGCAGGGTACTTACGAGCATCTGAACGCTCTCTTGAAAGTCCGTGGAATGCTCCTACTACCTTCAGTGTTGCCTGTGTTACAGGCTCCTCGAAGTTACCGCCGGCAGGTGATACTGAACCGCCGATAGTTACTGAAGCAACTCTTCCGTCCTTAAGTCTAACCTTACCTGCTCTCTCATAGAATGCAGCGATTGTTGACTCAAGGTATGCAGGGAATGCCTCTTCTCCAGGAATCTCCTCAAGACGTCCTGACATCTCTCTCATTGCCTGTGCCCAACGGCTTGTTGAGTCTGCAAGGAGGAGTACGTCGAGTCCCATCTGTCTGTAGTACTCAGCAAGTGTTACTGCTGTATAGCATGATGCCTCTCTTGCTGCTACAGGCATTGATGAAGTGTTGCAGATGATGATAGTTCTCTCCATGATTGAACGGCCTGTCTTAGGGTCGATCAGCTCAGGGAACTCCTTAAGAATCTCTACTACCTCGCCGGCACGCTCTCCACATGCGGCTACGATTACAATATCAGCCTCGCCGTTCTTTGCCTCACTGTGCTGAAGTACTGTTTTGCCCGCACCGAAAGGTCCAGGAACACAGAAAGTACCGCCCTTTGCTACAGGGAGGAATGTATCGATTGCACGAAGCTTTGTTACAAGCGGCTCATCCGGACGGAGTCTCTCAGAGTAGCACTTGTTAGCGTGCTTGATCGGCTGTGTGATAACCATGCTGAGATCCATTGTCTCGCCCTTGCTGTTCTCGATTACGCAGATCGTTGATCTTACGTGGTGCATTCCTGCCTCTACGATTGACTTAACCTTCCAGTCATTTCCCTTAAGTGTGAAAGGAACCATGATCTGGTTAGTGAACTGAAACTCAGGAACACTACCGATGATTGAACCTGCCTCAACGCTGTCTCCAACCTTAACGCTTGGTGTGAAATCCCACTCTCTGTCTGGAATAGGATCAAGGTATACTCCTCTCTCGAGGAAGAATCCGCACTGCTCTGCGAGATCAGGAAGCGGGTTCTGAAGACCGTCGAATACCTGTGTGAGAAGTCCCGGTCCGAGCTCAACGCTCATCAGCTCTCCTGTGAACTCTACAGGATCGCCAACCTTGATACCATTGGACATCTCATAAATCTGCATGCTGGCAATTCCGTTGTTAACACGGATAACCTCGCCCTTTAGGCGCTTTCCGTCAACAAGGATGTAAGCTACCTCATTCTTACGAACAGCCTTCTCGAACTTAACGTTAGCGAGGTTGCCGTTAATGCCAGTTACATATCCTGTTACTGTTTCCATTTGATTTATCTCCTGTTATAAGTTGTATACGCTCTGTTGTACGGTATCAAAGAGTCTCTTGAATTCAGCCTGACCCTTCTCCTTAACAAAGCAGCTCTGACGTTCAAGTAGTTTTAGTTTAATTGCGTATCCGAATAAACAAACATCGTCATAATAGTGGCCGCATGTGATGTCATCGAGTGCCTCAAACTCTCTCTCGAGAAGGAGCTTCTCTCCTTCAAGAGGTGTTTTTGCCCCGATTGCAGCCTGCGCGATCATTGTGTTAACCGGATCCTTGTCATATTCAGCCTGGTAGGACTTACCAAGTGCCGCACTTCTCTGTGAGTTGATCTCTCCGGTAAGGTTGTTGAAGAACTCTGACCACTTGCTGAGCACAGGTCCTTCTGTCATATCCAGAGAAAGCTCCTTAAGAAGCTCGTACTTCTTTCCTGTTACGTTGCCTTCACACATCAGTACGAACTCATCGTAGGTGATAGGCATCTCCTCATTAGCGGAAAGGTCCGGCAGGCTTGACAACAGGTAATAATAAGAAGCCATACTCTAACCTCCTGACTCTTTAGAAATCCATTTCTCTAAAGTAAGGTGAAAGAAGCTGCATGATCTCCTCATCTGAGCAATCAAAATAACCCGATCCGTCCTTAGCAGCGAGACGGAAACCTGAAGCTACGTTTCTTGATGGCTTAAGCTCAAGACCAGCCTTGATCTCATCAGCAAGCTCTGCCTTGATTGCATCTGTAACCTCTGCGATTTCGGCATCATACTGCGACACATCCTCACCGGCAACTACTGCCTTGATAAGCTTGCCGAGTGCGTCACCGCTGAGCTCATCTCTTACCTTTGATGCGAGAATGCCGTCAACGATTGCAAGGACATCCTTCTTGAATGAGATAACAGCATCTCTCTTAGCCTGCTCTGCATTCTCGATTGCGCCCTCTCTAAGAACAGCAATCTCTCTTGATGCAGCCTCAGCAGCAGCCTTTGCGTCAGCATTGGCACTCTCGATGATCTCTGCTGCCTTCTTCTTAGCATCAGCGATAATCTGCTCTGCCTGCTCATTGGCAGCATCTATGCCCTCTTTGCGAATAGATGAAACCAAATCGTGAATCTGCAATTCCATGGACAATTTACCTCCTTATATGTGTATAGAATTCGTGTACCGATTTTTGTTGAAAACATACAAAAATAACAGTAATTCACATATCATTTGTGGGGATTATATCACTGGCAAAAAACTAAGTCAAAGCGCCGAATCGCCCCGAAAATCAAGAGTTTAACAAAGTTTTTGTGAATATTTCTGCATATCTCCGTATATTAATTGCGATATATTATACTACGCCTTTGTGAAATGATTTTGTCTTGTATTGCCATGTATTTCTATGTATGAAAAAAGTACAAAATTTTCTTCACGCCATTTTCACACTGAAAGTTATGGTTAAAAAAATGTCGAAATTTTCGTAATGTTTTTCAGAAAGTACATAATATTTTGTAATTATTTACAATCTTAATTAAGCCCTTAGCTGTACATAGCAACGATGCCGGGCTTCCCTGCAGAAACCCGGCATCCTATCGTCTCAGCCTTTCGGCCTTTATTTATCTTGCCTTCGCATACTTTACGCTCGACATCGGTCCGTAATACGTCTTTCCTTCATCTATTTACCGACTGCACATTCCGTCTTGTCGTTCCAGTTGCGCCTTATTGCAATCTCTGCTGTGAGATCAGTGTTGTTATAAGATACGGACCACTGCGTGTTGCTTGTGATCTCCTCCGGGCTTGGATCCTGTGCCGCCGCCTGCATCGCATCCCAGACAGTGTCGCAGGTGTAATTGCCCTTTTGCTCGTTAAGAACTTCCATAACTGCGTCGTAGCGCTCTCTGCCGTGACCGTAAATGCCGTTCTTCTGGTTAGGGCGCACCTTGTCCTTATGGATGATAAAGAAGTTTGTAACCGCCTCAGTCGGAGTTGCGATGAGCTCTCTGCCCTCGCTTGAAGGGTCGTACTCCACAACTCTTCCGTCGCCTGATGCGTCAGTTATGTAGAAATGATAGTCTCTTCCTGTTGATGAGAACATGTCGTAGCCCTTGAGAAGCTCGACTGCTTCCTCAGTAGTTGCAGCCTTGTCGAGCACCAGACGGATTGCGAGTGTAGTCGCAATCACAGGCTTGCCTGTGTTCTGGCGGACCGGCTCGCTGTCGAGAGTCAGAACGGAGATAGAGACACCCTTCTCATTCATGCCGTCGAGACAGATGAACGGTGCGGTGAGGGTAGCCAGTTTTTTGGCCGTGCTCTCATCAGGCGTGTTCGCCGAGACATTGTCGAGCGCAGCAAAAGCAACGGATTTGTACCCGTCCTTCGGTGCACAGTGCACCATCATCGCCGAGGTGTCCTTGCGGAAGTCGTAATTACGTCCCATGTGAACATCCCCGTCTGTGTCAGTAAGAGTAAACGAGGTGCAGCCGTAGTCCGGCACGCTCATGTGAACAGGAAGCAGCGGAAGAGCCTCCTTCAGAATCGCGTCAATCATCGACTGGTCATCCGTGATGCCGTAATCGATAATGTCATCGAGACTGTAATTGTACTTGATATCCATGCTGTAAAGATTGTAGCCATCCTCATAATCAGTAAGCTGCTCGATGCTTGAGACAGTCATGATTCTGGTGCAGTAAAGACACCCAAAACCGATAATCACCAGCAGAATAGCAGCCAGCACGAAAAGCGCTATCCTCTTAACTACCTTAGCCATATCGACACCTCCATTCCTATCGTTCGATTTAAATAAAGTATGCCATTTGCTGCCAAAAAACACAATACTCCTTCACCTCCCGCGTGCAAAATTCACACAACCCCCACGCAAGCCCCGCGCCATCCCGCAGCCCTCTCGGCGGTTCAAGATTGCATCCCTCTCAAGGCAG
>CAMFZN010000067.1 GCA_946006945.1 uncultured Clostridia bacterium | reverse complement strand
CGCGAGGCTTTGAATGCGGGCAAGCATGTAATCTGCGATCCGCCTTTCACAACCAGGAAGAAGCTTCAGGAGGAACTTTTCAGAATTGCGGAAGATAAGAAGCTCATCCTGATGGATAATGTAAAGATGGTGCATGTTAGTGTTTTCAATCAGCTCATGTGGATGTGTCACGGCGGTCTGATAGGAGATGTTGTAAGCTTCAACTGCTCGGTATCAAAGAACGACAAGAACGTAAAGGACCTGTTCGACGGACTGCTTTTCCTGGTTCTGACTCCGATGATAAAGATTATGGGAATGGACTATGAGAGCTTCTCAAAGAATATAGTAAGAGGCGAGGACGGAGTAATCGAGTTCGGCTCAGCAACATTCGTGTACCCAAGAGGTGAGGCTTACATTAAGGTCGGCAATACAATCAGAGTTGAGAATCAGATGGAGATTATCGGAACGAAGGGTACTATTCGCCTTTCGGACAGATGGTGGAAGTCAGATTACTTCGAGCTTGAGTATGTTGACAAGGATGAGAAGCAGATTTTCAACATGAACTTCGAGGGTAACGGCTTCAAGTTCCTGCTAAGATCTCTTGCCAACATGATAAAGAATGAAAGATACAAGTCAATGGGACTGTTCAATGAAGAATCCATCAAGATTTCGGAGATTCTAGAAGAGATGGATCGTTAAACATCATATAGAAGGAAGACGATTATGACATCAGAACAGAAAAAATTATTCGAATTATTTCTCGAGATACATGAAATCTGTGTGAAATATGATATCGTGTACTATCTTGCAGGTGGTACTCTGATTGGAGCACTAAGACATAAGGGTTTTATCCCATGGGATGATGATATGGATATCATGATGACCAGGGATGAATATGAGAAGTTCAAGATTGCTTTTCAGAAGGAGAAGAAAGAAAACAGACATCTGGTAGGTCCTGATTTCGATAGAGATTATCCGAATATGTTTGCTAGATATGCAGATTCATCATCTGCAGCAATTCATAACAACCAGGTTCTGGGTAATGGAATATCAGGATATGTAATAGATATGTTCGTCCTTGATCCAATTCCGGATAAGGATGAGAGTTATTACAACTATACGAAGAAGCTTCTACTGTATTCAGATATTCTCAATCAGCACGGAATGTACAGCTACAGAATGGGATATAACAAGGACGAGTATGTAGAGTACATGAATCGAGTTGAGATAGAAGGAAAGGATGCCGTACTCTCTGAACTGGAGAGTGAACTCTTCTGCTATAAGGAGGAAGACTGTGATTATTATGTCTTCAGATGGGGTGGAACGACATTCCTGTTTGATAAGGATATGTTCGGATCTTCAAGATGGGAAGAATTCGAGGGAGTAATGTGCAGAGTTCCTGATAGAGCAGCTGACTACCTTGTTCAGCATTACGGCGACGACTGGATGTATATTCCGCCTCATGATGAGCAGGAGGGACATGATGCAATATTCAGTCACAATGTGAGCTACAAGACAATTCAGGAGGATTATCTGAAGTTCATAGATATACCTGACACAAAAGAAGCTCTACATAAGAGAAAGCTGTTCTTTCTGGAGACTGCTGAGGAACGCTGCTACGAAAGAGATATGTCTGCAAAGTGCTGCGCAATAGCAGCGAGATTATCTCTTGAAGCGGACATTAAAGATGCCGGAATTGATATCTTTGAAGAGTTTGATAAGGGCAACTATGAGCTCCTCAGCGATGTGTTCGCTAACTTCTACGACAAGCAGTTCGAGAGAAGGGTAGTAGGAAGAGAGGACTTTAAGGGATTTGGTCGATACATGAAACCAATGTATTCAGATCTTGATGATGAGACTCTTTACATTGTCGTTATGGTTCTTGTGCTGACAAGCAGAATGGGCAAAGCACTTCGACTTCTTGAGGTCAGGGAGAAAGCAAATGGTGAACTGAGCGACAAACTGAAGGAAGCAAGAGGACTTGCTCTTAGAATAAGGTCAGTTCCATCGGCAAGAGATACCGGAAAGATCCAGGAAGCCTGGGATACAACCAAAGACTTGATGGAGACTATTCCAGAGCATGAGTTTATTAATATGCATTATTGCGAACAGCTTATAGAGAGACATGAATATGATGCCGCAATGAAGCAGCTTGAGCATATGATGAATAAGTATCCGTTAAATGGTGTTTTCAATAAGTGCTATGGAGATTGCCTTTTGGAATTCAAAGGAGATCAGAGTGCAGCACATGAGCAGTATTTAATTGCAAAAGAAAAAACAAATAATGGATTAATTCTGAGAGAAGTAGAGCGCATTGTCGGAGAAGAGGAATAAGAAATGAACCAACTTCAAACTAAGGTATTAGGAATACTGAAGGAGATAGACAGACTGTGTACTGAGAATAATATAAGGTATTTTATAGGACCTAATACTTGTCTTCTAATGGAAAGATTTGGAGATACCAATGACAATTACAAGTTAGATGTCCTTATTCCCGCGGAGGACATAGAGAATTTCATTAACACAGTCGAGGAACATGGTAAGGCTGAGTACGAACTGGAGTCAATGCTTACTAACGAGGATTATCTTGGCTTCACTCTCAAATATGTAGATTCAACAACAACAGTTCTTACTTTCAGACACGGAACAAATGTAAAGAATTACGGCGTTGCCATTCAGATCTATCCAATCAGGAAGAAGCAGAGCGGCACAAAGATAAGGACTCTTAACTTCCTGGAAAGAGGCTGGGAGAGTAATGGATTTAACATGACTACCAACAAGGGCAGGAAGCATCAAGCTGGTGCTAAGCTTGCAAGGCTGCTTGCATCCTTAAGTGGCAAGGGAAGTCTTGGAACAAAGCTGTTTCATGCCATGGTCAAGGAGAACTCAGGCGCAATTGGAAGCAAGCAGGTATCAGTAAGAAGGCCAAGAACACATGAGGTTGTTCTCAGTGGAAAACATTTCAAGGCAGCCGATAGAGTTGAGCTTGATGGAATAATGGTTAATGCTCCAAAGAATAGAGATGCTCTTCTAACAACCTGGTACGGCCCAGATTGGAGATCCATGGAGCTGAAGGATCCTGGTGACAGCATAGTCATCCATAATGTTCCATATAGAGAGTTTCTTAGCGCCTGCAGAAAGAGTGGAATAGACATCGATAAACTGTTCAAAGTAAGAAGAGAAAACAAGAAACTGGCTATAAAGAATCTTGAATACTTAGAGAAAAAAAGAAATGCTGTAAAAATCGCAAAGAGAAGTGGTGACAGACTTCACTTATATGAAGATTTAAAACCAAGAATGGCTGAAATAGAAAAGGCACTGGCAGAAGGAAGTATCGATACTCTTAAGGAGATACTGTCAGAGAACGAACAGGTTACACTTAAATATCTGGATGATAATCTTGGTTTTGCGGTAAATGAGCTGTGCATGAACGCACAGGCTGAAATCTTCAGGCAGACAGGACGTGAGGAACTCGCTGACAAGCTTATAGAGCTTGTTCCAGTAGAGCACTACAAGTCAATTATCGAATAAAAGGAGACGAAATGAAAAGCAGCGACTATATCGTCGAATTCCTTGCTTCAAAGGGAATAAGACATTGCTATGGATTCCAGGGCACAATGATTGCGCATCTGGTTGACTCGATAGGCAGATCAGATAAGCTTACCAACCATGTGTGTTATAACGAGCAGGGAGCAGCTTACGCCGCAGTAGGCGAGGCGAAGGTATCCGGCAAGCCTGCAGTTGCTTATGCAACAAGCGGTCCGGGAGCAACCAACCTTCTTTCGGGAATATCTGACGCTTATTTCGACAGTGCTCCGGTTATTTTCATTACCGGACAGCTTAACACAACAGAATATCTTCCTGTTGAGGGCATAAGACAGCACGGATTTCAGGAGATGGATGTAATATCTGTAATGAAGCCTATGGTTAAATACTGCAGGATGATCAAGGATCCATCCGAGATAAGAGAGACCTTCGAGGCAGCGTTTTACTATGCTACTGAGGGAAGACCGGGACCTGTACTTATCGACCTTCCTATGAACATGCAGAGAATGGAGATTAATCCGGATGAAATGAAGGGCTTCGACATTCCATGCGAGGAGAAGGAAGATGAGAGTGCATATGAAAATGCCGCAGAGCAGATTCTTGCTGAGATAAAGGCTGCATCAAGACCTGTTCTCATGCTTGGCAACGGAGTCTCAAAGCATGACAGAGAATCAGTCAGAAGTCTCATTGAGAAGCTCGGAATTCCGGTATGTCAGAGCATGCTTGGAAGAGATATTCTGCCATATGACCACGAGCTGAATTTCGGAATGCTTGGCTCTGCATACGGACACAGATACACCAATATGATTATGAACACCAAGGCAGACCTTATTGTTGCTCTTGGAGACAGTCTGTGCAAAAGACAGACGGGTGTCAAGTTCGAGGGCTTTGCGGTTGACGCAAGAATAATAAGAGTTGATATCGATCCTCTCGAGCTTGAGAGAAAGATAAAGGCAGACGGTAATGAGCTTGGGTATCTTCTAGACTGCAACAGGCTCATCGATGTAATGAACGAGAGAGCTGAGAAGAGCGATAGACACAGTGACTGGGTCTCTGTATGCGCTGAGCTCAGAAGAGAGCTTGATGCGTTTGATGAGTCATGTGATGAGAGACTTCCTAATAAGACTGTTGCCGCAATAAGTGAAAGAACTGAAGCTTTCGCTACAATTGCAGGAGATGTAGGACAGCACCAGCTATGGACAGCTCAGTCATATAAGGTTAGAGATGGACAGAGGATGATTTTCTCGGGAGGCTATGGAGCAATGGGCTTCTCTCTTCCTGCAGCAATAGGTGCAGCAATATCTACAGGCAAGCCGGCACTTGTCATTGCAGGAGACGGAGCTTTCCAGATGAACATTCAGGAGCTTCAGTGGGTTGTCAGAGAGAGACTTCCTATTACAATAGCTGTAATGAACAACTGCTCACTTGGACTGATTCAGCAGCAGCAGGATGACATATTCGAGGGAAGATATTTCGGTGCTCTTGCTGAGGGCGGCTATGATACTCCATCATTTGCAGCTATCGGCAAGGCATATGGACTTAACTCATACAGAACAGAGAGCATTGAGGATGTTGAGAAGGTGTTTGACTCAATAGATCCGTCTCAGCCAAATCTGGTCGAGGTAATGCTTCCTGTAGATGTAAAGGCTTATCCAAAGACCAACTTCGGTGATCCTATTCACAGACAGAAGCCATACGTTCCTGAAGAGCTGTTCAACAGACTTATGGAGCTATAAAGATAGATGACAGGAGAGAAATAATGTCTAATGTATCACTGATTACATCCGGAACATCCGGCATAGGTAAAGCGATAGTAAAGAAAATCGTAACAGAGGCAGCAGCGGATGATCTTGTAATAGTCAACTACGGTCACAACGATGAAGCGGCAAGACAGCTGGACGAAGAGCTTTCGGATAGAGCATGCAGGCTGGTTCTGATAAAAGCGGATATGTCGGATTATGATGAGATGCTTGTTTTTGCACAGAAGGTTCGTGAGGAGACAGATCACATCGACTGGTGCGTGCTGAATACCGGCATAGGAACATACCTTCCGTTTGAGGAATACACAATTGATGTATGGAGAAACGTGATGGATACCAATGTAACCATTCCGGCCTTTCTTGTTAAGGAGCTTAAGCCGCTGTTTGCGGAGGATTCCAACCTTGTGTTCATGGGCTCCCATGCAGGGCAGGCACCGTATTCATCATCCGTTGTATACAGCGTATCAAAGGCGGCCGTGATGTTTCTCGCCAAGTCGCTTGTTAAGGTGCTTAATGACAAAAGGGTGGCTGTCAATTCGATAGCTCCCGGCTTCATCGAGACAAGATGGCAGAACGGAAGAAGCGACGAAAGCTATGAAAGAATCAACAGAAAAATCGGCGCACACAGATTCGGAACTCCGGAGGAGGTTGCAAGCCTGTGTTATGAGATTCTGAACAATGATTATCTAAGCGGAAGCTGCTATGATGTTCATGGCGGATATGATTATTTCTAAGCAACAATAATAAAAAGGAGATTCGCCGGTCGAATCTCCTTTTTTAAGTATTACCTGAGTTTAG
>CAMFZN010000066.1 GCA_946006945.1 uncultured Clostridia bacterium | reverse complement strand
ACGAAAACCGTTCTGACTCCTGATTCAGACTTAAGCTTCATCTCAACGAGCTCATCTTCAGTAACATAAGAAAGTTCTTCAAGAGTATCTGCCCATAATGGTGTCTTGCTTCCGTTAATCTCTACGATGGTTTCGCCTGCAGATATTCCCGCCTCATATGCAGGGCTGCCTTTGACCACATCGCTTAGTGTATTTGTTGCCACACCTGTATATGCCGCTATTCCGGTAAGAATGATCCACGCAAGAATAACGTTCATCATTATTCCCGCGCACAGAATAGCTATCTTCTGAGCTGCTGTTTTGTTCCGGAATGCTCTCGGATCATCAGGGTCAGAGCCTTCTTCGTCGCCATTCCTCATCCTGCAGAATCCTCCTAAAGGAAGAAGTCTCAGGCTGTAAAGAGTTTCTCCAATCTTTTTCTTAAGTATGCATGGTCCCATTCCAACCGAGAATTCCTCCACGCAGACTCCACAGAGCTTGGCAACTATCATGTGACCTGCCTCATGTGGTATTACAAGCACAAGGAGAAGCACTATAAAAAGAACTGCCGTTATCATCTCTTCACCAGCTCTCTTGCCCTTGCTCTGGCTTCCGCATCAATTTCAAGTATTTCCTCTACAGAAGATGGATTCGTGACTCTGCTTACATCCATTACCTTCTCGATTGTATTCTGAATATCAAGAAAAGCTATCTCGCCGCCTAAGAACATGGCAACAAGCTCCTCATTTGCTCCATTTAGAGTTGCCGGACTGCTTCCACCCTCATGTAGCGCTCTGTATGCAAGGTCAATGCACTTGAATACATCTCTTCTAGGCTTCTCGAAGTGAAGCTCACTTGCCATCGTAAAGAAGTCAAGACTATCACCCTTAAGTGGAAGTCTTTCAGGATAGTTAAATGCAAAGCTGATTGGAATTCTCATGTCCGGAAGTCCAAGCTGTGCAAGAACTGAATTATCCTCGAACTCTACCATCGAATGAATGATGCTCTCAGGATGGACATGAATATCAATCACTGAAGGTTCAACATCGAATAACCATTTTGCCTCGATTACCTCAAGTCCCTTGTTCATCATTGTCGCAGAATCAATAGTAATCTTAGAGCCCATACTCCACTTCGGATGATTCAAAGCCTGTTCTATCGTCACACTCTTTAGCTCTTCAATGCTGCTCTTTCTGAACGGGCCGCCGGAAGCTGTTAGCAGAATACGCTTTATCCTCTGATTCTGATTACCTAGAAGGCACTGGAAAATTGCACTGTGTTCGCTATCAACAGGAAGAAGCTTAACTCCCTTCTCCATGCATAAATCAGTAATCAGACTTCCTCCTGTCACAAGAGTCTCCTTGTTGGCAAGAGCTATATCCATGCCGTTTGTTACTGCCCTGTATGTAGGAGCAAGACCGCTTATTCCCATCAGGGAATTGAGCACAATATCCGACGGTGTATCAGCAAGGCTTACAAGCCCCTCATCTCCATAGTACACCTCAAGTGAAGGAAACAGGCTGCTTACCTTTCTCGCATCAGCTTCATTTCCCGTACACACAGCAATTGGACTGAATTCTCTTATCTGCTTGATAAGATCATCAACCCTGCTTCTGCACGACAGTCCTGTTACACAGAACTTGTCCCTATTATCTCTTATAATGTCGAGAGCCTGGCTCCCAATCGAACCAGTGCTCCCCATAATCAGTATTCTCTTCATAGTATTATTCCTATAGTCCAAGCATGCCAAACACGCCCCAGATATAATAGTAAATGAACGGTGCAACAAATATCACACTGTCGAATCTATCCATGATTCCCCCGTGTCCCGGAATCAGATTGCCGTAGTCTTTAATTCCCATTTTGCGCTTAAACGCAGACGCTGTAAGGTCTCCTGCCTGAGAGATTGCACCGCCTATTACACCAATAATAACCGTGTGTATAAGAATCTCTCGTGCAAAAAAGAATCCGAATAATCCGCAGAGAAGCCCCGCACCGACAACTCCTCCTACAGCGCCCTCAATCGTCTTCTTTGGACTCAGATTAGGACACAGCTTGTGCTTTCCAATCAGGTATCCTGTGAAATAAGCCATAACATCTGATCCAAAAGCAGAAAGACAAACAAGCCATATCAGAATTCCGTAATTAGTCTGGTCAATAAGCACCATATGATATGAGAAGAATACAACATATACAACACCGAGGACTGTTGCCATCGCATCATAAGGTCCTCTGTCAGTAATATTCCATCCATACATCATCGCAGCTACAATCGATGCAACGAGCCAGAACATGATAAATTCATTCGATGTCAGCTCTAATACGGTTGCAATATAAAGCACCGCAGCAGATACGTAAGCTATCTTCTTTGACGGCTTTACTCCCAGTGCCTCCCATCCGCTGAAGAATTCCTTGGCACCGATTATTCCAACAACTGCACATGCAGCCATCAGCACAAAGCCTCTGAAATACAGAATTAGCAGCAGAGGTGCCATCATGATACCTGAAATAACTCTTGTCTTCATTATTTGTCTTCCTCGTTTCTTCCTCCGAATCTTCTCTCTCTTCCCATA
Organism: uncultured Clostridia bacterium; assembly: GCA_946006945.1. GTDB lineage: Bacteria > Bacillota > Clostridia > Peptostreptococcales > Anaerovoracaceae > Crickella. The sequence continues at coordinate 3,889 of CAMFZN010000066.1, read as the reverse complement.
TAGCGGAATATCATATCCTCGAATTCCTCATTACTGAAGTCAGGCCAGAGAGTGTCAGTAAACATCAGCTCACTGTACGAGGCCTGCCATACAAGAAAGTTCGACAGCCTCTCTTCTCCACTTGTTCTTATTATAAGATCTGCATCCGGAATATTCTTCTCGCCTGTGTAAAGATGTGATGAAATCAGTTCCTCGTCAATATCATCTGCATCAATTCGTCCAGCCTTGACATCTTCACATATTGCCTTTACGGATCTGACAAGCTCAGCCCTTCCTCCATAATTAAGCGCAATATTGAAATTCATTCCATCGCAGTGAGATGTCTCCCCAACCAGCTTATCAAGCGACTCACAAACATAATCTGGAAGTTTATCCCTATCTCCCAGAATATTTACATGGACATTTTTATCCTTTAATTCCTGAAGCTCGGAATTGACAAATTTGACCAGCAGCTTAAATATTCCGCTGACCTCTTCCTCGCTTCTCTTCCAGTTCTCTGTTGAGAAGGCATATACTGTCAGATTTGTTATTCCCATGTCGGACGCCTTTAAAGCAATTCTCTTTAAAGTCTTTGTTCCGGCATTATGTCCCATGACTCTCGGAAGCATACGGGCCTTGGCCCATCTTCCGTTGCCATCCATTATCAGACCTACATGCTTAGGCATGCTCCTTTCCTTTGAAGCCATTCTTACTCCTATCTGCAGGAAATCTGCCAAATAAGACATACGACCGCATTGCGGTCGTATGTCCAAAATAATTATACTTCCATTACCTCTTTGTTCTTTGCCTCAACAATCTGATCGATATCCTTCACAGCCTTGTCGATAATCTTCTGAGTCTCATCAAGTGCATTCTTTGCATCATCCTCTGTGAGCTCTCCATCCTTCTCGGATTTCTTAATCTTGTCGTTAATATCTCTTCTGATATTACGAACAGCAACCTTTGCATCTTCTCCATACTGCTTTACAAGCTTGTTAAGCTCCTTACGTCTCTCCTCTGAAAGCTGAGGAATAACAAGTCTTATAACCTTTCCGTCATTGGAAGGGTTAATCCCGATATTTGCTTCATTAATACCATGCTCGATATTAGCGATTGCGCTTACATCGAAAGGACTGATAAGAAGTGTTCTTGGCTCAGGAACCGAGATGTTAGCGAGTGACTTAAGAGGTGTAGGCGCACCATAGTAGTTAACCATTACCTTGTCAAGAAGTGCAGGATTAGCTCTTCCTGCTCTTACAGTATTGAGATTCTCCTTTAGAACATCCTTTGATCTTTCAATTCTTTCCTCTAGGGTTTTCTTATGATGTGTCATGACTGTTCCTCCGTTATTTAATTAGCGTTCCGACATTCTCGCCGTTAATTACTTTCATCAGATTACCCTCTTCTGCAAGGGCAAAAACATATATCTTTGTTCCGGTATCCTTGCATAGGGTAGCTGCTGTAAGATCCATAACCTTAAGATCCTTCTCGATGATATCCATATATGTGAGCTCAGTATATCTCTCAGCATTCGGATCGAGCTTTGGATCGGCTGAGTATACCGCATCAATATTCTTGGCAAGAAGAAGGACTTCTGCTCCCATCTCAGCAGCTCTAAGAGATGCAGTAGTATCTGTTGTGAAGAACGGACTTCCCGTACCTCCGCCAAAGATAACAACCTTGCCCTCATTCAGGTAGTCAAGAGCCTTCCTTCTTGAGTAACCCTCAGCCATATCTCTGATCTCTATTGCAGTCATCACCTTAGCCTCACAGCCGATTGAAAGAAGTGAATCCTGAAGTGCAAGGGCATTCATTACAGTTGCCAGCATTCCCATGTAATCTGCTGTAGGTCTGTCAATGCTCTTTCCTGTTCTGCCTCTGAAGAAGTTGCCGCCTCCAACAACGATTGCAACCTCTACTCCGGCATCCCTGATCTCCTTAATCTGTGCAGCAGTCTTAAGTGTCATGTCAGGGTTGACGCCGAATCTGTCATCTCCGGCAAGAGCTTCTCCGCTGAGCTTAATCAGCACTCTTTTATACTTAATTGCCATTACGAATTCTCCTGTTCTATTGGAATAATTCAGTCAGACTATATAGCCTTTGTTCTAATCTCTTCCTGCAGTCTGCTGATGAATTCATCAACATCGATTGATCCAAGATCTCCTGTCTTTATCGATCTTACAGAAAGTGTATTATCCTCAGCTTCCTTGTCTCCGATAACGCAGATATAAGAATCTCTTGCATTTCTTGACTCTCTGATCTTGTATCCGATCTTCTCATTTCTGATATCAAGCTTTACTCTGAGGCCTGCCTCTCTGCACTTGTCAGCAACCGCCTGAGCATAATCTGCATTCTTCTCAGTCACTGTAAGAAGCTTAACCTGTACAGGTGCGAGCCAGAGAGGGAACTTTCCTGCAAAATGCTCTACAAGAATTCCGATAAATCTCTCAACAGAACCAAATGCCGCTCTGTGAATCATGAGAGGTCTGTGCTTCTCTCCATCAGGTCCGACATATGTGATGTCGAAGTTCTGAGGCATCTGAAGATCGAGCTGGATAGTACCGCACTGCCATGTTCTTCCGAGAGTATCCTCAAGGTGGAAGTCAAGCTTAGGACCATAGAATGCTCCGTCTCCCTCATTTATTACATAAGGTACTCCTACTGACTCAATTGCATCCTTAAGTGCTGCCTCAGCAGTATTCCACTCCTCCTCGGTACCCATTGAGTTCTCAGGTCTTGTTGAAAGCTCAATATGATATGGAAGATTGAACATCTTGTAGATATCATCATAGAGCTGAATTACCTTGGTTACCTCTTCTCTTGTCTGCTCAAGAAGCATGAAGATATGAGCATCGTCCTGTACGAATGTTCTTACTCTCATGAGACCGTGAAGAGCTCCTGAAAGCTCATGTCTGTGACACTGTCCGAGCTCAGCATATCTAACAGGAAGCTCCTTGTATGACCACATCTTTCTCTTGAAAGCAAGGATCGAACCAGGGCAGTTCATAGGCTTGATTGCATAATCCTCATCATCAATCTGAGTAAAATACATGTTCTCCTTGTAGTGATCCCAGTGACCTGAGGTTCTCCAGAGCTGCTCATTGAGAATCAGAGGTGTTCTGATTTCTTCATAACCTCTCTTATAATGCTCCTCCTTCCAGAACTTCTCGAGTTCGTTTCTGATTATCATTCCGTTAGGAAGGAAGAATGGGAATCCCGGACCCTCATCTGCGATCATGAAGAGATCCATCTCCTTGCCGATCTTACGGTGATCTCTTCTCTTAGCCTCCTCAATTCTGTCAAGGTAAGCCTGCAGCTCCTCCTGACTTGGGAACGATGTACCGTAGATTCTCTGAAGCATCTTTCTGCTGGAATCTCCTCTCCAGTAAGCACCGGCAATGCTTGTAAGCTTGATTGCCTTTACAACTCCGGTAGATGCTACGTGCGGACCTGCACAGAGATCTGTAAACTCACCCTGCTTATAGAATGAAATTACAGCATCCTCAGGAAGATCATTGATAAGCTCTACCTTGTAGTCCTCGCCTCTCTCTGCGCAGAACTTGATTGCCTCCTCTCTTGGAAGCTCGAATCTCTCAATAGGATAGTTAGCCTGCTGAATCTTCTTCATCTCCTTCTGAATCTTGAGAAGATCCTGATCTGTAATCTTGTAATCAAGATCAATATCGTAATAGAAACCATTATCTATCGATGGTCCTATCGCAAGCTTAGCCTCCGGCCAGATTCTCTTTATTGCCTGAGCAAGAATATGAGACGAAGTATGTCTATAGCTGTCTCTTACATCTTTGTCATTAAAATCAATTGTCTGCTTAGCCATTATTCTAACCCTTTCATATATGAATCATTCCCATGCTGCTCACTCCAATGAGAGCACACAGGTTTACACATTACT
>CAMFZN010000065.1 GCA_946006945.1 uncultured Clostridia bacterium | reverse complement strand
GATGGCAAAGAAAAGCAAATCCGTATTTATGTGCAAGGAATGCGGCAACGAATTCGCTAAGTGGCAGGGGCAGTGCAGCTTCTGCGGAGCCTGGAATTCGATAGTGGAGCAGAAGCTGCCGGCCGGCGGCGCGTCTTCGCGCGTGGCGGGCGGCGCCGGCCTCGGGGCCGCAAGGCCCACTGCCCCTGTGCGTCTAAGGGACGTAGGAACAGGCAGGGCATCCGGTGCAAGGCTGTCATCCGGAATAAGTGAGTTCGACAGGGTTCTCGGCGGAGGCTTTGTGCCGGGTTCTCTTGTTCTAATAAGCGGAGAGCCGGGAATCGGCAAATCGACCATGATTATCCAGACAGCTTCGAATATTGCCGCGTCAGGAGGTCCTGTCCTCTATGTGAGCGGTGAGGAGTCTGAGGAGCAGGTCAAGCTTCGCGCGGACAGAGTGTGCAGCGATATTCCGGACAGTCTGCTGATTTATCCGGAGACATCCATTGAGAATGTTGCGACTGTATGCGAAGAGCTCAAGCCTTCACTTCTGATTGTCGACTCCATTCAGACAATGTATACCGAGACGCTTGAGTCTGTGTCCGGAAGCATATCGCAGGTAAGGGAGTGCTCTCTCCTTCTAATGAAGCTTGCCAAAACAACAGATATTCCTATCGTAATCGTTGCGCATGTCAACAAGTCAGGCGAGCTTGCAGGACCGAAAACGATTGAGCACATGGTGGACTGCGTGCTGAATTTCAACGGAGAGAGGGACAAGGATCTCAGAATTCTAAGAGCCTTTAAGAACAGATTTGGAACAACAGATGAAATAGGTGCCTTCATGATGACATCAGAGGGCATGAAGGAGGTAAGCGACCTTAGCGGAAGACTTATTGAGTCGGGCGCCTGCGAAGAAGGCGCCGTCATCTCAGCGAGCTACGAGGGCTCAAGAGCGGTGTTTTTTGAGATACAGGCGCTCGTAGCGAGGGCTACCGCCGGCTTCGCCAGAAGGACGTCCATCGGAATCGACAGCAACAGGCTTAACATGATTCTCGCCGTTCTGGACAAAAAGGCCGGCATAAGGCTGCTCGATTACGATGTGTATGTGAATGTGGCCGGCGGTGTGCGGCCGGGCAGCCCTGCGACCGACCTCGCAGTTGCCCTGGCGGTCGCAGGCTCGCTTCGCGAGCGGACCTCGCCGCATCGGACCGTCGCAGTCGGCGAGGTCGGCCTGACCGGCCGCCTCCGCTCAGTGCACAATATCGACAAAATCGTAGCCGAGGCAAAGCGCCTGGGCTACGATACAGTAATTGTTCCGCCTTCAGGCAAGGCCTCGTCAGCACCTGATTCAGCAGGAGGCCGTGCTTCAGGAGTCAGGGTTCTTACTGCAGAGACTGTCACTGATGCAATAAGACTGTATTTCGAATAGAACCATATCATACCCTAAGGAGTTGTCATGTTATTAAGCTGTCTAAGCGTCGGAGCCGGCGGTTTTGCAGGCTCGGTTATCAGATATCTAATAAGCCGTGTGCCTCTTGGCAGCTCGGCTTATCCCGTTAACACCTTCATAACAAATGTTATTGGAGCAGTCCTTATCGGATACATCATCGCCAGGGCCGACCGCCTTGCTCTATCTCCGCAGCAGATCCTTTTGCTTAAGACCGGTCTCTGCGGCGGTCTTACAACCTTCTCAACCTTCTCGGCAGAAACCTTCGGACTGCTTGAGCAGGGAAGCTACCTGACAGCATGTGCATATATTATTCTTTCGCTCGTGCTTTGCGTAGGCGGTGTCGCCGTAGGAATCAGCATCGGTTCCCGCATCTAAATGCCTTTTGCATAAATTCTCAAATCGAAGCAAGCTGTGGGTGCTCCCCGCAAAACATACTAAAACGGAGATATAAGATATTTATGATCAACCTGATTCTCTCAATAATCTGCAGCAGCGGCAACTCTCTCATTATGAAGCTGGCCGAGCGAAAAACCTCAAACAAATCCTCGCTTCTGCTGGTCAACTACGTGGTTGCGGTATTCTTTGGCAGTATGCTTGTGCTTCGCGGCTCTGACGCAATCGGCATTTCGCAGCTAGGTCAGGTGCCTGTTCTGGCTGCAATCAACGGAATCTTCTACGTGTCCACCTTCCTCCTTCTTCAGCTTAACATCCACAAGAACGGGGCGACGGTATCGGCATCCTTAAGCCACATGGGCCTGATGATTCCGGTTCTGATGTCGATATTTCTGTTCTCGGAATATCCGAATGCCGCACAGACTGCAGGCGTCCTCATTGCAATAGCGTCGCTTATTGTCATTTCAGTTCCTGGGCGAGTTACGGGCAAAACAAAGTCCGGCAGTTCACCGACAGACGTATGCTGCAAAGCAGAAGAAAACCCAAGCCCGCAGGACACATATGCTTCAGGATACCGCTGGCTGCTTATCCCCATGCTTATATGCGGCGGAATGGCAGATACGATGTCCAAGGTTTTCGAGGCATTCTGTGACCACGCGCTGGAGGATATTTTCCTGTCACTCACCTTTCTTGCCGCACTCATCATATGCGCACTTGTATGCCTGCTTCGCCGCGAGAAGATGAACCGCTTCGACGTTATTTACGGACTCGTGCTCGGATTGTCCAATTATCTGTCGACAAAATTCCTTATTCGTGCAATCTACGTGATTCCGGCATATATGGCATATATTTCATACGGCCTTGGTGTCGTTATTTTCGTGAATCTGATCAATCTGCTCTTTATGCATGAATCCCTTAGCAGGCGCGATTACGTCGGCATGGCACTCGCTATGTCCGCAATTGTGCTTCTGAATCTTTCATAGGTATCCTGCAGAAGACAGGCAGCGATTATTCAGTTCTGAATTGCAAGCAAAAAGACAGACTCTGTTTCATCAGAATCTGTCTTCTTTAATTAGTCTGGTTTCTTCATCTCTGTACCGCTAATCTCACGGCCGGAGAGATGTCTTCTAGTTGCTTTCCTTCTTGATTGCTTTTGCCAGGAACACCCAGAGAACGAGTGAGAATACTGCGAAAGCACAGATTGCGTAGAAGTTAGTTGTGTAAGCACCCTGTGAAGCCTCGAGAAGCTTTGCAGAGATTGTAGGTCCGATTGTTGCTGCAGCCATCAGTGAGAAGTTAGCTGTAGCAAAGTTGGTTGGGAAGTTCGCTGGTCCGAACTGTCTGCTGATGAATGCTGAAGTAAGTGAAGGGCATCCACCGAAACCAAGTCCTACGAAAATAAGTCCTGCGATAACAAGAACGAGTGAGTTCATCGCATCTCCTGCAACGAGAAGTACTCCTGCGATTGCGAAGTAAAGTGTGCAGGCAAGAAGCGCGAAGCTTGGACCCTTCTTGTCGATAGTGCTTCCGTTAACAATTCTTCCAAGACCGTTGAATACTGAGATAATCATTCCAAGAATTACAGCTCCGCCGTATGCAACAGAGATATTAGCTGCACTGTTGATTACAAGAAGACCTGCTGCTGAAAGTGATACGTTCCAGATCTCGAAGAGCCAGAATGATGGAGCCTTGAGCATCTCTACAGTTGTGAAGCTCTTTACCTCCTTCTTTGGAGCATCCTTTGCTGCATCATCCTTTGAAGGAGCAGCCTGAACCTCTCCCTCCTTTGGAGCAACAATAAGAAGTGCTGAAAGAACCATTGCGATGGCGATAGCTACGGCGAGAATCTTAAGAGTTCCCGGAACAGCCAGGCTTGATGCCATCATTGAGCTTGCTGCACCACCGAGGATAAGCGCTCCAAGACCGAAGCCCATGAGCATGATTCCTGATGCAAGACCTACACAGTCTGGGAACCACTTTGTTACTGAACCGATAATCGCATTGTATGCAAAACCTACTCCGCCGCCTCCGAGGAAGCCGTAGAAGAAGTAGAGCATAACAAGGCTTGAGCCTGGATTAGCAGGATTCATAAGTGAAGTACCAAAGAATGATACGAAGAGAAGCGCTGCAGAAATGAAGAACTTAACCCTGAGGCTGAAGATCTTTCCTGTAATTCCTCCAACGAATCCTCCGATGCAGAACATTGACATTGCGATTGTGAATGTCATCGAAAGCTGTGAAACAGTCCACATTGGGAACATCTCACTGATTGGTGTCTTGAAGATTGACCATGCATAGATCAGTCCAAGGAACAGAAGTGAAATAGTTGCTACTGAAAGAACAACCCATCTCTTGCTATTGTTCATTATGTGTCTCCTTTTCTTAAACATTTACCCTATATCTGTATGTGTTGTTTTTTTCACAAAACACACTTTGTGATTATATCATCAATATCCTGCATTTACAACGAATAAATGTTCAATTCCCTAGTCCTCCTTGACTATTTCCGAGATTGTTCTGAAGGCAGGATGACGCGAGTCTCCAAGCAGCTCGTATATCACTGTCTCCCAGGTCTCAACATGTGCTCCAAGGCGAGACAGCTCGTTCATTGCCGCCTGATGGTTCTCCTTGGTTCTTGATCCTGAGCAGTCACGGACAACATGCACCTCGAATCCGCGATCGAGGAATCCCTTGGCCGTCAGATAGAGGCAGATATGAGATTCCGCACCGAACAGAATTACATGCCTTCCCTCGGCAGAGCTCATAGCCTTCTCAAAGCTCTTCTCTCTGAAAGCATCGAAAGCAACCTTGTCAATGTATCTCGCCTTTCTTCCTGCAGCGCTTATCAGCTTCTCCGTTGTATGTCCCAGTCCCTTGGAGTACTGCTCTGTAACAAATACCGGAATATCCATTCTGTCAAGCGAGCGAAGAAGCTTCGATGCATTTGCCTCTATTCTTTCCGGCTTCCTTAGAGCTGGAAGAAGCTTCTCCTGAAGGTCGATCATTACCGCGAAAGTACTGTCAAAGCTCATGCCGCGAAGCTTTCTCAGGGCTGCCTCATCGGTCAGCGAAATGCTGATCGGCGATATTGTGGCATATCCGTTTCCGACAAGAGCGAAATCATTATCAGCATTCACATCATGCCCTGTATGCTCGATGCCGTAGCAGAGTCTTCCCGATTCATCCGGCGTGAGAGTGTATGTTTTGCCATCGAAATGATCCGCAGCCGGGGTGATTTTCGCGCCCTTTATCTGCCATGCAGGCAGGTTTGGCGAATTGACATTCAGGAATGTCTCCGGCTTAAGTGATTCACTTATCTTTACAAGTTCAGGAATGATTGAACAGATGTAATCAAACTCTCTTGCCTCGTGGTCTGCAACTGAGAGTGCAATTGATCTAATGCCGTTCATCGCACCCTCTCTTGCACCTCCGCAGGTTCCGGAATATGCTATATCGCTGCCGGTATTGCCGCCATGGTTTATTCCGCTGAATACAAAGTCCGGTCTCAGCTTCTTCTCTGAGAAATATCTAAGTCCGATTTTTACTGCGTCTGCAGGAGATCCGCTTACCTCACACGCATAGCTTGCCCCGCTAACCTTTCTCTCCCTTACGGTTATAGGCTCACGAAACAAGAGAGCCTGGCTCATCGCGCTCTTCTGGCAGTCAGGTGCAAAAACATATACCTCCATGTAATTGGAAAGTGCCTTCACAAGGTCCCTTATTCCCTGTGAATTAATTCCATCATCATTTGTTACTATTGCTCTTTTCATAATTATCCTTTCAGATTCCCTCGCCCCCAATTATAATTATGTCAAAAGGAGGACAGATATGCTTAACGATTATTCCTGTCTCAAGTCAAGGCCTGGTGTGACTCTGCTTGAGACAGTTGATTCAACTAACAACTACATTCGCCGCCTCATAGACGAGGCGTCTTCATCTTCAGGCAGTCTGACTGTAATCTCTGACAGGCAGACCGGCGGCCGCGGCCGCCATGGAAGGAGCTTCTATTCTCCTGAAGGTACCGGCATATATATTTCATATGCTTTCCGTGCTGAGCTTGAAGATCCCGGATTGATGCATGTAACCCCATATGCAGCAGCCATTGCCCATAAGGTTCTATCGCCGTTTTCCGGCTCGCCACTGAGAATCAAGTGGGTCAATGATCTCTACAATGATTCGGGCAAAACAACAGGAATCCTGACCGAGCTCATCACGGCAGCCAGCGGCACGTGGATAATTGTAGGAACGGGAATCAACCTGCTTCCACCTCACTCAGAGGACCCATCACTTAAGAACGTGATGGGAAGCATAATCCATTCGATCGCCCCTTCAGGCTGCCCCGGCGGGCTCGCGCTCCCCACCAGAGGCGAAGTCGCGTCCCTCCTTATCGACGAATACGACCGCACCTGGTCAGCCGGCGCCTCCGTCAGAGCGGACCTCCGCCACATATACGAGACTAACTGCATGAGCCTTGGAAAGGACCTCGAGGTCCGCCCCGCAGGCTCCTCGCCCTATGCGGCCCATTCAATCGGCCTTACAAGCGACTTCGAGCTTATCGTCGAGCGCTCGCAGGACAGGGCGCGCCTCATCCTAAGCTCCGGAGAAGTATCCGTCTCCCTCTAGCGCGCCCCCTTGGCGCGCCTTTCGACCTGCCCGGCGCGCCTC
>CAMFZN010000064.1 GCA_946006945.1 uncultured Clostridia bacterium | reverse complement strand
ATTGACACCAAAGCGTTTTGTTTTGCCATATTCTCCGAGTTTAGTAAGCTAAGCATTGCTGCTCTCAGAATCCTCATCATTCGAAAAGATATCGTGATAGTATTTCTCGAGGTCTACTTCGTTATACCCCCCCCCAGATCTGAACTTTGTTCTTATTCTTGCTCTTTGCATCATAAAGAGCCTTGTCAGCCTGCTCAAAGACAAGCTCGCAGCTATTAACCCTGTTCTCACAGATAGCTATTCCGCCTGAGCAGGATGCTTCTATTCCCTCTTCTGCAAGATCTTCTCTGAATTCTCTAATTACAGCCTCACATTTCAGTTTTGCATCATTAGGATTGGTTATTCTTTTTAGAATGGCAATAAACTCATCACCGCCATATCTTACAAGAATATCATCGTCAGAAGACTTTCTTCTGAGAACATCTGCAAACTTCATCAGAGATCTGTCGCCGCAGTCATGACCCTTGGTATCATTAATCTCCTTCATGTTATCTATGTCAAACATGCAGAATGCTATCGGCATCTCGTTAGGAGTTATGGAGCTGGTTGCTTCATCAAGACCTCTTCTGTTAAGGAGACCTGTCAGGAAGTCTCTGTATGCTTCATCCCTGATGTTGCAGAGCTCTCTCTGATACTCGTTGATATCAATCAGATGATCGATTTTCTTCTGAAGATCAAACATCGGATGAAGCCTGCAGAGAAAGTCATTCACCTTATCCATCTCAGGAAGCCTTGGGGCGTCACAGGAGCCTTCTATTAGAAGAAGTACCGGTATGTTCCAGAGCTTTGGATTCTGTCTGATTTCGTCAAGTATCCTTGATGCTCCGTTATCAGGGAGGAAGTGACTCAGGATTATTACTGATATCATCTCGAATTCCTGCTCAGCAGCAGTTTCGATAACCTTCATCGTGCCCTCAGTATCGTACGCTGTGAATACCTTGAATGTATTCTTGAAAGTACTTTCTACCGATGCAACATAATCTCTGTCAATATCTGCAATCAGAAGGCCTCTCTTTATCGCATTCGCAGAAGTGATATGATGGTCAGCCTCAGGCTCTGCGCCATTTCTTTCAACGAGAGCCTCGAACTCCTCTATCGGCATTGGTTTTGCCATCAGGAAGCCCTGTGCGATATCGCAGTTCTCTGCCTTCAATCTGTTAATCTGCTCTACTGTCTCAATTCCTTCAGCAACAACCTCGAGATGAAGCTTATGAGCCATTACGATTACATCGCTTAATATGCTCTGGGAAGGATGCTTTGCAGTTTCGTTTACTATGAAGCCTCTGTCGAGCTTGAGAATGTCAACCTTCATCGAGCCAAGCATATTAAGAGAGGAATAGCCGCTTCCGAAGTCGTCCATCTCAATGATAAAGCCTTTGCTATGCAGAATCTCCACGGTGCTGATAATCTGCCTTGGATTGTCAGAATATGCAGACTCTGTAATCTCAAGATGAAGCAGAGATGGGTCTATTTCGTACTTATCAACCAATCCGACCAGAGTATCTACAAGATTGCTCTTGAAGAGGTCTGTCCTTGATACGTTAATGGATATAGGAACAAGATTTCTTCCCTCATCCCTCCACTTCTTAAGAACTCTGCATGCAGTCTCCCACACGAAGCAGTCAAGCTCGAAGATGAATCCGTTCTTCTCGAACAGAGGAATGAATGTTCCTGGTGAAAGCATGCCGAAAATAGGGCTGTTCCATCTTACGAGAGCTTCTCCGCCACACATCAGGTTATCCCTAAGATTGTACTTCGGCTGAAGATAAACCATGAACTCTCCGTCCGAAAGCGCGTGCTGCATTGAGTCTGTAATCATCTTATCCCTAAGAATCTTCTCTCTAAGGGATTCATCATATACCTGATAATACTTGTTGTATTTGTCCTTGATAGAGTCTACAGCCAGTTGTGCCCTGTCGCACATCTTATCTACCGGAAGATCCCTTTCTTCAATCTCATAAATTCCCCATCTGAGAATACTGTTCTTGAGCAGACCTCCCTCTCTTGTAATTCTCTCTACATTGCGGTCTCTCCAGGCTCTCTCCCTTGCCCTTTCGATGATGCATACGAATCTGTCTGCATTCATTCTTCCGCAAAGGCCGAATCTTCCAACCTCCTCTCTCATCAGACGAGCAAGCTCTCTCAGAAGATCGTTACCTGCTTCAAAGCCGAAGACATCATTATAGAGCTTGAAATTCTCAATATCAGTACACAGTATTGAGTATTCTATGTCTGGATTAGCCGCAATAAGTTCCTCTGCCATCATGCAGAAGTAATCCTTGTTAAGAAGACCTGTGAGCCTGTCTTCCTTAATCTGATTAACGAAGGCAGCATTCTCTCTTAGATTGATGATGCTCGCTACTCTGTGAATGAGCACCTCCCTGTTATACGGCTTTGGAACGAAATCCGTCGCACCTCTCTTCAGGGCATCAACCTCAACACCCTTACTTCCTTCCTGAGTCGTCACAATTACAGGGACAAGAGAAAGCTCCTCATCTTTCTTTACTTCCTCAAGGAATCCGTAGCCATCCATTACAGGCATATTTAAATCAAGGAGTACCAGCGATATGGCATCCTTGTGTTGTCTTAATATATCTAGTGCTTCAAGTCCATTCTCTGCCTCAATTGTATCGTAATGGTCTGAAAGCAGTGCTGCAAGCAGCTCTCTGTTGAGAAAGTCGTCTTCAGCGATAAGAATAGTTTTCTTGCTGTTCATGTTCTTATATTTCTCCCGTAACGTTTTATCTGCACCTTCTTCCGATAAATATGCATCAAAAACCGAGCTTGAAGAGCTTTCCTCCTGCTCGCCGGTTGTTACCATATATGATTCGGACTCTGTATAGATGGTGTTATCTATCTTTACGCTCAACGAACTCTCTTATTGCTGTAATCGTAAGCTCATAGTCTCTCTTTACATAACTATAAAGCTCATGAACATGTTCATTGATAACAGCGTCTGAAGGTCTAAGCGCTTCTGTCAGCACACCCGTTGATTCACTTAGTCTTGAAAAACTGAGATTTGAGCTTACGCCCTTAAGTGTATGAGCAGCCTTGAACGCAGCCTCTCTGTTACCGCACTTTAGCTGGTGTCCGAGTTCCTCGAAGCTCCCATCATCAAGGAACTTTACTGCAAATCTCTCCACCATAGATGCACTCGGAAGACGCATCATTACATCCTCATAGCTTCCGCCCATTCTGCGATAGCAATCTTCAATATTCATGCAGATTCCTCCATATATTTATTCAAGTCTACTATATCATAAAAACTGACAATCGCAAGAAAAACTCTATTCTGCGTTGCAATTGCCGCACCTGCTGTAGCCCGCAGCAATTAATGTATCGATATCTGCTGTCACATCCTGCCTGTTGTAATCGCTTATATCAGAAACGCTTGGGCAGTCAGGTGCATGGATTCTATGAGTGTTCGTGTTTAGAACGTATTTCTTTCCTCCCTCGCTTTCAAGAGAAGCAGCATTCTCGTCCCTGTGATTTGAGCCGTCGCTATAGTCAATTACAACGCCTGGCTGCACATTGAAGCAATATACGTTAAAGCATATCCCCCGGCCTCTATCCTCAATCGAGAATGCCTCCATAAGGACACCGGAGGCTACCTCGTCAGTACCCTCATAGACCGGTCGCACCCTGTATAGAACATGATTGCCCGTTGTCATAACATAATCCGCAACCTCAATCTCATACGGAAGCATGCCTCGGGTATTCATGTATCGCGTCCCCGTAATCAGATTCCTCTCATTGGCATTCTGCCCGGTCAGCATGAAGGCAATAAGGTGACATCTGTTATACAGTTTTCCCTGATCAATGAAAGAATACTCACTTGTCTGCCACCCTGATGGTTTAACAGATGAGATGTCTCCCCTCTCCTCTGTCGGCATCAAATCAGCGCCAAGGCATGCCATGGCGCCGGTGCATCTTCCATATCTGTCAAGCCGGAAGTACCTGTCATACGATTCCTCCTCGTACTCATCCTCACTAAAATACGGCATGCCGCCGTTTACCTCAACAGCAGCACGCCCTTCATATTCAAGCTCCGTAAGACCCTCCAGCTCCGAGGCTGAATCATCAGTTCCCGTCTCGCTGCAGCCGCAGAAGCATAATGCAAAAACAAGCATAAGCAGGCACAGCATCACGACAGACACCCGGCTTACTGAATTGTGTTTTGCTCTTATGGTACCGGTATTATTTCTATCAGATATCATTATCGATGCTTACTCCCTTTTCATAATCTGAGCCGCGTTCCGGTTTGCTGCTTCTCCTGCTGTACAGAAGAACTCTGTCTCCCTCGCACAGCACTACATCACCTCTCGGAATTACTGATCTCCCATTTCTTTTGACAAGCACCACGTCGGATTGTCTTGATATGTCGAGATCCTTAATGAATTCACCGTTCCATGGATGATTCTTCTTTAGAATAACTTCCTTAAGTGCAATTCCGCTTCCTGTCCTGAGTGATTCAGATGCAATTATCAGTCTGTCGCCATTCGCAAGCTTAAGACCCGGCTCAGGCATGACCGATTCGCCGTCACGAATAATCAGAGTTATTACCAGACTCCCGGGAAGCCCCAGTTCCTCTATCGTCCTGCCGGTCCACGAATCTGTGCCCGCAAGCTTTATCTCGACAAAGTGCATGTCCGTCTCAAATCCGTATTCTCCGAGGCGCTTTATCCTGCTGTAATGCTCGACGAAGCCGGCAGAAATGATACCGGTTGGGATTGCGACCATACCCACACCGAGGAAGGTTATTAACATACCGAGGATTTTGCCCGTAGTCGTTATCGGATAGATGTCTCCGTATCCTACGGTCAGCAGAGTTGAGGACGCCCACCACAGACCCGAGAAGGCATTTCGAAACACCTCCGGCTGAGCCTCATGCTCCACGCTGTACATGCACAGACTTGACGCAAGCATCAATATCATGATGATGAATACCGACGACAGAAGCTGCTGCTTCTTGTCGCTTAGTACAGAGGTGATTACGTTCATAGAATCGTAGTATGCGTTAATCCTGAACAGTCTGAATATCCTCGCCACCCTGAACATCCTGAAGACCGTTGCGCCGGCAGGGAAGAAGAATGGAAGATAGAACGGCAGGAATGACAGAAGGTCAACGATTCCCGCACCTGATGTAATAAACTTCCATATTGCTCCCGCGCGTTTCTCCTGAGGGAATAGACATTCTGCCGTCAGTATTCTCAGCACATAATCTATGGCGAAAAACAATACAGTAGCAGACTCAGCAAAATGAAGGAGAGTGCCGCAAGAGCTTCTCAGGCTTTCGAAAGTGAGCATGAAGCTCGCCGCAAGATTCACAATAAGAACAGCCGAGTCTATTATGTCATAGCTTCGGCTCAGAGTGTCGCTTACGGTTCCGATGGATACCATCCTGAAAAGCCTGTATTGTGTTTTTTTCCATCTGATGCTTTCCCTTGTCACCGCACTTTGTCCTCCACACTTTAATGATATTATCGATTGTAGCACAGTGATATTATCGCTTCAATTATGACATAAGTGTGACACCACCCCGCTCAGAGGGTGGTGTCTTTGATGAATTCTCTATATAGTCTGCGACCTTGCCGCTCTATATCTTTATTTACTACGCGAGATACAGGTATACCGCTCCCGCTACCATTGAAGTGCAGGCTGCAATTCTGGCGAATTTGAGTGAAGCTGATGTTCTTGAGTACAGCTGGTAGATAAGCGCTGCTGCCGCAACACCTCCAATTGCCCACGCTGTCACCTGCTGGGCGATGAAGTTCGAAGGCTGTGCACCTGCATTTAGCCAGGCGATTACCATACTCCAGGCTGCTGTGAAGTAAAACACCAGCTTCTGCCTGCCCTCATCCTTGATTACGATGTTAAGCAGCAATGTAATTACAGTAATGAGGCTGATGCCTATGAATAGAATTAGAATTGCTCCAAGTGCGTTCATATGTATATCCTCTCTTTCATTATCATTTATGTTTGCTTCATTATTCACAGGGTTATTTTTGTTATCTCCCTTTGCTGACTAAATGATAGCAAGAGATTCTGAAGAAATTCTGTCAATAATTCTGAAGAATTCTGAAGATTACAGCTTAAGGAGAATAGTAATTGAATATACCTCACCATCAGCTGATACCTTAAGCTCTCCTCCCATTTCCCCGGCAATCTGCTCAACAGACAACAGGCCGATGCCCCTGCTCTCAACAGGAGAGTTTTCATCTCTCCTGAGAATATGATTGCTCTGTCTAATGACAAGCTCTGATTCCGTCGCTTCAACCGCCATGTATACCGGATATTCCGAATCTGCGTATTTGGATATGTTAGATGCCAGATTATCAAAAATCCTTCTCATGTCTCCAATTGCGAAATCACCGCTGAAAGCCTCAAGCCTTGAGGTGTCCGTTTCAAGCCTGAAGTCATCCTCCAGCATCGACTCCCATTCGAGCAGCAGCTGCTCAATCAGGAGTCTTCCGTCAGTTACATGCTCCCTTGTTCTTTCTTCCTCATCCAGAAGCCTTCCGGAAAGCCACCTGATCTGTTCAGA
>CAMFZN010000063.1 GCA_946006945.1 uncultured Clostridia bacterium | reverse complement strand
GAGGAGCAGAGGACACAGATTGGAGTGCTCAGGGCGCTTGGATACAGCAATGCGTCAATACTGGGCAAGTACCTGTTCTATGCGGCAAGCGGGTCGGTTATCGGCGCGGTGCTGGGATTTTTTGCCGGCTGCAAGGTGTTCCCTGCAGTAATCTGGAAGGCTTATACGATGATGTACAGCTTTAAGGATACGGTTCCGTTCGTATTCGATCCTGTGCTTTTTGCACTGTCGATAGGAGCGGCGCTGCTATGCGCGGTTTTTGCGACATGGATTTCGATAGGAAGCTGCTTCAAGTCAGAACCTGCCGACCTTATAAGGCCTAAGGCTCCGCCAGCGGGTCAGAGAATTCTTCTCGAGAGAATCACGCCTCTCTGGAACCGCCTGAGCTTCCTGTACAAGGTTTCATTCAGGAACGTCTTCCGCTACAAGAAGCGCTTTATTATGATGCTTCTTGGAATAAGCGGATGCACGGCTCTTCTGGTTGCCGGCTTCGGCATCGATACTACGGTGTCGAAGGTTGCGGAATATCAGTATACGGAGATTTCGCTCTACGACAGCCAGGTGATGTTCAGAGACAGCATGACTCCTCGAGAGCAGGATAAGTTCACCGAATACGTGAAGAAGGACGGAAATGCTGATGCGGAGGTTCTGATGATGCATTCTGCAAGTGCCGACGTCAAGGCCGGCGAGAGCTCGGCAACAGCCACTCTCGTAGCGCAGGATTCACCTGACTTCGGAAGCTTCATTGACCTTCATGACGGAGAGAGGAAGATTGACTATCCCGGAGACGGCGAGGCGGTAATTACAAGGAAGATTCAGAAGGAACTTGGGGTAAAAGCAGGTGACAAGATAACCGTCAAGGAGGGCTACAGCGAGATGACGGTTACGGTAGCGGATATCTGCGAGTATTATGTCGGCGAGTATGTATATGTAACAACAGATACGTACAAGACCGGCATGGGCAAAAACCCTTCCATCAAGGCTGCATATGTAAGGCTCGGTGACGATGCCTCGGACGAGGATGTCAGAGACCTTACAGGAGTCCTGTCTGAGCACGAGGATGTGTCCGCCGCAATATGCAGCATAGATACACTCGACAGAGTCGAGAAAATGATGAAGAGTCTTAACATGGTTGTCTATGTGGTAATACTGTGTGCGGGACTTCTGGCCTTCATAGTGATTTTCAATCTGACCAATATAAACATTCTTGAGAGAATTCGTGAGATTGCGACGATAAAGGTCCTCGGCTTCAACCAGAGGGAGGTATCTCAGTATGTCTTCAGGGAGAACATGATGCTTACGATTGCCGCATCTTTTGCAGGAATACCTCTTGGAAAGTGGCTTCTTGACTTCGTGATAAACAACATTGTTGTCAGCATGATATACTTTGAGACGAGAATAACCGTCTCGGGATATGTGTTCGCTGTGATTCTTACGATAGTATTTGCGCTTGTTGTTAATATTGCGATGGGAAGAAGGCTTGATAATATCAGCATGACGGAGTCCCTCAAATCGATAGAATAGACAGTCCTGCAGTCTGCCGGGATGCTGGCGGCCCTGCGGGGGATAATGTATAATCAGAAAGTAGTTTTGCACGAAAGAGAGGAGAAATTGATGAGCAAGGCGGATGAGCTTTTTGTCAGCATGTGCCGCGACATAATCGAGAACGGCTTCAGCACGGAGGGAATGCCGGTAAGACCGCACTGGCCGGACGGCACACCTGCGCACACCATAAAGAACTTCGGTGTAGTTAACAGATACAACCTTCAGGAGGAGTTCCCCGCTCTGACTCTAAGACCGACTGCAATAAAGTCGGCCGTAGACGAGCTCCTCTGGATCTGGCAGAAGAAATCGAACAACGTTAATGAGCTTAACAGTACAATCTGGGACGAGTGGGCTGACGAGAACGGCTCGATCGGAAAGGCGTACGGATATCAGCTCGGAATCAAGTACAAGTTCAAGCAAGGGGAGATGGACCAGGTGGACAATGTCCTCTGGTGTCTTAAGAACGACAGATACTCAAGGAGAATTATGACAAATATCTATAACTTCAGCGATCTTCAGGAGATGAATCTTGAGCCTTGCGCATACAGCATGACATTTAACGTCAAGGGAGACACGCTGAACGGAATTCTGAACCAGAGGTCTCAGGATATTCTGACTGCCAACAACTGGAACGTCGTTCAGTACGCTGTGCTTCTCATGATGTTCGCACAGGTAAGCGGCCTGAAGGCGGGCGAGCTTGTTCACGTAATAAGCGACGCTCATATATACGACAGGCACGTTGACATCGTAAAGGAGCTTATCGAAAGACCGCAGTATCCTGCACCTAAGGTGACGCTCAATCCTGAGATTACGAACTTCTATGACTTTACTGTTGATGATGTAATAGTAGAGAATTATCAGAAGAATCCTCAGGTGAAGAACATACCTGTTGCGATATAAGGAGGTATATCCATGAACATGATAGTTGCTGTTGATGACAATTGGGGAATAGGAAAGAATAACGGCCTCCTTGCCTCGGTTCCGGGAGATATGGCATTCTTCAAGTACAAGACGATGGACCACGTTGTGGTTATGGGAAGAAAGACTCTCGAGTCCCTGCCTAACAGAAGAGGCCTGTTCAGGAGAACCAATTATGTGCTGACGTCCAATCCGGACTTCGAGGCCGAAAGATGTATTATTGTCCACTCGGACGAGGAGCTTCTAAAGGAGCTTGAGCAGTATCCGCCTGATGAGGTTTTCCTGATCGGAGGAGCCAGCATGTATAACAGGCTGTATCCGCTGTGTGACAAGCTGTACATCACCAAGCTTGAAGGAGACTTCGGCGCCGACACCTTCATCACCAACATCGACGAGGACGACCGCTATGAGGTTACCGTCGAAAGCGACGTGATGGAGGACGACGGAATACGCTACAGAATCTGCACATACGAAAGAAAGAAATAGGATATTAAGGATAGGGATATGAGCAAAAGAGATAACAAGAGATACAACGATTCCGCAAGAAGCGGCAGGCCGAAGAGGGGCGGAAAGAACAGAAGAGATTATGGCGCAGGCTATGAGGCTTCAAGACCAAAGCCTCAGAGGAGGAGACCTGCCGAGGTGCGCCCGGCTCAAGAGAGAGAATGGGATTACATGGGTACTGACGGCCTTGAGGTTGTTGTTGGAAGAAACCCTGTAATCGAGGTGCTGAAGGGCGACAGAGAGGTAGAGAGAGTATTTATCGCTGACGGCGCAGAGGGCTCCATCGTTCAGATCAAGGCGCTCGCCAGAGAGAAGGGCGTAATAGTAGATATCGTTGACAAAAAAAGAATCGAGGCCATGGCGGCTCCCGGCGAAAGACACCAGGGCGTTGCGGCAAAGGTGTCAGAGTACAAATACTCCGAAATGGAGGATATCTGGGCTCGTGCAGAGAAGAGCGGCGAGGAACCGTTCGTTATCCTGCTCGATGAGATCACAGATCCTCACAACCTCGGTGCGATAATAAGATCGGCTGAGTGTGCCGGTGCCCACGGAATCATAATTCCTAAGAGAAGAGCCTGCACGCTCACCCAGACCGTGGCAAAAAGCGCAGCCGGCGCAATTGAGAACATGCCTGTCGTTCAGGTTACCAATCTGTCGAGAACCATAGAGGAACTGAAGGACAAAGGTCTCTGGATCGGCGCTGCGGACATGGACGGACAGCCTTATTACGGATGCTCGCTTGATGGAGCTGTCGGCATCGTCATCGGAAACGAGGGCAAGGGCATCAGCAGACTCGTCAAGGAGAAATGCGACTTCGTAGTTTCGATTCCTATGAAGGGAAGAATCAACTCACTTAACGCGTCAAATGCCGCCGCGATTATCATGTACGAAATACGCAGACAAAGAGACTGCAAATTGTAGACATAAAATAAAAAATAGAGGAAAATTTGAACTACTCCACAAAATAGCGTTGACATTTGTGTATTTACCACATATAATTACACAATATTGTAGTAATACACAAACAATCAACACTTTTTCTGAAGGAGTAGTTTTTATTATGAGAACAGAACGATCAGAGGCGCTCATCGAGCGCGACAATAAGGTGATTGCTCCATGTCAGCATCTTTCTTATTACCCCCTTGCAGTTGAAAGAGCGGAAGGCAGCATTATCACCGATCTCGACGGCAATCAGTTTATAGATTTTCTTTCAAGCGCATCATCCCTTAATATGGGAAGCTCGAATCCAGTCATAAAGGAAGCGATTAGAGAGCAGCTTGACAAATATACACAGTACACCTCCGCATATTTATATAACGTGCCTTGTGTGGAATACGCCGAGAGACTCGTAAGCGTGTATCCCGGCGGTATCCCTGCCAAGGTGGCATACGGCAACTGCGGTTCAGATGCCAACGATGCTGCGGTAAAGTTCGCAAGAGCATACACAGGAAGACAGAAGATAATCACATTCATTAACGGATATCACGGCAGCACCTACGGCTCCGCGACAATGACTACATGCACAACAAAGATGAAGGAGAAGATGGGACCTTTCCTTCCGGAGATATACAGCTTCCCGTTCTACGGAGTGGACAAGAGCGATGAGGAGGTTGAAAGAGACTGCCTGGCTCAGATGGAGCTGGCTTTCGCATCATATCTTCCTGCAAGCGAGGTTGCGGCAGTAGTAATAGAGCCGCTTCAGGGCGACGGAGGACTTCTTCCGGCTCATCCGATCTTTATGAAGAAGCTGTATGAGCTATGCAAGGCAAACGGAATTCTGTTCATCTCAGAGGAGGTTCAGCAGGGTTTCTACCGTACAGGTAAGTTCTTCGGAATCGAGCATTACGACATCGTGCCTGACGGAATAATCATGGGCAAGTCGATAGGAGGAAGCCTGACTCTCGGAGCTTTCATGGCAAGGACAGAGATTATGGACTGTCTGCCGGCTCCGGCACATCTGTTCACGCTTGGTGCAAATGCGATTGCTTGCGCTGCGGGAATCGCGGCTTTTGACTACTATCAGACAGACGAGTTCCAGCAGACACTGAAGGAGAACATTGAGACTGCAGAAAGACTTGCGGCAGAGCTTAAGGAGAAGCATCCCGATATCGTAGGCTTTACAAGAAATCTCGGCTTCTCGATGGGAATCGGCGTAGTCAGGAAGGACGGAACAGCCGATCCTGACGGAGTATACAAGATTCTGTACAGAGCATACGAGAAGGGTCTTATCATAATATCAGTTGCGGGCAATATCCTGAGAGTGCAGCCGCCTCTCAACATTCCTAAGGAGCAGCTTGAGAAGGGCTTCGCAATTCTCGATGAGGCAATGAGCGACTTCGAGGCAGGAAAGATAAGTGATGAGGTATTTCGCTTCAGAGCAGGCTGGTAATAAGCGTCTGCGCGGCCATCAAACCGCATTATCCGGGCCGGCGAACCCGGAACCAAATATGATCATGAAGCGCAGTGTGCGAATTGATATATAAAACAAAAGAAAAGGGGAACGACAAATGAACAAAAATGGCATCATGAAATATCTGATACCGGGCTTTATATTCCAGAGCGTGGTAATCGGAGGCGGTTACGGAACAGGAGCTGAGATTGCTCAGTACTTCGGTGTTAACGGAATGCTCGGAGGACTCCTTGCAATGGTAGTTACTACTGTTGTATGGTCACTTCTCTGCGCAGTAACATTCGAGTTCGTAAGAAACTTCCGCACATTCGACTATAACTCAATGATGGGAAAGCTGCTTGGCAAGGCGGGCTTCCTCTATGAGGTATGCTACGTAATACTCATGCTCATCGTACTTGGAGTAATCAATGCAACAGCAGGAAGCATGCTTAACAGCCTTACAGGCGCAACACCTTGGCTGGGCGTAATCATTCTTTCTGTTGGAATGATTTTCCTCGTAATAAAGGGAACAGAGGCTATCGAGAAGGTTCTTTCGATGTGGTCAATCGTTCTTTACATTGTATATATCATTTTCCTTATTATGGTATTCACAAAGTTCGGCGGCAACATTACATCTGAGATTGCAAAGGGTGAGGTAACAGGCAACTGGTTCCTTAGCGGACTTCAGTACTCATTCTACAACCTCGGAATCGTACCTGCGCTTCTCTACACAGTAAGAGACGTTGAATCAAGAAAAGAAGCAGTTACCTGCGGAGCAATCGCCGGCGTTATCGGAGTAATCCCAGCGGTTCTTCTGCTCCTCGCAATGGGCTGTAACCTCTCGACGGTAGCAGCTGCAGAGGTTCCTGTAACAGTAATCTTCGACATGCTCGATATGAAGTGGCTCTACATCCTCTTCGAAATCGTACTCTTCGGTACACTCATCGAGACGGGAACAGGCTTCATCAAGGCTGTTACAGACAGAATCGAGGCTACAGTAGAGAAGAAGTCCGGAAAGCTTCCATCAGGACTTCGCCCTGTACTCGCACTCGTATTCGTACTCATCGGAGTAGGCGTATCAACCTTCGGACTTACAGGCCTTATCGCAAAAGGCTACGGCACAGCATGCTGGGGCTTCCTCGTAATCTACGTAATCCCAATGCTGACAATCGGTATCTACAAGATTTCGAAGGCAGGCAAGTAGAATACGCAAGCC
>CAMFZN010000062.1 GCA_946006945.1 uncultured Clostridia bacterium | reverse complement strand
CTCCTGCTCCTGCCATGATAGTAGTATCAGAAATAGGTGAGCAGTGGTCTCCGCATACTCCGCCTGCGAGGCATGCTGAGATTACAGGAATCATAAGTGTTGGCTGACTCTCTGTGATTGCAAGGGCGATTGGGATAAGGATTCCGAATGTACCCCATGATGTTCCTGATGCGATTCCGAGTCCACAGGCAACAAGGAAGAGGAATGCAGGGATAAGGCTGATAACGCCCGAGCCGAGGTTCTCTACCCAGCCTGATACACATACTGCGAGTCCAAGACTGTCTGACATTGCCTTAAGTGACCATGCAAGTGTGAGTACGAGAATTGGTGATGCCATCTGGCAGAGACCCTCAGGTACACACTCCATTATTGACTTGAAGCTTACAACTCTTCTAACCACATAGTATGCAATTACGATAACAAGGGCAATGACGCTTCCAAGAGATAAGCCAACGCTGGCATCGCAGTTCGCGAAAGCGTTTACGAATGATTCTCCTGAGAAGAAGCCACCTGAATAAATCATTCCGAGGATGCAGCATACAATGAGTACGATAACAGGAAGAATGAGGTCGATAACCTTGCCTTCCTCGCTCCCCTCATCATCAGCGATTGAGCCTGTTGCGTACTGTCCTGAGAAGAGATCTCCCTTCTCGATTGCATTCATCTCGTACTTAGCCATCTTTGAGTAATCAAACTTCATTGTTGTAATCATGATCATCATTGCAACTGTGAACAGTGCATAGAAATTATATGGGATGGCATTGATGAACACTGTAAGTCCGTTCTGTCCCTCAACATATCCGCTTACTGCAGCAGCCCATGATGAGATTGGCGCAAGGATGCAGATAGGAGCAGCTGTTGCGTCGATAAGGTAAGCAAGCTTAGCTCTTGATATATTGAATCTGTCTGTTACCGGCTTCATTACACTTCCTACTGTGAGACAGTTGAAGTAGTCATCTACGAAGATAAGGCATCCAAGCCCGATTGTTGCAAGCTGAGCTGTTACTCTGCTGTGAACCTTAGTTGCTGCCCAGCGGCCGAAAGCCTTTGATCCGCCTGTCTTGTTCATCATTGCAACGAGCATTCCGAGAACTACGAGGAAGATGATGATTCCTACATTACCGCGGTTAGAAAGGCTGGCAATGATTCCATCCTGAAGCAGGTGTGCTGTGATTCCGGAGAAGCTTGCTCCTGCATAGAGAACTGCACCTGACAGAACTCCGATAAAGAGCGAGCTGTATACTTCCTTGGTGATAAGTGCAAGTCCGATAGCTACAAGCGGCGGTACGAGCGACCAGGGTGTAGCGTAGAGTGCACATGTTGCCTCTTCCTCAGCAAAAGCTACTGCTGACATCGAAAGGACGATCAGCGCTGCGAGGCCTGTGATGTAAAAGGGTCTTCTTCTAAACATTCTTTCTTTCCTCCAATAATGTCTGATAATAAAAAATCCATGAATAACGCTGAAACGTATCCATGGTACTACCGGACATAACAAAATATGTCTTACCACTGAATAGCGCTCCACTTGCGTGACAGTCCGCTGCATCTTATTACAACGTCCCAGGGATTGCTCCCTTCGGCGGATCATCCTTTCGCCCGGCATCACCGGCTACTGATAATCTCCGCAACCTCTATTTCAGTTAGTTATTCAATTGATGTATATCTATTAAACACTACAAAGAAGGCAAAGTCAACACTTCTTTTGTTTTATGATACAAATTTTCCTCAGAACAAGTGTATTTTTTTGATATTGTTTTAACAAATGTGTTGTTTTACAATGAAATCAAGATGTAATTGTTGATATGAAGTATGGTAAAGAAGGTGATTGTTATGAATACTTCTATAGATATTGAAAGCGTAAGGAGGCTCGTATCAGAAAGAGAGCCCGGTTCGCCTATTGAGCTTAAGAACCGTTCCTTTGAAAACATGGATTTATCCGGCTGGGATCTTAGGAATATAGACTTCAGCGGTTCTGATTTCACGAGTGTTAATCTCGATGGAGCAGATCTTGACGGAGCAAGCCTTCACAAGACATGGTTTAAGGATTGTTCGATGAGAAAGGCACATCTAACACACGCCGATGTTACCGAGGCAGGCATGAGATATCTTGATCTTTCAGGCACCGACATCTCAGGCTCCAACCTCTACGCAAGCATCCTTGAATATGCTATTCTGAATGATATTATCTATGACGATGATACGAAGTATTACCGCCTCGCCTGCCCGGAGGAGGGCGCTTTCATCGCATGGAAGTGCTGCACTGAGTGGCGTGTCGTGCAGCTTCTTGTTCCCGCTGATGCAAGGAGGGTGTCTGCAACCATGGATTCCTGCCGCTGTGACAAAGCCAAGGTCCTGTCCATAAAGAGTATCGATGAGACCATATCATATACCTGGGCGCAGTCGACCGTTGATCCGAATTTCTATTATGAGGTAGGCAAATGGGTTGAGCCCGCCAACGGCTTTGAGGAGGATCGCTGGAGAGACTCATCGCAGGGAATACATTTCTTCATGAAGAGAGAGCAGTGTGTTGCATATCAGACCGTGTAAATCCCTCTCAGGTGCATCGTAAGGATCGCAGCCATTGTTCACCCTGCTGTCATTGAAAGCAGGAGATAAAAATGCTACAATTATTAGTCACTGAATGGAGGTTTAATTCATGAGATTAATAATGATGTTAGCGAGCTTGTTCATGCTCGGAACAGGTACTTTCTGTATCGCCAACTCGAGCGTTGCAATAGGTTCGGTTGCTTTTATAATAGGAATTTCATTCTGTATCGTAGGCGCCTGCGAGCTTCTTATGCTAAGAGGTGCTGACAAGCTTTCCACTAATCTTGAGAAGGAATATCTCACGCAGAGCGTAATCATGATTATCGTGGGCATCGCGTTTCTCTCGGGACAGCTGGTAGATGACATCGGAGTGAAGATGCTTTTTGCACTTCTCATGTCATACGAGGGCGCGAGATCGGTTGCCGAGGCAAGGCTCGTAATCAGAGGCAATTCAAGAGAGGAGAATACATATCTTGTAATCGCCATCTTCAACCTTGCCATAGGAGTGTACATGTTCTTCGACAGCATGCTGTTTAACATTCAGACACTGGCGCTTGTTGGAGCATCTATTCTGCTCATGGCAATAAGAAAGTTCCGTCTTTCAATCGAGATTGAGTACAAGAAGCCGGCTTTTCTTTCCGGTAACCAGGAGAAGCTTCGCGAAGCTGAGATGGAGGAGAAGAAGGCAATGGCACGTGCAAAAGCAGCCATCAGAGAGAGCAAGGATATCCAGAGAAGAATCTCTAGGATCAAGAAGGATATCGAGAACGAGAGAAGAGTTGAGGCGTCAGCTCAGATTGCTCGTCACGAAGCATCTTCTGAAGACAGAAAGTAGCATCTGGCAATAATACGGCGCAGACATGATGTCTGCGCCGATTTTTATTTGCATCATGTTGTGCTAGTTATTCTCAATAAGTGAATTGAGAACCGTTCTTGCTATCGGTGCTGCGGTCTCCGATCCGGAGCCGCCACCCTTTACCCATACGACAAATGCATATGGATGGTCATCATCATCAATGAAGCCGACGAACCAGCTGTTTGAGCGGGATGTTCCGACCTCTGCAGTACCTGATTTTGCATAAAGATCCAGGCCTGGGAAATTGCTTTCGCCGTAAGAGGTCTTTACTGCCTGCTTCATCATGTCCTTCAGGGTGTCTGCAGTTGACTCATCGAGATAATTGCCAAGCGACTTGCCGCCCGTCAGATTCTTAAGGAAATTGGAGCTCTTGATAAGTGATGGCTGAACCGCTTCTCCTCCGTTGGCAATCGCACCTACATACACCATCATCGTGCATGGATTCACAAGGTCCTCCGCCTGTCCGATGCCGGCCCAGCTCAGCTTGATGCTGTTGTCTGTCGGGAACGTGAAACTTCCCTTTGCAGTTTCTATTCCGCTGACATTTACGGATTCTGTCAGCCCAACCTTTCTTGTTGTCTCCGCAAGGGCTTCTGCGCCTATCTCTCTTGAGATGCTTCCGAAGGCACCGTTGCAGGATACTGCAAGAGCATTCTTGAAATCAACAGTTCCATGCGGTCTTACGCAGGTAATCTTCTCGCTTCCTATCGCATTTGTTCCGTCACAAGTGAAGCTGAAGCCCTGTGTGTTCATTCCCGACTCGATTGCAGATGCAGCAGTAACGAGCTTGAAGTTCGAGCCCGGTGTAAGAGTTCCCATCAGGAATGTGTTGAAGTAAACTGACGATGTCGTGTCCTGAGGGGCCGCACCATTCGGATCGAAAGTCGGTGTGCTGACCATTGTCATTATCTCTCCGGTTTTGTAATTGAACACTCCCACGGTGCCGTCTCGTCCGGCAAGTGCCCTGTATGCAGCAGCGTTTGACTTCGCATCGATGGTAAGCTTTATCTTCTGTCCATCCTTTGACGTATCATATGTGCCGTTCAGGATATCATAACCGATGAGCTCGCTCTTCCACATGTTGATTGCCCCGGTCGCTATGCTTCCCTTAGGGTCACCGACAGCGTGAAGAGTTGAGCATCTGATATCCCTGTCGGCGTTGTATTTCATTCCATCTGTTGTGCATTCAAGGAGAGGCTCGCCGTTCCTGTCAAAGATGCTTCCTCTATTGATTACTCCATTGGTATATATCTGTGTGTTGCCATAGAAGCTTGCCCAGTCTCCTCCACTTGTTACAAATCTCCAGCCGAATATCACTATTCCTATGAAAAGCACAGCGGCAAGAGCGAGACATATCCATGATCTTTTCTCAAGCTTACGCATAATCTCCCTCCTCCGTCTTTCCTATGGCAAGGCTTGCATCCTTACGCATGTCTGCCGCCTTAAAGTAAGCCAGCATTGCCCACGAGGTTATCATGCTTGTTCCTCCAACCGACACGAACGGGAAGGTTACTCCCGTCAGTGGGAAGAGATCTACTGCTCCGAAGATATTGAGCATTGTCTGAAACAGGAACATCGTCGCAGCACCGCATGCTCCAATAGTATAGAAGGTCGATCTTCCGGCGATAATGGAGTTAACGGCAAAAAGCGACAGCGTTATGATGCAGAGCACGAGCAAAACAGCAATAATGAAGCCCCACTCCTCCATCACATAGCCGAAGACAAGGTCAGTATCGGCAGCCGGAATATACTTAAGAGAGCCGTTTCCCGCACCAAGTCCAAGCAGGCCGCCGCCTGCACCGAAGGACATCGTTCTTGTCTGCTGATAGCCAGAGCCGTCAGGATCCATCCACACATGCCCCCAGGCAGCAAATCTATTCATAATATACGGCTTGAACCTCAAGACCATAAGACCCATGATTCCCGCGCCTACAACAGTCAGTATCAGCTTCGAGAAGTCTCCGCTTCGAAGGAAGGATACTACAAGATATGTTACGAAGAATATAAGAGCTGTTCCGAAGTCGCCCATAAGAGCAAGGCATCCGAGGCAGAACAGAGAGAAGAGTGCATAAAGAATAGTATTCTTCCTCTGGAACAGTTCCTCAAGCGTTGCAGCTCCTATGCATATGAACGCGAGCTTTACAAGCTCCGAAGGCTGGAAGCCGAAGCTTCCGATTCTTACCCAGTTGGCTGCTCCATACTTTACAGTTCCGAAAACAAGGTTGAACAGCAGGAGTCCGACAGACAGACCTGCCACAACAGGTCTTACCTTCTTTGTTCTATCAAGATCTCTGAGATAAATACACATGAATATCATAAGGCCAAGACCCATGCACAGAGCTATCAATTCCTTGATTGCACTTCCGGGTGCCGATGTTGCCGCAACCGCCAGGTTAATTGTCGACATGAAGAATGCGATAAGCTCCATCTCGAAGCCCTTTCTTCCCTTGCTCCTGAACACAAGAACATATGCCCACATAACAACAGAAAGGAGAACGATTGACAGAAGATCTCTTGGATTGCAGTCGCTTCCCATTCCAATTACAAGCTGAATAATTGTGAG
This sequence comes from uncultured Clostridia bacterium, assembly GCA_946006945.1. Classification (GTDB taxonomy): domain Bacteria; phylum Bacillota; class Clostridia; order Peptostreptococcales; family Anaerovoracaceae; genus Crickella. Next base: position 615 of record CAMFZN010000062.1, on the reverse strand, counting down.
CAGCTGGAACAGTGTAACAGCCAGCATTATTCGCCAAGGAGCCACAGGAGACTTGTCCATGCTTCTCATCTGAGAGTTGTTCCTGCTTTCCTCGAGGCTCATGCTTGCAACCCTGCACTTAACTCCGCTCATGTTGATTTCATCGCCCGGGCTGATAATGTACCTTTTGCTCGGAAGCAGTCTGGTTCCGTTGACTATGGTTCCATTCTTGGAGCCAAGGTCCTTGATCATCCATCTGCCGCCCGACCTTCTGTTGAGAATTGCGTGGTTCTTCGACACTGTCTTTATCTCAAGATTAAGATCTGCCGAGGATGATCTTCCTATTACATTCTCCCAATGTGTTATCGGCTGGCTTACACCATCCTCCACATAAAGATATCCCCACACCTCAGGCGTCGCTCTTGTCGAAAGGAGCGACAGGATTGATTTGAGCAGAATATAAACAGCGAGCACAACAAACACCCATCTGAAGCAGGTGGTCATAAATCTCGATATCTCAGGATTCTGCTCGCTAAAGCCCAGTATTGTCTGAAAAATAGTACTAATGATTCTCACCTCATATGCAGACGCCCGCTGCTAATCCGCAGCGGGCGATAAATCATGTTATTTCTTCCA
>CAMFZN010000061.1 GCA_946006945.1 uncultured Clostridia bacterium | reverse complement strand
CCGGTCTCCCATTTCGATACCGCCTTTGAGCTCACATGAACAATATCCGCAAGCTCCTGCTGAGTCATCTTCCTTTCCTCTCGAAGCTGTTTAATTACAGCCCCCGTTACATACTGGTTCATAGTCATTCCTCCTCTGTCATAAAAGTTCAGTTATAATCTGTTATCTTTATCGGCTTCATTTCTCCCTAAGTATGACAGTCCAGGAATGATAACACAATCCACGCTAAGTAGAACAGGACGCGAAGAGACGATAAATCTGCCTCTTCGCGTCCTGTTCATATATCCTAACCCCTAAAGTTCTTGAAACATTGCTATGCCTTTAATTCGGCAATCATGCACTTGAACACCTCTTTGCTGTAGTCACCCAGAGAATATTCTCCGTTGTTCATGCACCAGTCGGTAACAAGTGCTCTCTCGCACATCGAATAGAACCTGGAGATTCCTTCTGTTGAGCGATCCTCTCGTATGGAGCCTTCTCTTTTGCCCTCTTCGATGAGCTTGTTCATCAGAACGAAATAGTATCTGTTTCTGTCAAGGAGATTGAAACCTCCTGTTTTAACAAGCTGCATTGAATAAAGGTTGGCCATAAGCCCATACGGTACATTATGCTCTATGTAGGAATGCATCTCTCCATTCATGTAGACAAGCTTCTCGAAGCAGTTCATGTCATCAGGGAAGTTCTCCTCAATCTCTCTGTAGTGATCGTCAAGAAGCTCTGAAATCGAATTAAGAAGCTCATCCTTGCCGCGAAAGTGATAGTAGAATGATCCTCTTGCGACATTAGCTCTATCAATGATGTCCTGAATTGTTGTCTCTTCGTATCCTTTTTCGAAAAAGAGCTCAAAAGCACTCTCAAGGATAGTCTGTCTAAGGTTCTTCTTCACGTCAATATTCCGTTTCTATTACTTCTGACCAAGCTCTCTAGCTCTGATAGTTGCCTTTGATACTGTATCGATGCATGCTCCTCTGAAGCCGTGCTCCTCAAGAGTTCTTACACCTACGATTGTATTTCCGCCAGGTGAGCATACTCTGTCCTTAAGTACATCAGGGTGATCTCCTGTCTCAAGCACCATCTTGGCAGCTCCGAATACTGTCTGAGCAGCAAGTCTTAATGCTGTTGGTCTTGGGAGTCCCTCGAGAACTCCACCGTCAGCAAGTGCCTCAATGAACATGTATACATATGCAGGACCTGCGCCTGAAAGACCTGTTGCAGTGTCGATAAGATGCTCCGGCATCCACTCGAAGATTCCTAGTGCTCCAAAGAGCTTCTCTGCGAAAGCCTTCTCCTCGTCAGTAAGGTCAGTTCCTGCATCGAGAGCAAAAGCTCCTGCGCCAACGAGAGCCGGTGTATTAGGCATGGTTCTGAGAAGTCTGACATTTCCGGAAATCATTGCTCTTACATCAGCCGCCTTAAGACCTGCCATGATTGAGATGGCAGCCTTTCCCTCAAGAGCAGTTCCAAGGCTCTCGATTGCAGGCTGTGCATACTGTGGCTTAAGTGCGATAACAACGATATCAGCCTGACCGAGATCGCTGTTCTGGTCGCAGATATTACATCCGATAGCAGCATACTTATCCTTAATAGCCTGGCTGAAGTCAGCTACGTATACATCCTGTGGTGCAAATACTCCTGCCTCAATAGCTCCGCTAAGGATAGCACCGCCCATGGCACCTGCACCTAGAAATCCAATTTTCATCTGTAAAAACCTCCATTTATATAATAATAACCAACTGGTAGCATCATCATGAACGGTCATCCAATATCGGATGACCGTTCACTATTCGTATCCCTCTCACACGAATAATTATATAACAACGTTCAACAAAGGGGGTGTGAACGTTATTAACAGTTAATAAACTCCTGCATCATCTATATTCAGTCTAGAATGACTGCTCAGTTCTGTTGATGATCTCATCCTGAAGAGGCTTGTCAAGGTTGCGGAAGAAGTCGCTGTATCCTGCAACTCTTACAATAAGATCCTTGTAATCCTCAGGATTGTTCTGAGCATCAATCAGAGTCTGCTTGTCAATTACGTTGAACTGAATGTGGTGTCCATCCATTGCAAAATATGAACGAACAAGGCTTGCCATGTGATCAAGACCCTCCTCGCCTGCAACTACATTAGGTGTGAACTTCTGGTTGAGAAGTGTTCCTGATGTAGCCAGGTGATCCATCTTAGCGCATGACTTGATTACTGCAGTAGGTCCGTTGGTATCAGCTGACTTCTCAGGTGAGATGCCCTCTGATACAGGCACATTAGCCTTTCTTCCGTTAGCAGTTGCAAGGATTACGTCTCCGAAGTATACATGGCATGTAGTAGGAAGCATATCGATTCCGTACTTACCGCCCTTCATGTTAGGACGACCTACGATTGTATCGTGGTAAAGGTTGAATACGTCCTTCATGAGATCATCAGCGTAGTCATCGTCGTTACCATACTTAGGTGAGTTGTCGTGAACCATTCTGAAGATTGCATCATAACCCTCGAAGTTGTGATCCATTGCCTCGATGAGTTCCTTCATTGTGAAGTTCTGCTTGTCGAATACATTGTACTTGATTGCAGCAAGGCAGTCAGTTACTGTTCCGATACCTACACCCTGGATGAACTGAGTGTTGTATCTAGCTCCGCCTGCATTGTAGTCCTTACCCTTCTGGATGCAGTCGTTAGTTACAACCGAAAGGAATGGTGTAGGCATGTACTCAGCAAAGATTCTCTCGATAACGTTGTTGCCTCTAATCTTGATGTTTACGAAGTACTCAAGCTGCTTCTTGAAAGCGTTCCAAAGCTCGTCATATGTCTCAAAGTCCCATGCGTAGCCGAGCTCAAGACCAAGCTGCTGCTGTGAATATGTGTCATATCCATTGTAAAGAGTGAGCTGGAAGATCTTAGGAATGTTTAGGTATCCTGTAAGGATATATGCCTCGCTTCCCCATGCTCCTGTCTCTACACAGCCTGAGGATCCGCCTCTTCTTGCATCCTCAAGTGACTTTCCTGCATTGATAAGCTCCATAATCTGAGCCTCAGTGTTATAGAATGCAGGCTGTCCCCATCCCTTTCTTGAGATCTCACATGCTCTCTTGAGGAACTTCTGAGGAGTCTTTCTGCTGATTGTAACATTTGAGTTAGGCTGTACAAGCTTCATCTCGTCCATGCAGTCAAGGATGAGATAGCTTACCTCGTTAACACCGTCCTTGCCGTCAGGTGTAACTCCGCCTGTATTGATGTTTGCGAAATCTGTATAAGTTGAGCTCTCCTTAAGTGTTACTCCAACCTTAACCGGTGCAGGCTGGTTGTAGAACTTAACCCAGAGGCACTCGAGAAGCTCAAGAGCCTTCTCCTCATCAAGGATTCCTGCCTCAACGTCTGCTCTGTAGTATCCGATTGTATGCTGGTCAAGACGTCCAGGTGAGAATGCATCCCATGGGTTCAGGTCTGTTGTTACACCAAGGTGTGTGAACCAGTAAAGCTGAAGTGCCTGCCAGAATGTCTGTGGCTTGTGCTTAGGAACTACCTCGAGGTTGGCAGCAATCTGAAGAAGCTCAGCCTTTCTCTGCTCGCATGTCTCCTTCTCAGCCATCTCAAGAGCAAGAGCGTGATATCTCTCACCGAGAATGATTACTGCATCGCAGGCAATGTCCATTGCCTTGAGCTCTTCCATCTTGTCAAATGCCTCAGGATCGTTCATGAAGTCAAGCTTGTCCATTGCCTCCTTGATCTGATCCTTATAGTCAAGGTAGCCTGTTGTGAATACCTGCTCTCCTCCGCAAGTATGTCCAGGGCCTCTCTGCTCCATGAACTCTGTGAAGATTCCTGCGCCATAGCACTTCTTCCACTCTGGAGTCATTGATGCAAGCACCTTGTCTCTTGTAGCCTTGCCCTCCCAGAATGGAATAATCTCCTCAGCCTGGATTCTTCTGTCCTCCTCAGTTGTGTGGAATGATACGAGCTCTCTCTCGCTCATGATTACCATATCCTCAACGCTGTGGCAGCAGATCTCAGGGAAAGTAGGTGAAGCCTGTGGGTCACAGCCCTTCTCACCGATGATAAGCTCACCATCGCCAAGATAAAGAGTCTTTCTTGAGAAGTACTCCTTAAGTGACATTGATCTGAGGACAGGAATTGAAACCTTGCCCTCCCACTGCTTGTAGACCTCAGTCTCGATTCTTGCTCTCTCAAGATCGATGTGAACAGGTGTTGTCACTGAGATCTCTCTAAGTTTCTGAATTCTTTCGTTCATTCCGCGCTTTTCCATTGTCTCCTATCCTCCTATGCGAGTGTTTGTAAATCCTGCGTCCTTAAACATCTGAACATAAGCGTTCATTTCTTCATCATCAGGTGCTTCAAGCTCTTCACCCTGATATATCATACCTACCTTGGCATATTTGTGACTTCCCGTGTTGTGGTAAGGAAGCAGATTAACCTGAGCAGGTGCAATACCGTTCTCGTGCAAAAATTCTATCGTTGCCCGAATGTTCTCCTCCGTTGCGCTGACTCCGCGAATCATCGGTATTCTGATATATATTCTTGCGCCGTTTCTTGCCAGCTTCACGAGGTTGTCGAGTATCAGAGCATTGTCCACTCCGACATACTCCTCATGAAGCCTGGGATCTATTGCCTTTACATCGTAAAGAAAAGTGTGTACATACGGCAGTATCGCTTCGAAATTCTCATATGGTGCAAAACCGCATGTGTCTATTGTTACGTCAATGCCTTCCTTGTGGAGCCTTCTGACGATATCGGTTATGTAATCCTTATCCATCGTCATTACCTCTCCGCCGGAAAGAGTGACTCCTCCACCCGAATCCTCGTAGAACATGAGATCCTTCTTTAGTTCCTTTACGAGCTCGGCAGCTGTATAATCCTTGCCTACAATCTCTCTAAGTCCCTTAGGACAGTACACCGTGCACTTCTCGCAGTACACACACATGTCCTTGTCCCTTTCCGGCACTCCGTTCTCAAGATGAAGAGCATGTCCTGTACAGATGTTCACGCAGGAGCCGCACGACTGACAGCCTGCTGCATCGAACTGAACCTCTCTCTCATATCTCTGCGTTTCCGGATTATGACACCAGACGCACTTCAAAGGACAACCCTTGAAGAATACCGTTGTCCTTATTCCGTCACCATCATGAATCGAAAACTTCTGAATGTTTGTGATATGATTCATTACCTGTTTCTCCTATATTAAACTACAGTTTAGACTGCAGTACAATTACTTGCCTGTATTTTATATCGTACAAGGATGTTTGTCAATTATTTATCATACTTTTTAATGCATTTTTTTGAAGCATTTTTGACGTTAGTATTGGCTCGTGATATTATCTGAAACAGAATAACTTAAGGGGTAAACATATGGGAAACAAGGTAGTTAAATTCGGCGGCTCATCCGTCGCAGACGGTATTCAGCTCGCCAAGATGAAGAGTATAGTCGAGTCAGATTCTTCCAGAAGATATGTAGTTGTATCTGCACCCGGCAAGCGCTTCTCAGGAGACAGCAAGATTACAGATCTGCTCTTTCTGTGCAAATCTCAGAAGGACAGAAACGTAGACTATGAACAGCTCTTTCAGGTTGTTGCCGACAGATACAATGGTATCAAGCACAGCCTTGGAATTGAGGCAGATCTCGATTCCGAGCTTGCCGCAATTAAGAATCGTCTTGACGGCGGCTGCTCTGAGGATTACATCGTAAGCAGAGGAGAATACCTCTCTGCCTTCCTTGCTGCCGCATATCTGGGATATGATTTCGTAGACACTGCAGGTCTTATTCTGTTCGATTCAAGGGGAAGACTCCTTGCAGAAGAGACCAACGATGCTCTTAGAACTGAGCTGTCTAGGCATTCACACGCAGTGCTTCCGGGATTCTACGGTACTCGAAAGGGAACAGATGACATAACTCTCCTGTCGAGAGGAGGCTCTGATGTAACAGGTTCTCTCGTTGCTAGAGCAGTTGATGCAGAAATATATGAGAACTGGACAGATGTCTCTGGTCTTCTTATGGCGGATCCGAGAATCATTACTTCTCCTAAACCTATTGAAAGCATCTCATACATGGAGCTTAGAGAGCTTTCATACATGGGAGCAAGCGTTCTTCACGAGGATGCGGTCTTCCCTGTTCGTGAATCTGATATTCCTATCAATATCAGAAATACGAATGAGCCTGATGCACCGGGAACACTTATTACCTCAGGCAAGTCTTCTTCAGCTGCCAGGCATGACAGCTCCTGCTGGATAAGCGGAATTGCGGGAAAGAAGGACTTTACAGTTATTTCAATATATAAGAACATGATGAATAAGGAGATGGGCTTCGTAAGAAAGGCGCTCATGATACTCGAGGAGAACCACATCAATTTCGATCACATGCCGACAGGCATCGACTCACTCTCTGTAGTAATTGAAAGCTCAGAACTCGAAGGCAAGCTCGATGATGTTATAGAAGCCTTCGAAAGACAGCTCTCACCTGATGATATCGATGTATTTACAGATATCTCACTTATCGCCGTAGTTGGTAACGGCATGAAGGGTGCGCCGGGAAGTTCTGCAAGAGTACTCAATGCAATCGCAAGAGAGAACATTAATCTCAGAATGATCAACCAGAGTACAACTGAGATCAGTGTAATCATTGGCGTAGAGTCAAAGCATTTCGAGAAGGCAATGCAGGCAATATACAGCGAATTCGTCGACTGATGAACGATAGCAGGCATAAT
>CAMFZN010000060.1 GCA_946006945.1 uncultured Clostridia bacterium | reverse complement strand
TTGAAACGATAGTGCTGTCTACTTAAGAATGCATGGAGCCTTGACGCCCTCAGAGATGAATCTTCGGCGAAGTGTTCCGTCTGCTCTTGTAACAAGATCCCCATATGGTGCGATAATGTCATCAACCTCGAACTCGTCGAAAGGAATCAGCATATAGAAGCCCTTGACCTCTGCCATCTTCTCAAAGCCCTCCTTGGTGTTTCTTCTGACCTCGGCCTTGCCTCCGAAATAGAAGCACCATGCCTCCTCATCAACGACCCATTCCTTTATATTCTTATCCTTAATCTCGTAGAAGAACTCGTTCATTCCCTGCTGGTAATAGCAGATAATGCTCTTGCTTGTTGCCTCAAATCTTACATTGTAGAGCTTGGCAAAAGGCGGCTGCGTCATCTTGTTAAGAGCCCTTGCTCCGATTATTACGAGCAGAAAAGCTACAAAAATCGTGATCGTAAGCGGTGACAGCGCACTCGTGCTTCCAGTAGGGTCAATCATGTACGCTCCAATGATTGCCGCAAGAGCCGCAAGGCTAAGAAGAATCTTGCCGTACTTGTTCATATATCCTCTGGGATGCTTCTCCGCCCATTCGTTTACTCTTCTCTTAATGAGCATCAGATCCCCATAGTAAATGTCATTCTCGTAATCAATACTTCCCATGCTTAATAATAACCTCCCTAAGTAAACTACGAGTCCGGTCACTCGACCTGGTCTTTGACCCCACACTTGCCTTGATCCGCTTTGCGGAGGACTTACTTCTAAACTACGCCATGATCACTGCCGGATACTCTTGCCTGTGCAGCTTACGTGGATCCCTTCGCCCGTAGCTGGCCTGGACTTTCAACCACGAACATGACCGAACTGTAGTCTTCTTATTTTACTACATCAGCCCCAGATGCAAAAGACACAAAATCAACAACTCCCGCTCCGCTGTCCTTCAGAACCCCGGCGCAGGCATCTATTGTAGCTCCTGTAGTATAAATGTCATCAAGAATCAGGAAGCTCCTTCCCCGAATCAGAGACTCATCATGGCATGGCGCAAAAGCCCCGGTCATCTCAAGCCGTCTCTCATCGGGAGAAAGTCCTCTTAACGCACGGGTGCTTCTCGTTCTCTCGATAATCCTCGTGCTGTAAGGAATGCCGCATCTCAGGCTGAGCTCTCTGGCAATAAGCTCGGCCTGGTTGTAGCCTCTTGCAAGCTGTTTTGCTCTGCTCATTGGCACAGGAAGAATTATGTCGTACCGGATGCCTCCGGCGCCTGCGGTAATCACGCCCCTTGCCTCGAGCATATCGAAGATTGCTTCCCCGAGTATAGGTGCGATATCTGTTCTGCCGTTGTATTTAAGGTTGAATATGAGGGCTCGTTCACATGAGCCGTATTCAGCACAGGTGTAGCCTCTGTCATAGAGATGCTCGTGCTCTCTGCAGCTGTAGCAGGTATCAGCGGGATCCGTGTCCGAAAGCGGTTTCCCGCATTTGCTGCAGGTTCTTCCTGTCGCCCATTTTATCTGATCCATGCATGAGGAACACAGATGATAGGGCATGGAGGAATCTGTTATCTTGCCGCAGCAGCTGCAGTAAAGACCTGGCGGAAATACCAGGTCGAGCAGATTGTCTGTCAGTTTAGTCATGACACAATTCTACACGATAAGCACAACATAATGTGTTGACAAGAAGATGCTGACTACCATATTTTTTACACATTTAGCGTCTGTAATATGATAAAATAATCTCAGGATAATACGCCTAAGGAGGTAAGGTTATGAACATTCAGATTATTACAAAGAATTACAAGGCAAGCGAGAAGCTTCAGAGCAATATAGAGAAGAAGTTCGAGAAACTCGGCAAGTACTTCAACGATGATGCATCAGCTACTATCGTTCTTTCAAGATTCAGAGACGCATCTAAGATTGAGGCTACCATTCAGGCTAAGAAGAACATTTTCAGAGCTGAAGAGGTATCAGATAACATCTATGAGGCAATGGACATTGCCATCGCCAAGCTATCGAACCAGATGTCCAAGTTCAAGGGTAAGCTTGAGACAAGATATCAGAAGAATGACTCTCTCAAGTTCGAGTTCATTCCTGAGATTGATGATGATGTTGAAGAGGAGACACTCGTAGTTAAGAGAAAGCAGTTCGAGCTTGAGCCAATGGTTGCTGAGGAGGCAATCCTTCAGATGGAGATGCTTGGACATGATTTCTTCGTATACTTCGACATGGATACAGAGTCAGTTAACGTTGTATATAAGAGAAAGGGTAACGCTTACGGACTTATCGAGACTGTAAGATAGTTGATTAAATAAACGGACAACAGTATTTATCTGCAGTTTATGAGGTATTTTAATGAACCATTCTGATGAGACAAATGAATATCAGGAGATAAGGAGAAGGAGCAGGCGAAGGAAGAAGCGCAGGAATTCCGGTTTCTACAAATTCACCAGAATTCTTTCAATTCTGTATCTGATTTCTCTTGCTGTATTCTCAGTCGTACTTGTTAAGCTGGACATTCTTCCTGTTAATGTTCTTGTAGCTGTTCTTGCCGTACTGATTCTGCTCAGTGCTGTTCTTTTCATACAGCTGTTCTTTAAGAATATACGGATGTGGGCCAAGGTTTTTGCCTGCATACTGAGTTCGCTGCTGCTTATTGTTTTCAGCTTCGGCTCGGCATATGCACTGGGAACCCTGGATTTCCTGGACAAGGTCTCGAACCCGGACAATCCGGACAGCGTGAATGTCACAGAGGAATCGTTTAATGTCCTCATTACCGGCATCGATACCAGAGGAACAATAGAGGAGGAGGGAAGATCCGATGTTAACATGATTGCAACAGTTAATCCTGTTGATGGCAAGGTTCTTCTCACCTCCATCCCGAGAGACTACTATGTGAGACTGCCTGACCACGGATACGCAGGTGACAAGCTTACGCATACCGGGTTCTACGGCACCAATACAACTATTCTCGCAATTGAGGACCTTCTCGGCATAAACATCAACTATTACGTCAAGGTCAATTTCTCAACGGTAGAGGAATTTGTTAACGCTATCGGAGGCGTTGACGTGTACTCTGAATATGAGTTCGTTCCTGTCAAGAGAAAGCAGTGGACTGTAAAGAAGGGTATGAACCACATGAACGGTGAGGAAGCTCTTGCTTTTGCTCGAGAGAGAAAGGCCTTCGTAACGGGAGACAACCAGAGAATAAAGAATCAGCAGGCTGTTATGGAGGCGCTTATCAAGAAGGCAACAAGCGGAACGACAATGCTTCTTAAGTACAACAAGATCCTGAATTCTCTTGAGGACTATTTCGAGATGAATTTCTCATCATCTGAGATAAGGGCGATAGGAAAGCTTCAGATTACAAAGTCAATTGACTGGGATATCGAGAAGAATACCCTGACAGGACACGATGCGTCGGAAGCAACATATAGCACCGGATCACAGAGAGTTTATGTTATGTCTCAGGATGAGACCAGCATAAATGAAGCAAAAAATATGATTACAGAAGTATCGAGAATCTCTGAATAAGGGATTCTCGGTCTTAAGTCGGCATTTATCAGCAATCCCCCAAAGGAGAACACAAGATGTTGAGCATTCTTTCAAGCATTCAGATTACAGATATTATCGACATTGCAATAGTCGCTTATCTGCTGTACAAGCTGCTTGGCTTTATCAGAGAGACCAGAGCGCTGCAGCTTGTTAAGGGAATCGCCATTCTGATGGTGCTTTTTCTGCTGTCAGGAATACTGCATCTGAGTCTTCTCAACTGGATTCTGAAGAGTCTTGTAACGGTGGGACTGTTTGCTATTGTAGTAATCTTCCAGCCTGAGCTTAGACGTGGTCTTGAGAAGGTGGGACAGAAGACCTTCTTTGGAGGACAGCTTAAGGATATCGATAAGGAGGAGGCACTTCACATAGTGTCAGAGCTTACTGATGCTATCGACGAGCTTTCAGCAACAAGAACAGGTGCTCTTATCGCCATCGAAAGAACTACAATGTTAAACGACATCATTGAGACCGGCAACGTGGTAGATGCCAATATTACCGCAAGACTTATCGGCAATCTCTTCTATGAAGGATCACCTCTCCATGACGGAGCTGTAATTATCAGGAATGAGAGAATAGCAGCTGCAAGCTGTGTGCTTCCTCTGACAGATAAGCACAACATTGGGAGAAATCTTGGTACAAGGCACAGAGCTGCCGTTGGACTTAGTGAAGTATCCGATGCCCTTATTATTGTTGTTTCAGAGGAGACCGGCGCAATAAGCATAGCTCAGAACGGAATGCTGAAGAGGTTCCTCGATATTAAGACCATAGAGAAGCAGCTTATGGAGCATTACATTCCTATGGATAAGAGCAAGGCCGGCAAGTTAAAAACCTTATTCAAGAAATAGCAGGTGATATGACAATGACTGATCCAAAGAAGAACAAAAGAATAAGCAGGATTAACATAGCGATATCAATCCTACTGGCTTTTGGTGCTTGGCTTTATGTCGTGATGGAGGTATCACCGACAATAACCAGGACATATAGCGACATACCTATTGTATGTGAGGGGCTCGATACACTTGCAGACGAGGGACTTGGTGTCAGATCCCTTTCGGATGACGAGCTTAAGATTAAGGTCAGAATTGAAAGAACTGAGGTTCTCGAAATACATTCAGAGGATTTCAAGGCTTTTGTTGATGTGCGCAATTCAATCAAGGGAAGCAATTCTGTTGAGGTAAGGGTTGTTGCTCCTTCAGGTGCTACGGTAATAGAACAGTCTGTTGAAGCTGTCAATGTAAGTGTTACATCTTCCCTTAACAGAGATGTTCCGGTTGCTGCAAGCTTCAAGGATTCAAGTGATGATTCCTCAGAGCCCGAGATTGTTTCGATAGACAGTCCGAAGGTCAGCATAATCGGAGCGGCATCAGAAGCAAGAAAGGTTGCATACGCGGTAGTGTATGTTGATAATATTACGCCCGAGTCAGGCAACAAAACCGGCTACAGAAAGAGCTATGTTGGCAAGCCTGTCGCTGTTGACTCGGATGGGGAGATAATACCTAATATTGTTGTACGACCTGAGACTGTTGATATCAGATACAAGGCGTCATCTGTAAAGCTTGCTGCTCTCGATATTGAGATTGAGGGTGACAGCAGCAAGATGGACTATGAGCTCCCCGAATCTGTTGCCATTAAAGGTGCATCCGCAGATATTGGTTCAATAAGTACAGTTAAGGCGAGACTGAATCTTAAGGATGTTACAGTAAGCGGCACAGTAGCTCTTGATTACGAGCTTCCTGAGGGAGTGACAATTGCCAATAAGTCACTCAGCCAGGGGATATATGTTAAGTTGAAATAAAAGGAGAAATGCATAATGGGAAGATTATTCGGTACTGACGGAGTGCGCGGAGTTGCCAACAGAGAGCTTACAGCATCTCTGGCTTTTGAGATTGGAAGAGCCTCTGCATTCATTCTTAGTGATGTTCACAAGAACCCGGTTTTTCTTATCGGAAAGGATACAAGAATTAGCGGAGACATGCTTGAATGTGCTCTTGCTGCAGGCATAATGTCTGTTGGAGGAAGGGTAATAAGACTCGGTGTCATACCGACTCCTGCAGTTGCATATCTCGTTCAGAAATACAATGCTGACGCAGGTGTAGTAATCTCGGCGTCACACAACTCATTTGAATATAACGGAATAAAGATTTTTAACGGAGACGGATACAAGCTTGATGACTCGACTGAGGAAAGAATAGAGGACATAATTCTCGCCGGAGAATTCGCTCACCCTGAATTCATAGGTGAGAAGCTTGGTACTGTTAAAGACTCTGATACAGCTCTTGAGGAGTATGTTGAATTCCTTCTCGGCACAATTGACATCAGACTTGATGATTACAGGATATGCCTTGATGCTGCCAATGGTGCTGCATACAAGACTGCAAGAATGGTGTATGAGAGACTTGGAGCTAAGGTAACTGTTATTTCAGACAGACCGGATGGCATCAATATTAATAACGGCTGCGGCTCGACTCATCCTGAGAAGCTTCAGGCAGCTGTGGTTGAGACAGGTGCAGATATCGGCTTTGCCTTCGATGGAGATGCTGACAGACTGATTGTTGTTGATGACAAGGGAAGAATCCTTGATGGCGACAGAGTTCTCTGCATCTGCGGAACACACCTGATGAACAATGGTATGCTTCCCGGAAGCAAGATCACAGCAACTGTAATGAGCAATATCGGACTTCACAAGTATCTTGAGAACAAGGGCATAGGAGTAGATGTAACTGCTGTTGGAGACAGATATGTTCTCGAGTCAATGAGAAATACCGGCTCTGCGCTTGGTGGTGAGCAGTCGGGACACATGATTTTTGCCCGTTACTCCACTACAGGTGATGGCGTGCTCTCTTCTCTTCAGTTCATGAAGGCTGTTTCCGCGTCAGGAAGAAGAGTAAGTGAGCTTAGAGATGAGATAACAATATATCCTCAGGCACTTGTCAATGCAAGGGTCGGAAGAGATCACAAGAAGGACGCTCTGAAGGACGAGGAGATTGCTTCAAGAATTGCTGAGATTGAGGCAAAGATTGAGGGCAGAGGAAGGGTGCTCATCAGACCTTCCGGTACAGAGCCTCTTATCAGGGTAATGCTTGAGGGCGAGGATGTTGATGAGATCAGAGGCTATGCAGAGAGCATTGCAGATCTGATCACAGCAAAATACGGTGACAGATAGATACGTATAAGATAAGGAGTAGAGAGGTTTATGTGCGGAATAGTAGGTTTTGTCGGAAGCGGCAATA
>CAMFZN010000059.1 GCA_946006945.1 uncultured Clostridia bacterium | reverse complement strand
CTTCCCGAGCCTCTCCGAGAAAGAAATGGTGCGCCAGGTGGGGATCGAACCCACGGCCTTTTCATTCGGAGTGAAACACTCTATCCACTGAGCTACTGGCGCACGAATTATATGATTCTCGTTTATTGTTATTCATCTGATTATACACTATAATTCATAGATAGTAAAAGAAAGGGAGGTATTATTCATGTCACAGGTAAGACTGGGAAGCACCGGTATAGTCGTTGACAAGAACGGCTTCGGAGCTCTTCCGATACAGAGGATTTCATTTGAGGAAGCAGGAAAGCTTCTTGTTAAGGCATACGATAACGGAATAAGATACTTTGATACAGCAAGAATGTACTCGGACAGCGAGGCCAAGATGGGCGAGGCCTTCGAGAAGGCCGGCATAAGAAGAGGGGACATATATATCGCAACAAAGACTATGGCAAAGGATGCCAAAGGCTTCTGGGCGGATCTTGAGACATCACTCGAAGCGCTCAAAACTGACTACATTGATGTATATCAGTTCCACAACCCTGCTTTTTGCCCGCGTCCGGGCGGAGAGGATGGCCTCTACGATGCGGCGCTTGAGGCTAAGGAGAAAGGTCTTATCAGGCATATCGGCATAACCAACCACAGGATGGCTGTTGCCGAGGAGGCGATTGAATCGGGGCTTTACGAGACTCTGCAGTTCCCGTTCAGCTATCTCGCCGATGAGAGGGAGATCAGGCTTGCCCGTATGTGCAAAGAGCACGACATGGGCTTCATCGCAATGAAGGGTATGAGCGGCGGCCTTATTACCAGGGCTGATGTTGCTTATGCATTTATGGAACTTTACGACAATGTCCTTCCTATCTGGGGAGTTCAGAGGGAGAAGGAGCTCGACGACTTCCTTGAGTGTGCAGCTAATCCGCCGGCTTACGATGATGAGATGAAGGCCTTCGTTGAATCTGAGAGAAAGGAGCTTACAGGTGATTTCTGCCGAGGCTGCGGCTACTGCATGCCTTGCCCTGCGGGAATCTTCATACAGGACTGTGCGAGAATGTCACTGATGATAAGAAGAGCTCCCGTAAGCGTGTACATGGACGAGGCTCATCAGGCACAGATGCAGCAAATAAAAAACTGCCTGCACTGTAATCAGTGTGCAGACAGATGTCCTTATGGTCTTGACACGCCTAGTCTTCTCCAGAAGAATCTTGAGGACTACGAAGCAGCTTTGGCCGATCCTCAATTTGGACGATAATATTGGCAGCGAATATCAGCACGCAGCCTAGAAGCTCTTTGCCGCTCATCACCTCGTGAAGGATGAGGGCACCGAATATTACACTGAACACCGACTCGAGGCTCATCAGGAAGGATGCAGTCGTCGCGTCGGTGTATTTCTGTCCGACGATCTGAAGTGTATATCCCATCGCTGTAGGAAGGAAGGTTGTGTAAGCGAGGATAGGAACACACTGCATAACATCCGCAAAGGTGAAGCTCTCGAAAATAAGAGAAATCACGAGAGTAACCGCACCCGAAATCAGCATCTGAAGAACCGAAAGCAGAAGGTCATTGTCCTTCGTCACGAAATTGTTTACTGCGATAATCTGACATGCGAAGAAAACAGCCGACACGAAGGTCAGAAGGTCTCCCTGCGTGATGTTTCCAAGCCCGCCTCTCAGACTCAGGAAGGCAAACCCCACCATCGCGAGCGTGCAGCAGAATACAGTCTTTAAAGTAAGCTTCTTGCCGAAGAAGATTGAAAACAGAGGCACAAGAACGATGTATATCGCTGTTATGAAGCCAGACTTGCCAGCAGATACCGTCACAAGTCCCACCTGCTGAAGATTTGTTCCGAGCATAAGGAAAGCTCCGCAAATGAAGCCTCCAAGAATTACACTTTTTCTTCTCTGGATTATCTGCTCGTAAGAGTTCTTCTCTCTGCTGAAATACCCGTTTTTCTTAAGGGCAACAATAAGTATCGGCGATAGAACTATTCCTGCACAGAGCTGTCTTATTCCGTTAAAGGCAAGCGGCGGCAGCACACTCATTCCCAGTTTCTGTGCTATGAAGCCGGAACCCCAGATCAATGCCGTAAACAGCAGAGCCGCATTGCCCTTCATTTTGTTGCTTATCATCTATATCATTTCCTCCAGTTTATTATTCTTTGCTGCAGATCGCTTAACGCACTCTGCCAGCTCAATAAGGAACTTGTTCTTATTGTTCTCCATTCGAAGCGCGCATATAATGCTTCTCGAAAGCGGCGGGTTCAGCTTGGCGATTTCAGGTCTGAACCTTTCCTCAAGCGAATCTATTCTCGCCTCCTGCACATGAAGACCCGGAAGTATTCCCACGCCCCTTCCTCGCGCTATCATCTTTACCAGGGCAATATTGCTTACCCTGTCATAGGTCTGATCAAAATCGATTCCCATCCTTCTGAGAATTACTTCCGCAGTACGATCCCCTCCATAGAACGGAGTCATGACCTCTCTTCCTTCAAGCAGCTCTGCGGTAGTAAGTCCCTTCGTCTCTGTTCCGCTAGGCAGCACCACAAAGAACGGATCCTCCTTTATTGGAATCAAATGAAAGTTTTTGTTGACCCAGGTCTCCTCGCTTACCATGAAGTGAATCGTTCCATTCTCCATCCAGTCATTAAGCTCATAGGGATTACCTGTCATGACATCTATTCTTACATCCGGATGCTTCTCAAGGAATTCAGCTATTGCATCAGGAAGCCATTCTGATGCCACAGAATCAATAGCTCCTATGTGAATGTTTAGTGTTCTTCCTTCCTTTCTTGATCGTATTTTGCTCTCAAGCAGAAGGTTCGCTTCATGAACGAGCCTTATCTCAGGAAGAAAATCTATTCCATGGCTGTTCAGGTGCACTCCGTTGTGATTCCTGTTGAACAGTGGAAGCCCGATCTCTCGCTCAAGCTCTGAGATTATGTACGACACGCCGGCAGCAGTATATCCAAGCCTTTCCGCCGCCTTACTGAAGCTTCCGGATTCAACCACTTCTATAAATACTGCATAATCGCTGTCCTTCATGATTATCTAACCCCCCATTTTCACTGATTCAATACATTTGTTTTCTACGAAAAACTTATATTATCATACAGTCTTCACGATTATCCTATAAACTATACGCAGTTGTACTATTAATAATATCTATAACTTCTGCGTGTGCGTATATAATAATAAATTTGCTTAAATGCTTTCAAGTATTTCTTAAAAGATTATAAAGAATCTTACTTTGTTTTTATGTTAACAATTATTATAATAATTTTGTATTTAAGCACATATTTAAGTGTTTAATATAGCCAGGCGCATACGCGCCACTGTACCGTTTTGGGAGATTCGGGGGATTTTCAGCACTGCCCCCGTTTCTCTTTTTTTGTGCTTTTTATCGCCTTGAGATGCAAGTCCTCAAAAAAACTCTTCGAAGCCGCTGGCTCCGAAGAGTTCTGTCAGTAATTTGATACCTGGATTCCTATTATCCTCTCTTAGGAACTGTGTATGGCTCAACACCAGGTACGATTCTGATTCTGTCAATTGATGATGCCTTGATCTCAGCGAAATCCTGAAGCTCTTCCTTACCTTCAAGTACTCTGAGTGCTCCTGCAGCGAGTGCCTCCATCTCATACTCTCCTGCCATTACCTCAACAGGTGCGATGAAGCTTACCATGTTAGTGATGTAGTCAGTGAGGTACTTTGAGTATGAAAGTCCGCCTGTAAGGATGATTCTGTCAACCTTTCCTGATACTACTGCTGAGAGCTTTGCGATGTCCTTACCTACGTTGTAAGCAAGTGCCTCGTATACGATTGCAGCATACTCGTCACCATTGTTAGCCATCTCCTCAACCTCTCTTGCATCAGCAGTTCCGAGGTGAGCCTTGAGTCCGCCATTACCGTGAACGAGCTTCATTGCCTCCTTAGCAGTGTACTTGCCTGAGTAGCAGAGCTTGATGAGTGACTTGCCGTCAACACCGCCGCCTCTCTCAGGAGTGAAGTTGCCCTCTGCATCGTTAACTGAATCGATGTTAACGCCGTTCTTGTAGAGTCTGATTGAGCTTCCGCCGCCGAGGTGAGCTACGATGAATGTGCACTCGTCGAATGACTTGCCGAGCTTCTCCTCTGCACACTTGATAGCCATTGCTCTTGTGTTGAGAGTGTGACCTACTGTGAAGTGTGGAATCTCAGGAATTCCGCTTACTCTTGCAACAGGCTGCTTCTCGTCAGTTCCGATAGCATCGTAGATGCATGCAGGAATTCCGAACTCCTTGTGAAGATCAAATGCGATCATTGAGCCAAGGAGTGATGCGTGCTTAGCAGTGTCCTCAGGTCTTGTGAGGTAGTCAATCATTGCCTGATCGATTCCGATTGCTCCGTGTGGACAAGCGCAGATGTTTCCGCCTCTTGAGCATACTGCAGTAAGGCTGTCTACAGGAACTCCGTTAGCCTCAAGTGCCTCTCTAACCTTCTCGTTTCTGAACTCGAACTGATCGAGCACATCGTCGAACTGTGCCATCTCCTCAGTTGTATGTCTGAGAGTTGATGCAAATACTTCCTTATCATCGTCATAAACAGCGATCTTTGATGATGTTGAACCAAGGTTCAATACAAGAATTCTCTCCATTGGTCTGTTCCCTTTCTATATCTATACTTATGCAAAAAATCATGCAGATTGATTATATCATATAAAACAAATTTTTCACAAATCTTTATGCGTGTTTTCGGGAAGTATTGCCGTTCGCCTTGCCCGATGCCATACAAATGTGTTAAATTTTATTCATATTATTATTGTTGAAAAAATACTGTCCGGGCGCTTGACTGCGCGTCCGGCTGCAGTATTTCAGGGGAGAATTGAAGATGAATTTTTTAGAGGAGAGAATCGTTAATGACGGTCTTATCAAAGAGGGCAATGTGCTTAAGGTTGACAGCTTTCTTAATCACCAGATGGACATAAATCTCTTTGATATGATGGGAGAGGAATTCCTTAGAAGATTCGAGGGCAAGGGCATCAACAAAATCCTGACCATCGAAGCTTCGGGTATCGGAATTGCCTGCGTGGTTGCCAAGCATTTCAATGTTCCGGTAGTTTTTGCCAAAAAGTCAAAGAGCATCAACATAGACGGAGACATGTACATCGCCGAGGTTGAGTCATTCACGCATAAGACCAAAAATCAGGTTATCGTATCAAAGAAATTCCTCGGTCCCGATGACCATGTTCTGATAATAGATGATTTTCTTGCCAACGGCTGCGCTCTTCAGGGTCTGATTTCAATCGTCAACCAGGCAGAGGGCACTGTTGAAGGAATCGGAATCGCCATCGAGAAGGGCTTCCAAAGCGGCGGACAGATTATCAGAAATCTCGGCTACCAGCTCGAATCGCTTGCCATCGTCGAGTCCATGGACTGCGAGACAGGAAATATAGTATTCAGATCCCAGGAGTAAATCGAAAGGCCAGGTACAAAACATGACTAAAACTCCATCCAATTCCGCCATCTACACCCTTGACGGAAAGATCAGTCCGCTGACAGCCGTTCCGTTCGGACTTCAGCACATCCTTGCAATGTTCGTTGCCAACATCACTCCGATTATCATCGTTGCCGGAGTGTGCGGTCTGAGCGCAGCTGACACCGCCATGGTCATTCAGAGCGCGATGATCATCGCAGGTATCGGAACACTCATCCAGCTCTTCCCGGTATGGAGAATCGGCTCCGGACTTCCGATTGTAATGGGAATCAGCTTCACCTTCGTATCGCTCGCCTGCGTAATCGGCGCACAGTACGGCTACGGCGCGATAATGGGCGCGGTTCTTGTAGGAGGCTGCGTCGAGGGAATCCTCGGACTTTTTGCCCGCTACTGGATCAAGATAGTTGCTCCCATCGTTGCTGCAACTGTCGTTACGGCGATAGGCTTCTCGCTGCTGACTGTCGGCGCTTCGTCTTTTGCCGGCGGCACGGGTGCTGCTGACTTCGGTTCGGCGAAGAACTGGATTCTCGGAACAGTGACACTTATCAGCTGCATCATTTTCAATATTCTGGCAAAAGGATATATCAAGCAGCTGTCAGTCCTCTTCGGTCTCGCGGTAGGCTATGTGCTCGCGCTGTTCATGGGAATGGTCGATTTCAGCGCATTCTCGGATGTTAGTGCAGTTGCGCTCCCTAAGCTGATTCCGTTCAAGCCGGAGTTCAACATGAATGCCATCATAGCCTTCGTGCTCATTTTCCTGGTATCCGCGACCGAGACTATCGGTGATACGTCTGCACTCGCAATGTCAGGTCTTGGAAGACAGGTTACCGAGAAAGAGACTGCAGGCTCGATTGCATGCGACGGCTTCGTAAGCTCGATATCATCGCTTTTCGGCTGCATGCCTATCACATCCTTCAGTCAGAACGTCGGTCTGGTTGCTATGACCAAGGTTGTTAACAGATATGCGATTGCCGCAGGCGCTGTAATCATGGTTCTCGCAGGCTTCTTCCCTGCAATCGGTACCCTGCTTGCAACACTTCCAAGCGCTGTTCTCGGAGGCTGCACAATAATGATGTTCGGCACAATCGTAATCAGCGGACTTGAGATGATCGGAAAGTGCGGCTTCACACACAGGAATACAACAATCGCGGCGCTCTCACTGAGCATCGGACTTGGCTTCACACAGCTGCCTGAGATGTTTGAGATTTTCCCTGATATCATCAGAACAGTATTCGCAGAGAACTGCGTTGCAGTAGTATTTGTAACTGCAATCGTAATGAACCTGGTTCTGCCTAAAGATATGGACAGCAAGTAAACAATTATATACTGCAGGTACAGTAAAACCAGCTCA
>CAMFZN010000058.1 GCA_946006945.1 uncultured Clostridia bacterium | reverse complement strand
ACAAGCAGGCACAGCTGCGCCGCCACAAGCGGCAAAAGAACAATTAAAACAGGTAAGTGCCTCATTATATCTTCTTCTCCCTCTTGATTATCTTATCTTCCTCAATCGAGCCGTACTTCTCCTTGATTCTGAGAAGCAGCGCAAGTCCCACACCTGTTGTACCGAGGCTGACTACAATTGCAGTCAGCATCAGGCCGTGCGGCAGCGGATTTACGTAGTGGCTTGCATTGGTCAGCTCGCTTAGAGCTACCGGAATAGTGCCCCCGTCCTTTTGGCCGAGGCAGAGGAAGAAGAATATTACCGCAACCTGCATGATGTTCATGCAGATGAGCTTCTTCATGTAATTTTTGCACACTATTATGCCGGAAAGGCCAAGTGCCAGCAGCAGAAAGGTCAGAAAGTATATTCCTTTATGTGCCAGAAAAACATTAATAGTTGTCATCATCGAAGGTAACCCTCTCCATAATCGCATTCAGAATTGTGATAATTGTTGCCGCTACTCCGATGGTAACTCCGATCTCAACGACCAGGATTCCTATCGAATGAAGCTCTGCTGTATGAACCGGAATCGGCAGCTTGGCGTACTCGAGGAAGAGTCCGCCGCCGATCATGCATATGATTCCGACCAGCGTATAGATGAAAGGCCCGAGGCCTGCAAGTGCAACTGAATTCTTCTTCGAGAGAACGAAGATGTTCTTTTTGTCCGGTATTACCATTACATCAAGTATGTATGCCATCGCAATCAGAGCTCCGGCCTGGAAGCCTCCTCCGAGGCTGACCTCACCGTGGAAAAGAACATATACCGCATACACCAGAATCAGTGGCTGAATGATGGTTATCATTACATCCTTGTTGATTGTGTGGTATATCGGATTGCCATGCTTGTCCTTGTGCATTCTCTTGCTCTTCGGAATCAGAATTCTGTTCTTAAGAGCAGGCTTCTTCGCAAGTACAAGCAGCACGACAGCTCCCGCAAGGAACATTACTGTTGTCTCAAGGAGTGTATCGAAGGCTCTGTAGTCAACGATGACTGCAGTAACCATGTTAGGAGAATTACATTCCTTTATTGCATTCTCTATATAGTGAGTCGATACGTGATTGTTCGGAGCCGATGCAGTATCTCCTATTGCAGGAAGTGCATCGAATAGTGCAAAAGGCACCGTAAGCACAATCACCATCAGCAGTACAACCAATACTTTCTTCATTATTTGCACCGCCTGTCTATGCTTCTAAGCATCATAATAAAGTAAATTGTAGAGATGACACCGATAACGGCCTCCGTGAAGGCTACATCCGGCGCTCCCATAACAATATAAAGGAACATCGTAATAAAGCTGAATGCGCAGTAGATTATTACTGCAGTCATCAGATCCTTTCCGAAAATGATTGCAAGCGTAATTCCGATAAGAATAAGAAGCAGTATTGCTTCAACCAGCAGAGTCTGCATTATCTGTCCTCCTCTTCATCAGTAATTCTTACCTTCTCGTTGTAATTCTGATAATCGTGGAAATGAACTCCTACCATCGTAATCAGATTTGTTCCAACCGGGTTGGTAAGCATGATAAGGCCAAAAACAAGAAACAGCTTAACCGTAATCAGCCTGAAGCCGCAGAGAATCGCAAGGCCTGTGATTATCAGAAGAAGTCCCAGCGTATCGCCGATTCCCGCGGAATGAAGTCTTGTATAGAAATCAGGGAATCTGAAAAGGCCTAGTGCCGAAATCGCAAGGAAGATGAGTCCTGCAATTATGCATATTGAGGATATGATATTGATTATGCTCATTATCTTCTACCTCCCATGTATTTGGCCAGAATAACCGTAGTAACGAAACCCAGAATCGCATAGCTTATTGCTATGTCGATGTACATGTCCATTCTTCCGTCGATGAAACCGACTGTAATTATAAGAAGGACTATAACTGTATTAATGGAAAATAAGGCATTCAGTCTGTCGAAGAGATTCTTCTTGTGAAGAATGAAGAACACCATCGCAACAGCTATTGCTATCAGACCGACGAAAAGAATTCTGAAAACCGTCTGCATGCCTACCTCCTTTCAAGCTTCCTAAGCTTCCTGCCTCCAATGAATACCTTGCTCAGTACTCTTGCAGGCTTTCTGTCCCTAAGAGACATGTCCTCTCTTACCTCTACAATTCTGTAGTCAATCTCCTCTCCGTAAAGTGCAGCTATCTTCTTCTGCATTGTACCTTCAAGAAGACCCTCAGCCGTCTCATCGGTCAATGCGTGCACAGAATACACACCATCCTCATATATGTCAATTGTTATAGTACCCGGAGTAAGTGTGATGGAGTTGGCAAGAAGTGCTCTGGCTGCTGGATGATCGTAGTCAGCCTTGAACCATATGATGTGAGGATTGAGAGCTGCTCTGTCAAAAAGAACAACCTTGGAAACGTAAATTGATGACTTAATTATTTCTTTAACAAGCCAGATAAGATACCCGGCCATCTTAAAGGCATTAACATGGAATGTGAAATACTGCCTGTCACTCTTAAGACCTCCGAGAATCAGGACCTTAATTGATGCAGCAGCAATTATTGCACACGAAATTGCGCCAAAAACAATGAATTTGAGCTCAAAAATTCCCGACATTATTATCCACAGCAGCATCAGCGGGATAAATGTCTCAAAAAAATAAGCTATCCTGTTGTTCTGATAATCCGGTCTCTTACCTTTCATATCCACCTCGCAAAAGCATAGTTTCTTTTATTATACTAAATCTCGAAGTAATAAGGAAGAAAAACTCAATATATTGTTAAAATGATAACTCAATTTGTTGCCCAAATCGCATTTACAAACATTTGTTCTTATGGTAAAATTAGACTAATTTATGATAAAGACACTAATTATGGATGCAAGAGGGAACAAATCTATGAACAATTACCCAAAGATTGGACCAACAGTAACAATGTTCGTCCCATATGATTGTAATAACGCATGTCCTTTCTGCGTTAACAAGCAGGAATACAGAGACACTTCAAGCTTTGATCTGGAGAGATGCTATAAGTCACTTGATCTTATGGACAGAATCTTTCCATACAACGATGTTGTACTGACAGGCGGTGAGCCGCTGGCCGACATTGACTGTCTCGGAGAGATTATCGACCATATCAAGCCTACACACCATCTTTATATCAATACTACCCTTCCGGTTGGAGAGGATCAGACAATCGAAGAGGTTGCATCAAAGCTGAACCGATACAAGGATAGAATTTCATGCATAAACGTATCAAGACATCTTGAGCATTATGTTAAGGAATGCGACGACAGAATTTTTGATCTGCTCGAGTTCCCTCACAGAATCAACTGCGTTGTTTTTGAAGATGCCAAGCTTGAGGATACACAGCAGAAGCTCATTGGAGTTCTTGACAGATTCAAGGGACACGAGATTCAGCTGAGAGCCAACTATTCATTCCTTCGTCTCGACAATGTATTTGATAAGGACAATGACAACCTTTTCAAGTTTATTTCGAGCATTTGCGAATATAAGGGAGATCTTGAGAAGGAGCGTTTCAGAACAGGCTTCCTCTTTGAACGTGAAGGCAGCAAGATTACCTACCATAAGACCCTTCCTTTTGCCAAGGTTGACGGCTATGTCGGTGACATAATCATCAGACAGACCGGAAGAATCTATGATGACTGGAACGAATATGGAGAGGAACTCAATATTAACGATCTAGCCCTGATAGAGTATAAGTAAGAGGTGAATTAACTATGGCAAGCAAGAAAGCCGAAGAAAGACAGCAGAGAATTCTCGAGTTCATGAAGCGCGAGATTGAAGCGAGCGGAGTTCCACCAACAATCCGTGAGATATGCGAAGAGCTCAATATCAAGTCTACATCTACTGTTTATAATGACATTAGAGAGCTTAAGGAGAACGGCCTTGTCAAGAAGGGCTCATCAAAGTCAAGAGCAGCACTTCCTGTCAGCAGCAGAAGCTCTGGCAGCAGCTCAGCTGAGACAAGCCTTAAGACTGATAGCAGGGCTCCTGTTCGCGAAGATTTCGATATCGTCGAGCTTCCTGTTATCGGCCGTGTTGCAGCAGGAACCCCAATCCTTGCTGAAGAGAATATTGAGGATACGATTGCCTTCCCTGCAAGATTCATCGGAAGCGGCAATAATTTCATCCTTAATGTTCATGGCAACAGCATGATCAATGTCGGAATCAATGATGGCGACTACCTAATAGTTCAGGAGGATTCCGCAGCCCGTAACGGTGAGATAGTTGTTGCACAGGTGGAGGGAGAGTTCGAGTCAGAGATGACTGTCAAGACCTTCTACAAGGAGAATGGTCATATAAGACTTCAGCCTGAGAACGACGAGCTTGACCCTATTATTGTAGATGACTGCAAGATTGTCGGTAAGGTCAAGGGAGTCTTCAGATACTTCAATTAAAGTCTATCAACTTTACGTCTGAAGATTCGGTTAAATAAATGTAATAGAAATGTCCCGTGGATTAAACCCGGGACATTTTCATTACATTTTCATTACTTCTAAATATTGCCTATAGCTTGTAGGTTGCTACTGCCTTATATCCTTCTGGAAGCTCTACATCATCTGCACCAAGGCTCCATCCTGTAAGCTGTGCAATTGAATCGAAGTGTCTCATTACAATTCCGAGACCTGTATCCTCGCTGAGCTTATCTGTATACTCATCAGGGTTGCTTACAAGGATAACCTTGCTTGAATCCTTAAGGATCAGAGTATATGGCTGTCTGTTAAGATAGCTTGGTGAAAGTGTGCATGCATAGAAAGCATTCCAGAGCATATCGTTGTAGAAGCCCATAGCTACATCAAGTCCATCAGTGTTTCCGATTCTGTCAACACATACCATGTCGTAAATGCTCTTCTTAGGAGCGAAGTATCCTCTCTGAGCAGTAACATCAACATTTGACATGCTCTTGATGTTGATTCTCAGTCTCTTGGTAGTCTTCTCGCCATATCCAACAGCTGCTACTGCAACCACCTTCTTGTCAGACTCAATTCCAAGAGCCTCTGCTACTGCAGCAGAATCAGTAAATGTAATCCAGCATGTGTTAAGATCCATATCTGTAGCCTTAAGAATGATGTCTTCCATCACATATCCGCCATTTACTACAGCATTCTCTCCGTCAGCAGAAAGAAGAACAAGATAAGTTGGCGCACCAATCATAACATTCTCATATCCGCAAGCACCCTCGAGTGCCTTTCCTGCCTCGCTTCCATAAACAAGAAGCTCAACATCGAGATCAGCAAGTCTGTCGCTTCCAGCTGCAAAAGCCTTAAGCTCATCAAGCATTGCTGCAGGTACAGCCTTCTCCTTGAAAGCTCTAACAGACTTTCTATTCTGTATTAAAGCACCATATTCCATTGGTCATATCCTCCTTAAATCCGATAAACGGTTGTAATTCTAGTTCTGTGAGAATGAATCCTTGCCTACTGCGCAAAGCGGGCAAGCGAAATCTTCAGGAACATCCTCCCACTTAGTACCAGGCTCAATTCCTCCCTCAGGGTATCCAGCCTCTTCATCGTACTCCCAACCGCATATGTCACATACATACTTTGCCATGGTTTTTCCTCCTTTATATACATAATTATTCAGATGCTATAATAACAATATGATACCACAATATATTGAATTTGAATGCAGTATTTTTTGCATTTTTGCATAAATAGCACTTTATCTCAATAGAATTCTGACTTGCCATTCATATTAAATGCTTCGGTCTGTTTAAAAATGAGCCGCTTTCCTGTATTATTTTAATGAGGACTTGTTTGACGTGAAATAAGCTTCTTTGGAGGGGTTAGATGAGAAAAGATAATAAGAGAACCATACAAGCAGTTACTGCTGTCCTGCTTGCCATTACACTTGCAGTTTCGCCAGTCACAGGTTCAGGGATAGGCAGCTTGGACAAGGCGTTTGCTCTTACAGAATCAGCAAGCTGCAATTCATCCAGTGCAGCTTCTCCGGTGGATACTAGTGATGAGAATCTGTCTTCTTCGGATGATTCTGCTTCTGTTGATGCTGCTGCGGGTACCGGCAGTTCGGAAGGAATAGATAATGCAGATGAAAAAGACTCCGGTGATACGGGTTCATCTGATTCATCTGATTCACAAGACGGCACCGGTGACAGCTCCAATACAGGAAATGACTCAGAGAATATCGATCCGGAGCCTGAACCTGAGCCAGAGCCTCTTAAGCCTCGTAAGGTAAAGGCTAATGGTACTGCTGATGCTGCGATTGAATTCGCCCGTCAGTACTCAGGACTCAAGGGTCTAAAGAACGTCAAGGAACGAATGAAATTCCACAGATACAACATGTGGTATCCTGGCTTCAACAGTCAGTGGTGTGCATGGTTTGTGACCAACTGTGGATACATGACAGGCTCATCCGGACGATTCGGAGCTTCTGTCGCTGTCAACAGCCTTGCATACAGCACTGTCAACAGCAAGGGTGCAAGGATAACCTTTGTCAACTACAAATTCTATAAAGCTAAGAGATATTCCTTCGTAAGCTCTCGCCGTTCTTATAATAAAGAATATAAACCTCGCAAGGGCGACATTATCATAATAAGTAAGGATGGCAAATACTGGTGGAGCCATGTAGGTCTTGTTACAGCCGCTCATGATAATCCAAAGAAGGACGTTCCTACCATTGAAGGTAATACCGGCAGCATGAATTACAAGAAGGCTGTTGTTGAAGAGAAGCTTAGGACAAGCCGAAAGGGCGCACGCATAGTTGCATATATTACACCTAAATACAAGAAATCTAAATAATAAAATTAGCGGAGTTGAATAATTCT
>CAMFZN010000057.1 GCA_946006945.1 uncultured Clostridia bacterium | reverse complement strand
AACTTCGCAACAATCGAACATCTGTCCTTTGACTTCGGAGATGGTCTCAATGTAATTACAGGTGAGACCGGTGCCGGTAAGTCAGTACTCGTACAAGCCATCAGCACAGTCCTCGGCGGCCGTGCTGATATTTCTATGGTCAGAAACGGAGAGGACAAGGCGGTAATTCAGCTCGCAGGCACCAAAGCGGGAGAGGAATTCATTATTACAAGAGAGCTCCTGTCTTCGGGCAAAAGCCATGCTAGGCTAAACGGCACCATGGTAACTCTCGCGGCCTTAAGAGAGTTCTGCAGCGACCTCGCAGATATCCACGGTCAGTATGACAATCAGCAGATCCTTAATCCAGATAACCACATTCTAATTGCTGACAGCTACAGACACGAGCTTCTATCAGATGATCTGGCACACCTTGCTGAATGCCACCACACCTACAGCCAGGCTGCTTCGGAATACAGGAGACTTCTCGAGGATGAGCGCCAGGCAAGGCAGCAGAAGGACTACTTCCAGTTCGAGTATGATTACATAGACAAGCTTGGGCTTGTCTCCGGAGAAGACGACGAGCTTTCGGAGCGCCTCAATCTGATGAAGAACAGCGAGAGGATATACACTGCCGTTAACACGGCATATATGGTTTTGCACGAGGATGAGCTCTCTGTTCTAAGCGGACTAAGCAGATGCAATTCTTCTCTTGCCGATGTCTCCTCCTTCAGCGAGGAGCTTAGCGAACTTTCGGCCGTATGTGACGACATATACTACAATCTTGAAGACCTGTCTGACAGGCTGAGAGATATCACCTCTTCACTTACCTTCTCAGAGGAGGAGCTAGACTCGATATCAGAAAGACTAAGTGTTATCGAAGATGCCAAGAGAAAGTATCACATGGATATCGACGGGATACTTGAGTATGCAGAAGAGCTTGAGAGAAAGCTCCTTGTGATAAGCAATTTCGATCAGGAGAAAGACAGGCTTAAGCACGAGATGGACAGAGCCTACGAGGCTCTTAAGGCGGCTGCGGAGGCTGTCAGTGAGAAGAGATCAGAAATCGCACGTGAACTTGAGACCGCAATGACCGCTGAGCTTGAAGCTCTGGACTTCGCCAATTCGGAATTTCGAATCAATATCGAAAGGACTGAAGAAATTACAACTCTCGGCTTCGACAGGATAGAGTTCCTAATATCAACCAATCCGGGAGTTCCGCCCCTGCCTCTTGCAAGGATTGCATCAGGCGGTGAGATTTCAAGAGTAATGCTGGCTTTCAAGCATATCATAGGAACAACAGACAATGTAGAGACGATGATATTCGATGAGATTGATACCGGAATAAGCGGAAGAACCGCTCTGACAGTCGGAAGAAAGCTTAAGGAGATATCAGAGCATCGTCAGATTATCACCATTACTCACCTTCCTCAGATTGCCGCTTTCGGAAGAGACAACTATCTTATCACCAAGCGCATCGAGGATGGAACCTCGCATTCACATATCGAGCATCTTGACGAGGATGGCAAGGTCAGGATGGTCGCAGCACTGTTCAGCGGAGGCTCAGACGATGGTGCGCTCGAGGCTGCAAGAGAGCTTATACAGAAGACTCAGCAGTAACACGGATCACCGGTGCACGATAATACTCAAAAAGAGTGGTGAAGTCACCACTCTTTTAGTATATTAAATAATCTCTCTGTAGCTTCCAAGATACTCAAACTCAGGTGAAGCAGAGCTAAGCTCATCGAGAAGTATTCCAAGTCTAGGCTCATATACCGACACATCGAGATCGAAGTAGAACATGAACTCGAAGTCCTTGCCCGGTATCGGTCTTGATTCAATCTTTGTAAGATTGATGCCGTTGGCATAAAACATAGCCATGAAGTTATATAGCGAGCCCTTGAAATGCGGAACTTTAAGCATCAGACTTGTCCTGTCGGCTCCGGGATATATCTCGCTTTCAGGAGCGATGCATATGAATCTTGTGTAATTGTTTCCGACATTCTGTACACCGTCAAGAACGATGCTGAGATTATAAAGCTCTGCGCAGCTCTCGGACGACAAAGCTGCCACATCATCTCTTCTGGACTCTGCTACTCTCTGCGCAGCTATAGCCGTATTCTCGCAAGGAATGACCCTTACATTCTCAAGGCCGCTTAGAAAATCGCTGCACTGCATGATTGCCTGCGGATGAGAGTAGATCTCCTTAATCCCTTCAATTCCGGTGCCATGCTTCGCTACAAGGCAGTGCTCAATCTTAACCCTCGTGCTTCTTACTATCTTGAACCTGTACTTAAGCATGAGATCATATACTGCATTAACCGAGCCGGCTGTGCTGTTTTCAACAGGAATGACACCATATCTGCACTCTCTGTTCTCTACAGCCTTGAACACATCCTCAAAAGAGCTGAAATACTCTATCTCCGCCAGACTGAACAGCTTGTCACAGGCATGCTGAGAATACGCACCCTCAACACCCTGACATGCAACCTTGGCAGTCTGTGGGAACTGCTTAGGCGTTCTCTCAATCGCCTCGTCAAGCATGTGTCCGTATCCCGAATCACCGGATATCAGCTCTCCCTGTCTTGCCCTCGAAAGCTGCATCATAAGTGAGAAGAGTGCTGTCATGTACTCTCTGTACTCAGGTGAGGACTGACTCGAAACATCGAGAAGCTTGCTTCTCTCTCTTCTCGCATCGTATATAGGCTTGCCGCTTCTCTTCTTATACTCGGCAACCTCCTCACACAGCCTCATTCTCTCCTCGATGTCCTTAACAAGCCTTCTGTCAACCTCATCGAGGCTTCGCCTTATCTCATCAAGATCCCTTCCCGAGATTCTGATATCTCTGCTCGTTGCTGCCGCCTGCTCAGCCTGCGTCATCTCATTATCGAGCAAAAGATCATATATTACTACTGCCGCAGCTGCCTCAACCACCGGCACTGCTCTTGGAACTATGCATGGATCATGTCTTCCCTTGACGCGGACAGTCTCTCTCTTCATGGTCTCAAGGTTTACTGTCTGCTGCTCCTTGGCTATCGAAGGAGTAGGCTTTACTGCAACGCTGAAGGTAACAGGCATGCCGCTGCTTATTCCTCCGAGAATTCCTCCCGCATTATTGGTTGTTGTAACAACTCTTCCATCTATTACATCATATGGATCGTTGTTCTCGCTTCCGAGCATATCTGCCGCTGCAAAACCTGCACCGAAGCTTACACCCTTTACAGCAGGAATCGCATACAGCATTTTGGAAAGCTCACCTTCTATTCCGTCAAAAAGCGGTCCTCCGATTCCCGCAGGCATCCCGTTTATCTCGCAGGATATTACTCCGCCGACAGAATCCCCATCGGCTTTAGCCTTAAGTATTGCCTCCTCCATTGAAGCCTCATCGCCTTCAATTCCCGCAATCCTTGTCGCACGGGCGCTTATCTCGATTCCCATCTCTTTAAGAATCTGAAGGCAGATTCCGCCTGCTATGCAAAGCGGGGCAGTCATTCTTCCCGAGAACTTTCCTCCTCCGGCATAATCCTGATTTCCCTTATACTTTACCTCAGCAGTGTAATCAGCATGACCCGGTCTTGGGTGAATCTTAAGTTCTGAGTAATCCCCGGATCTTGTATCTGTATTAACTATTACAGCGCTTACAACGGGTCCTCTTACAACTCCATCCTCATCGACTCCTGCATTAAATACCGGAATATCGGGCTCCTTACGGCTCGTTGAAAGCTTGTTTTGGCCGGGAGCTCTTCTCTTCATGAAGGCTCTAAGCTCTTCCTCGTTAATTCGAGTACCTTCCCTAAGGCCGTGTATCTCCACTGCAATCTCCGGAGCATGTGATGCCCCGGTTATTGTAAGACTAATTCTTCTTCCATGATATGTACTCATTAAGATCCTCCCAGAAGTCCGGATATGATTTTTTGACGCATCCGGGGTCAGTTATTCCTATCTCGCTTTCGCTTATCGCAGATGCTATGCCTGCAGACATGGCAATTCTGTGATCACCGCAGGAATCGACTGTTCCGCCGCCGAACACTGCATCTCCGCCTATTATCATTCCGTCGGAAAGCTCCTCTGCAGAAGCTCCTATTGCTCTAAGCATGTTCACTGTGCTTGTAATCCTGTCCGATTCCTTAAGTCTCAGCCTTGCAGCATTATATACAACAGTTCTTCCATGCGCGCAGGCTGCAGTAATTGAAAGCACCGGTATCAGATCCGGTATCTGCGAAGCGTCGATTTCGATTCCCTTCAGGCATCTTTTTCTGACGATATATCCATCGTCAATCTCTTCAACTTCTGCACCAAAGCGCCTTAGAACATCTATTACTGCGCGGTCTCCCTGCCTTGACTCTTTATTTAGTCCTGTAACGCACACGCCCTCTTCTGTAAGCGCCCCGAGGCACAGAAAGAATGCTGCGTTAGAGAAATCTCCCTCTGCTTTTACCCTCTTCGGAAGAACGTATTTCTGCCCTCCCGGGATGATAAAGCGGCCGTCTCTGAAGGATACTTTTACGCCCGCCATTCTCAGGACCTCAATCGTCATGTCTATGTACGCTGACGACTCAAGCTCTCCGGTAACCGTAATCGTGCTGTCTCCATCAAGGGATGGAAGCGCGAGCAAAAGCCCGGTGAAATACTGCGACGAGATATTTCCCGGCAGGCTGTATTCTCCCGGCTCAAGCTGCCCCGATACATGCAGTATGCTTCCTTCTTTCTCAATCGACATTCCATGTCTTCTCAGTTCCTCATCATACGGAGCAAGAGGTCTGCCTGGAAGTCTTCCCTCCATGTGAAAATCAGCGTTTACACCTTTTGCCCCGCATGCTGCAATCATGAACCTTAAGGTTGAGCCGCTTTCGTGACAGTAATAGTCAGTCCTGCCTTCTCTCATTGCCTCAATGCAGGCCTTTGTTGCGAGTATATCTTGAGATTCGCCCCTGTATTCTATTTCAGTTACGTCCTCTGACAGCGCAGCTGCAATAAGCAGTCTGTGCACCTGTGATTTGGACGATGGTATTTCTATTCGCACCAACCCTCAAGCTCCTCCATCCTGATTTTTTCTATTCTGCAGCTTCCTACTCCGGTCGGAACAATGATTGAGATTGAATCAGCATCAGCCTTCTTGTCTGAGGCTGCAGCCTCTGCAATCTCTCCGGCACTGAATTTCGTCTCTGTAGGCAGGCTGTATCGTCTTGAAATCCGTTCTACAAGATAAGGCACCAGCTCATCACAGAAGCCCTTTCGGCAGGCAGCCCTTGCTGCAATGTTCATTCCTATTGCAACAGCCTGTCCATGAGTAACTTCAAGACCGCTTAGCTTCTCGATTGCATGCCCGAATGTATGACCCATGTTCAGTATCGCTCTTCTTCCGGTATCAAACTCATCCTCTGATACTATATCTCTCTTCATCGACACACATGCAGCTATTATCTCCTCAACATGGTCCTCGACCATGACCTCAAGAAGATTATCGAACATGTCACTGTCTCCTATAAGTGCATACTTTATGACCTCAGCACATCCGTCTCTGAATGTGTCAAAGCTTAATGTCTCAAGTGTCTCAGTGTCACAAATAACCAGCGACGGCTGATGAAACGCACCCGCAAGGTTCTTTCCTTCCGGAAGATCTATCGCAGTCTTTCCTCCAACTGATGAGTCGACAGCCGAAAGAAGAGTCGTAGGAATCTGTATGTATCGTATTCCTCTCATGTATGTTGCACCGGCAAAACCTGATATATCGCCAATCATGCCGCCTCCGAGCGCAGCGATGATGTCTCGCCTTCCGAAATTATTTTCAGCCAGCTTAGAAAGAATCCCGGCATATGACTTCATGCTTTTGCTCGCTTCACCTGCTTCAAGCACATGGTGATACACTCTGTATCCTTCTGAGGAAAGGCTTTCCTCAAGCCTTCTTCCGTATATCGGCCACACGTTGCTGTCGGATATGATCATCACCCTTGAAGCTCCCGGTGCAGCATCCTTAATCAGAGCTCCCGACTGTTCAAGAAGTCCCTCTCCGATTATTACATTGTATACATTTGAGGTATCCACCCTTACTGTTATTGGCATTAAACTCCCACCTTGTCTCTTATTTTTGAGCCCTCTTCAAGTATCGACTCGAGTTTCTCTACATCCTCCCTGCAGATGGCTTCCTTACATTCTAAAAGATTGCCTATTAAGATATCAAGTTCTCTAAGAACATTCTCCTTATTATCAACGAGGAGTCCGGACCAGAGCTTCGAATTAATCCATGCTACTCTGGTAATGTCCCTGAAGCTTCCGGCAGAGTATCCCTCGTGCTTTTCTGCAGATGGATTCCTTATATATGAGCTCGCCATAACGTGTGTCATCTGGCTTGTGTATGCAATCTTCCTGTCATGCTCCTCAGCGGTAGTTATTTTATAGTGTGCAAAACCTGCCGGCTCAAGAAGCTGCTTAGTCCTGGCGAGTATTCTGATATCGCTCACATCATCCTCTCCCGGAGGAATGAGAACCATATATGCGCCCTCGAACATGTTTTTGCTCGAGTGCTTGAAGAATGAAAGATGTGAGCCTGCCATTGGATGAGCACCCACGAAATCGAAATCATAATCTCTTGCTATCCTGAAGCACTCTTTGCACACCCTTGTCTTTACACCGTTACAATCTATTACGATTGCGCCCTTCTTAAGTCTCGGAGCGAATCTTTCGGTATATTCGATAATCGAGTCTGTGTATGTTGCTATTATAAGAAGGTCACAATCATTCACATTCTCATCAGTCAGTTCAGCCTTGGTAACTCCCGCAAGAATTGAATATTCAAGTATTGTTCTGTCAGTGTCGAGCGCATATACAGTATGTCCGGCCTCATGGTATGCCTTGGCAAAGGAGCCTCCTATAAGACCTATTCCGATTATTCCTACTACCATCTTCTTGCCTCCCTGATTGCTCTTACATCCTTGGCGAGCTCGTCGTACTCCTCAGGTCTAAGTGACTGAGCTCCATCGCAAAGTGCATGAATAGGATCATTGTGAACCTCTATGATTAGTCCGTCAGCATCGCATGCTGCAGCCGCCCTTGCCATCGGCCTTA
>CAMFZN010000056.1 GCA_946006945.1 uncultured Clostridia bacterium | reverse complement strand
GTAATTCCGTCCGGGATGTTAACAACAGTTACAGTGTTTGAAGAGCCGGATTCAAGATAAAGCTCGAGGCCGGCCTCGGTTACAGCCTTTCTGCATGCTGAAGCGATGACACGGTGTCTGTCGTATATAGTAGCGTTCTGCTCGAAGAAGTTATCGAGCGCCTGACGAAGTCCCATGATGTCGCTAATAGGCATTGTGTAAGGAAAGAGCATGTTCTCGTAGTAATTTCTGTACATCAGGATATTGGCATAGAAGGCTGCGATTGGAGTCTTCCTTGCCTCCATTGAAGCATACGCCTTCTCTGATACCCAGAGCATTGTAAGTCCCGGAGGCGCCGAAAGTGCCTTCTGGGAGCCACCGCAGAGGATATCAATTGAAGCATTCGAAAGATCAAGAGGCTCTCCGAACATTCCGGCTACCGAGTCAACGACGCTGAGTATTCCGTGGTCAGCAAGGATTCTGCTGATAGTCTCTACATCGTTAAGCACTCCGCTTGGTGTGTCGCAGTGAACTACGGTTGCGTACTTGAAGGCTGAATCCTCCTTGAGGAAGGCCTCAAGACCGGCAGGGTCTACCGGCTTTCTGTAATCAGTAGTGTAGAGTACTGGCTCACCGCCGTACATGCTTACGAAGTCCTTGAAGCCCTCACCGAAGATTCCGTTGTCGATGACAAGAACTCTGTCTCCCGGCTCTGTAAGTGATGCGCAGGCAGCCTCAAGTCCGAGGATACCCTCTCCTCCGAGAATAAGCGCCTGATGGTCTGTTGCGTGGAGAGCCATCTCAAACAGCTCGCAGGTCTCCCTGTAGAAATCAAAGAAATCCTTGTCGAGATCCGGATTGGTGCATTCGAGGCTTCTTGCCTCGCGAACATTCTGTGCCACCTGAACAGGGCCTGCAGTCATAACTTTGTACATATCAATTCTCCTTGCATTAGTAAATTCATTAATCAATAATAACGTGCAAAAAAGACATCAAGACCTGCCGCAGGTATCGCGGCGGGCCTGTCTGTCTTTGTACTATTGTATTTAAAGTCTTGAAGGAACACGTTTTCTCAGCTGTCCGATGCAGGCAACAACGATAACACCTGCAACGCCAACCTGAATGATGTTGCCCGGAATCGATCCGAGCGGAGCAACCCAGTTGCCGTAGAGAATAACCTCTGCGAAATAGTATCCTACAATCTTAATGATGATTGCGACGATTACTGAAAGAACATCATTTGCGAACATGCTCCTGAAAGGCTTCTTCTCAGCAATCAGACCGATTGAATATCCCATGCAGCCGACGATTACGAAGGTGAACGGAGCCCATGCCGTCCATCCGCTCATGAGGTCAAAGAGACCCATTCCGAGTGCTCCGGCCCATGCACCGGTCTTTCTTCCGAAAAGCATGCCGGCAACAAATAGAGGAACATTGCCGAGGTGGATAAGACCGCCGCTTCCGACGAGCGGAAGTCTGATGTTAATCAGCCAGGTTGCAACGTATACGAGCGCAGTAAAAAGCGCGGTTATTACAAGATCATATGTAGCGGTTCTCGACTTGGAACCGGTTCTCTGCATAGTAGTCATTTCTCTGATATCTCCTGTTCGTTCTTGTTTCCGATAGGAAGCTTCCGATGGTCATATGATACATCACAAACTGTACTTGTAGAATAAACAGAACGAAAAACTTTCACATATACAGACAGCTGTTTCGTGCAAAAAAACATAATCTGTACCCGTAGAATCCCGCAGATTCGTTAGAGTACAGATTACAGTTGGTTTATTCTATAGTGTTTTTCCCGCGGAAGCAGGGGAGGTTAGCGGTCCATTGATAAGGTGTTTTTGCCCGAATGAAGATTCTCCTCGAGCTCCTCGATTTCGTGTACAACCTCTTCTGTGATGTGAACCTCGTCCTTTACGAAGGCTCCAATGATGCCGGCTGCTGCTGCAGGCGCTACCCAGCCGAGACCGAGATCCGAAAGCGGAAGGGCGTTAAGGAAGCCTGTGCTGATACCGAGAAGCCCACCTGCTGTTGCCACGATGCTTGTAAGAAGTGCAGCGTAGGCTGCGAACTTGATGATGTGGTGGTTGGTCGAAATCCTCTCGAAGAACGCACCGATTACAAGAACTATGAGAGGCGGATAGAGAATCTCAAGAACAGGTCCCGCAATCGAGATGATTCTGCTGAGGCCGAAGTTTGACATCGCATAGCTTGCAGCCAGAGCTGCGATGACAACGTGCTTGTACTTTAGTCTGCCGCCCGAAAGCTCGTCGAAATAATCTCCGACAACCGCGCTGAGTCCGAGGGCTGTTGTCAGGCATGCAAGAATTACGATGGCGCTTAGAGCATAGACACCGACATCTCCCATAAGATGGTATGTGATTGCAACCATCAGAGGCGCCTGGTCAAGCCCGGCGAAAGCTTCGATACCGGATACTGTGGATCCAAGGTAAGAAAGTCCGCCGTATACAAGTGCGAGCAGAACGGCCGAGATAAGGTCGGCTCCCGCAACCATCCTTGAGACATCTCTCTTGTCCTTGAAGCCGTAGCCGAGCGCGGCGTTAAGAAGCATCATCGTCATGAGAACGCCGCCGATTCCGTCAAGTGTCTGATAGCCGCTCTGCACTCCCTGTGCAAAAGGAACTACGTCTGCTGCAGGAACAGCCTCGCCGATAGGGTTAAGGATTCCAAGGACGATGAGTATTACCATGACAGCAAGCAGAAGAGGTGTAAGGTACCTCGCGATAATGTCTACTACCTTGCTCGGTCTGATTACAAGAAAGAGTGTGATTCCGAAGAAGAATGCGCCGTAGAGCCAGAGCGGAACGCCGGGCAGCATGGTCTTCAGACCAAGCTCATAGCTTGTTGCGGCTGTTCTTGGAATGCATACGCAGGGGCCGAGGCAGAGGATGATGGTGGTTAGAAGAACCTTGCCGGCTCTTGGACCCATTTTGCCAACTACTCCGTCGACTGTACCCTTCTTGTTTACAACTACTGAGAGAACTGCGGCTGCAGCTAGGCCGACGTCCATGATAAGGAAGCCGAGGAAGCCTGTCACCCAGTCAGAGCCTGTTCCTCTGCCGAGGAAAGGAGGGAAGATGAGGTTTCCTGCGCCGAACTGGGTTGC
This sequence comes from uncultured Clostridia bacterium, assembly GCA_946006945.1. GTDB lineage: Bacteria > Bacillota > Clostridia > Peptostreptococcales > Anaerovoracaceae > Crickella. The sequence goes on along the minus strand of CAMFZN010000056.1, from coordinate 4,044 downwards.
GAAAAGAGCAAGTCCCATGCATATGGTTGCAGATATTCTGCTTTTCTGTCTGTTTTCCATTTCTGTATTTTCCTTCTACTATATATTGCTGTAATGTCTGCCGGGCTCCGCAAGCATTGCCTGCATGCATTATTCTGCGTGCGGCGACATGGCTTCGTGCCCTGCGATGTATTCAAACAATGCTATTCTTGCATTTTGCACGAAGGATATAAAACGAAATAAATTCATTTTGCCATTACTTTTTTTCATACCTGACACATTAAGGCGGGATAATGTTGTATAATGGTGGGGCTTGAAAGGAAACGGTGTAATGAATATAGATAAGCTTGAGTATTTCATTGCTGCGGCAGAGCTTGAGAATTTCACCAAGGCTGCTGAGAAGTGCATGATTGCGCAGACTACGATGAGCAAGTACATATCTCAGCTTGAGAGTGAGCTTGATGCGGTGCTCTTCTTCAGGACTAACAAGGGCTGCGCTCTGACCGAGAAGGGAAGGATTCTGTACGAGCATGCGGTTAAGATCAGAAACGAGTATTCTGAGATGGTGTCGGAGATTAAGGAGGAAAGGTCCGGGGAGCTTAACATAGGCTTCGACGGGTCACATTTTTTCGTGCCGATATTCAGGGAGTTTCAGCTTGAGTATCCGGATACTGCCTTCAATGTTTCGGTCGCAGACGAGAAACAGCTTGTCAATCAGCTCCTTCAGCGAAAGCTGAGTGCGGTTGTAATGCCGGACAGTCTGCATACGAGGTTCAGAAGCGGAAGCAAGATCAGGACGGTTGACATCTTAAGGGCAGAGGAGTATCTTGTCCTTTCGAGGGATGTGATATCAAGGTTCGGTTCGATTGAGGCTGCGATAGAGCATCTGCCATTCATCACCAAGTCTTATGATGAGTCATACCACAGCTTCTGCAGGGAGAATCTGCGTAAGAAGCTCGGCGTAACCTTCAGGGATGCCCAGAGCGTTCAGAGCCAGGATGTGCAGAATACACTGCTTGCAATATCTCAGGGCTTCGGCATCATGCCTCTTTCTGAGATTAAGGAGGGAATGGACTTCGCAATCTATCCGCTTGGAGATGATTTCGTCGAAAGACTTCAGCTGTTCTACTGTACTCAGAGTATGAGCGCGCCGCTTAGGAGGCTTGTCTCGTTCATCCGTGAGCGCGGAGTGATGGACTATTAATACACCGAATAATAATTAATAATGACAGGAGAATGAACTAATGGAAACAATGAAAATCGGCAGCTTCGAGGTAACTCAGCAGGACGTGGATGTAATGATTGCAAGAATGCCTAAGCAGCAGCAGGCTTTCGCACAGAGCCCTGCATTCAGAGAGCAGGTTGAGAGAAACGTAAGAGACATGGTAATGTTCGCTGCATGGGCTCAGGAAATCGGTCTTGAGGAGAGCGAGGCGTTCAAGCAGTCAATGGAGATGGCAAGAAGAGACATCCTCGGACAGATGGGTGCCAACGAGGTTCTTGGAAGACTCGAGGTAACTGAGGACGAGGCAAAGGCATACTATGAGGAGCACAAGAGTGAGTACAAATCTCAGGCTTATGCAGGTGCCAAGCACATCCTCGTGGATTCAGAGGAGCTTGCAGAGGAGATCAAGGAGATGCTCGCTAAGCAGGAGCTTAGCTTCGAGGATGCTGCAAGAAAGTACTCATCATGCCCATCTAAGGAGCAGGGGGGAGATCTAGGACTGTTCAACCCAGGCCAGATGGTTGCTGAGTTCGACAAGGCGGTATTCGAGGGGCCTGTAGGAGAGCTTCTCGGACCTGTAAAGACTCAGTTCGGATATCATCTCATCACAGTTACCGAGCTTAACGAGGGCGACCAGAAGTCCTTCGATGAGGTTAAGGACGAGGTAAGCACCAAGCTCCTAAACGAGAAGAGAAATGCTGCTTATGATGCAAAGATAGCTGAGCTTGAGGCTAAGTACTTCGGATAACCGTACAGGTAGTTAAATAATAGATTATCCAAAAAACTGTTTGTTTTATTGTAATAATCTACAAATAAGTAGTATAATCTGAATTGCAATTTATTAATATTCAACAAACAGAAAGGGAGTACCATGAAGGAATTAAATCTAAAAAGTTTTGAGGAAGCGGCCGAGCTCGTCAAGAGAGTTACGCTTCCAACCAAACTCGTCTATAGCGAGAGTCTGTCCGCCAAGACAGGCGGAAGCGTCTATCTAAAGCCTGAGAACATGCAGTACACAGGCGCATACAAGGTTAGAGGAGCGTATTACAAGATATCCCAGATGACCGATGAGGAAAGAGCGCGCGGACTTATCACCGCATCGGCAGGCAACCACGCTCAGGGTGTTGCATATGCAGCTCAGAGATACGGCTGCAAGGCAACGATCGTTATGCCTACCGTTACACCTTTAATCAAAGTAAACAGAACCAAGAGCTACGGTGCAGAGGTGGTTCTGCACGGTGACGTTTATGACGATGCGTGCAAGTACGCACTAAAGCTCGCTGAGGAGAAGGGCTTAACATTCATTCATCCTTTTGACGATCTCACAGTTGCCACAGGACAGGGCAGCATTGCAATGGAGATTGTGCAGGAACTTCCAACTGTTGATTACATTATAGTGCCTGTCGGTGGGGGCGGACTCATCACAGGCATATCCACATTAGCTAAGATGCTTAATCCGAAGATTAAGGTTATCGGTGTAGAGCCTGCTGCAGCTGCCAGCATGACTGCAGCAATGAAGGCAGGTGAGCCTGTGACACTTGACAGTGCAAATACAATTGCCGACGGAACGGCTGTTAAGACTGTCGGCTCGAAGATTCTTCCATACGCTATAAAGAATGTTGCGGGCATGCTGACGGTAGAGGATAACGACCTTATCCCGGCCTTCCTAGACATGGTAGAGAACCACAAGATGATAGTCGAGAATTCAGGACTTCTTCCTGTGGCAGCGCTTAAGCAGCTTGACCTTCGCGACAAGAAGGCTGTTGTAGTTCTAAGCGGCGGCAACATGGACGTAATAACAATGTCATCCGTTGTTCAGCATGGACTTATTCAGGAGGACAGAATCTTTACTGCTTCAGTTCTCATGCCTGACAAGCCTGGTGAGCTGGTGCACGTCGCAACCGCAATTGCAGATAGCGGCGGCAACGTAATAAGACTTGACCACAACCAGTTCGTAAGCGTTAACCGAAATTCTTCTGTAGAGCTTAGAATCACAATGGAGGCCTTCGGAACGGAGCACAAGAATCAGATTCTTAATAATCTGAGGAAGGAAGGCTACGATCCGGTAATCGTAGATACGAAGCTATATTGACATCTTAATACGGCATAATAAAGTGACCCCTCTTGAATAAGAGGGGTCATGCTATTATTTGCTGGTGCTGCAGTTATATTAGATTGTCTTGCCTGTGAGAAGTGTGTACGCTTCCTTGTACTTCGCAATTGTCTTGTCTATAACATCCTGAGGAAGGTTATAATCACTGTCAGGGTTAGCCTTCAGCCAGTCTCTTACGAACTGCTTGTCGTAGGATGGCTGTGAGTGACCAGGCTCGTAGCCCTCTACAGGCCAGAAGCGTGAGCTGTCCGGAGTGAGAACCTCGTCAGCAAGCACGAGCTCTCCGTTCTCATCGAGACCGAACTCGAGCTTGGTGTCGGCAATGATTATTCCTCTGCTGAGTGCGTACTCTGCACACTTGTTGTATACGGCGATAGTAAGGTCGCGGGCCTTTGCTGCAAGCTCCTCGCCTCGGCCCGGATAATGCTTCTCAAGAACCTCGATGCTTCTCTCGTAGGAGATGCTCTCATCGTGGTCGCCGATTTCTGCCTTGGTCGATGGAGTGTAGATTGGCTCAGGAAGCTTCTCTGATTCCTTCAGACCCTCAGGAAGAGCAATACCGCAGATTGAGCCTGTAGCCTGGTAGTCCTTCCAGCCGCTTCCTGAGATATAGCCTCTTACGATGCACTCGAGAGGGAGCATGTCAAGCTTCCTGCATAGAGTGCTTCTTCCCTCGAAATAATCGTTTCTGAAGAACTCAGGCATGTCGTTTACATCTGTTGAAATC
>CAMFZN010000055.1 GCA_946006945.1 uncultured Clostridia bacterium | reverse complement strand
GCGACAGCTTGTCTATATTACCCCACCTGCCTCCCTTATGTCAAGAGGGAATTTGATTTTTTGCATAAAACAGGTTAGAAGTTCAATCAGGTTATTTAGGTTGATTCTCAAGGTAACGTTTCAGTTCCATCAGAATATCATCATACTTCTTATGCCTGATTCCCGGATATGCTCTCAATACTCTTCCGGCACCTATGAGCTTGTGAGATTCAGCAATCATCTCAACCCTTCTTCTTCTTTCAGCCAGTTTCTTCTCGAGCTCATCCATAAGATCCTCAAGAGATTCCCTCCTGTCAGCAAGATGCTCTTCTATCGCACCCTTTGTCTCAAGAGTTCTTTCTTCTATATGTTCCTTTCTTTCAATTGTATCCTCGCCTATTCTGCTGCTAAGTGAATCGCTTACATGTCTCATCCTCTTCTGAAGCTCATCAATTTCTCTAAACTTCCGATCCATTCCGGCAACTATCATGGCTGATACTGCGATGTCGATTACAAATACACCGTATACCATAGCAAGTATCACATAGACAGCAGTCCCGGGCTTGATGAAGCCAAGAACCCTGGCAATGAACGGATATATTTCTCTCAGCACGAACACCATTCCAATTCCCCATATAAGACTGAACTCCAGGCAGATGTATCCGTTAAGATTAAATCTTCTGTCCCTGTAGTCCCACCACCTTGCGTGAAACAGTCTGTCAAGCAGCCAGCCACCGGCAAGCTCTATCGCAGTCGCAAACAGGGTGCCGAAGATGAACAGCATAATTCCGGGTACCTTGCCGACATCCGTTCCAAACAGTGTTTCAACTATCAGAACAGAACCTATTACTCCAACTCCATATATCGGGCAGACAGGCCCGTTCAGAAACCCTCTGTTAACAACAAGACCCTTGCTTACCGCCTGGTAGGATACCTCAAGACACCAGCCAAGGAAAGAATAAACAGGAAAATATATCAATGCATCGAAAATCGTCATATTCATCTCCTTCCGTCATGCGCCCTTCCCGCGGGCAAAAGAACGCTTCTCTCAATCGCAGGAAATCGTATAACAGTTATCATACACCTCTTCACAATAAGTGTAACTGGTATATAATATAGAATATTGTTTTTATCATGGAGATTAGGAAAAGAATGAAGATAAAGCTTGCATCCACATTAAGACCATATAATAGAAAGAATTTGACTAACGACCTTCTGGCCGGCATTGTAATTGCAGCCGTTTCGATTCCGATATCGATGGGATATTCTCAGATTGCAGGTCTGCCTGCGGTATACGGACTGTACGGATCGGTGTTTCCAATTATCGTTTTTGCACTGTTTTCAACATCGCCTCAGATGATATTCGGAGTCGATGCTGCACCGGCCGCGCTCGTCGGATCTGCAATTGTTTCACTTGGCATAGAGTCAGGTTCAGAGGAGGCGATGAGAGCTGTTCCGGTCCTAACCTTCATGGTAGCGGTCTGGCTCCTCATATTCTATCTTCTCAAAGCCGGAAGGCTTGTTAATTACATTTCACTTCCGGTAATGGGAGGCTTCATCACAGGAATCTGCAGTACAATAATCCTGATGCAGATTCCGAAGCTGATGGGCGGTGCCTCAGGAGTCGGAGAGCTTATAGAGCTGTCCGAGCATATTTACCACACAGCAGGACATGCAAGCATACCATCTCTGATACTCGGCATATCAACTATAGTTATAATAAGCGTATCAAAGAAATATGCTCCTAAGTTCCCGATGGCGGTTATCGTCATGGCGGTAAGCGCACTGGCAACCAGGTTCCTTCCGGTAAGGGAGCTTGGCATTGCAACGCTATCCTCTGTTGAACCCGGAATGCCTTCATGGAGCATTCCGGATTTCGGCTCGATACCATTATCAGGAGCTTTATCGATAAGTCTTTCTGTTGCAGTTGTAATAATGGCGGAGACGCTTCTTGCAGAGAACAACTTCGCACAGAAAAACGCATATAGAATAGAAGACAATTCTGAGCTCCTTGCTTTTGCACTCGGCAACATGTCAGCAGCTCTAACAGGATGCTGTCCGATGAACGGCTCAGTATCGAGAACCGCAATGGGTGAGCAGTATCAGAGCAAGTCGCAGCTTACAGGTCTCATCGCCGGAATCACCATGGCAATCCTGCTGATTTTTTGCACGGGCTTCATCGGATATCTTCCTGTGCCGGTGCTTACAGCGATAGTAATTTCTGCGCTCTGGGGAGCAACCGAATTTCATCTTGCCCGCAAGCTGTGGAAGCTTAACAGAGATGAATTCATGATATTCTGCGGCGCCTTCCTTGGAGTGCTGATCTTCGGAACAATAAACGGTGTTCTTATCGGAGTTGTGCTTTCTTTTGCCGAAATGATTCTCAGAACATCGAAGCCCGTAAGGTCATTTCTCGGCTACCATCCGGAGTACAGAGAGTTCCGCGAGCTTAAGGAGAACAGCAACACCAGACCGATTGAGGGAGTTGTAATATACAAGTTCAGCAGCAGCCTTTTCTTCGGTAACTGCCAGATCATGCAAAACGACATAGAGTCGGCAATAGATGACGACACGAAAGCCGTAATAGTCGACGGAAGCGGAATCACAAGCATAGATATTACTGCAGCAGAGAGAATCGAGAATCTGTACCGCAATCTTAAGAAGCAAGGCATCAGGCTGTATCTTACAGAGCACATCGCAGATCTTAACCTTCAGCTGAGAAAGCTAGGCCTTGGGTACATGATTGAGGAGGGTGCTGTCAGAAAGACTGTAACTATCGCGCTTAAGGATATGGGATACCGAAGACCTTATCCTCTTAAGGGAAGCTACAGCAGACAGTTCACAACACCGCTTAAGCGCCAGATCAGCTCCAGGATGCAGGAGTTCACCTGGGCTTTTGGCGAGGACGCAGAGCATTTCATAGAGAAACAGATTCATCTTCAGATAGAGCAGCTTAAGGAAACAGGCGACATGGATAAGCTTTTCCATGGAAGATGGAATTATAAGGAAGAGCTCGATGAAGACGAGTGGCTTGAGCACCTCGAGGAGCACCTCAAGGAGATTGTCAGGGTATCAGGAAAGGACGAGGTATCCCTGGCTGATACAATAGAAAGCTACAGAAGCAAGGTATACGAGAGAATCAGAGAGGAGCACCCTGAGCTTGCTGACAGATTCAGAGAGAGAAGGGCCGCGCTCGACAGACATCTTGAGGAGACAAGGCCGGATGTGTACGAACTCATACTAAAGAGAAGAGAAATGAGAAGAAGCCGGAAAGACGAGAAAGAATAAACAGAATTACAGCTATTTGAGCCGCAAAAGAAGCTCTCTGACAATCAGTGATGTCAAAGAGCTTCTTTTTGAATACATTCTATCCTTTTCTCTTCGTTTCAAACCTGTACTTGCCTGTCATCGAAGGTACACCCGCAGGGTAATCTGCGGTAAAGCACGCCTTGCAGAAGCAGGTCTGTCCACCGAGCATTTTGTCAAGATCTTCGGTTCTGTAGAAGCCGATACTGTCACAGCCTATGTATTCTCTGACGTCCTCGAGTGTATTGTTGGCCGCTATCAGAGTGGATGTATCCGGAATGTCGGTGCCGTAGTAGCATGGAGCAACAAATGTCGGTGAGGCAAGCCTCAGATGAACCTCTTTGGCACCTGCTCTTCTGAGCTTTTTTACTATGCGCTTTGAAGTTGTGCCTCTGACAACAGAATCGTCAATCAGAACCACCCTTCTACCCTCAACCACGCTTGCAATAACGTTAAGCTTGATATCGACAAGGCTTTCGCGGTGCTTCTGGCCTGGCGCTATAAAGGTTCTTCCTATGTACTTGTTCTTTACAAACCCCATGCCGTATGGAATTCCCGACTCCATGGAGTATCCAATCGCTGCATCAAGACCAGAATCCGGTACACCGATTACGATGTCTGCATCCACAGGATAATTCCTGGCAAGAATCCTTCCCGCATTCACCCTTGCTTCATGAACATCGATGCCGTCTATTACAGAATCGGGACGTGCAAAATAAATATACTCAAATATGCAGGTGTGCTTCATGTTATGAGAGCAGTTCTGCGTAAGAAATCTTGGCTCTTTGCCGGGCTCAAACACGATGATTTCTCCCGGTCTTACATCTCTTATAAGGGATGCAGATACCGCATCGAGAGCACAGCTCTCAGATGCTGCTACATATCTGCCGTCCTCTGTAATGCCGTAGCACAGAGGACGGAGTCCGTAAGGATCTCTTACTGCAATCATCTTCGCAGGAGACATTACCACAAGTGAATATGCCCCCTCGAATTCCTTCATCGCCTCCGATATTGCCTCCTCTATGGAATCTGTTCTGAGGCGGGCTTTGGTGATGCAGTATGCAATAACCTCTGTGTCGCTCGTCGAGTGAAATATTGAGCCCTCAAGCTCAAGCTTTCTTCTAAGCTCATATGAGTTGGTCAGATTGCCGTTATGAGATACAGCCATGCTTCCCTTGATATGGTTGACCATTATAGGCTGGGCATTTGCACGGTCTGTTGCACCTGTCGTTCCGTATCTGACATGACCTATCGCAATCTGTCCTTCTCCAAGCTCGCTGATCACCTCCGGCCTGAAGACCTCGTTAACCTGCCCAAGATCCTTATGAGCTGTGAATACGCCGTCGTCATTTACAACTATTCCGGCACTTTCCTGTCCGCGGTGCTGGAGTGAATACAGTCCGTAATATGCAGTCTGAGCTATCTCATATTTCTGCTCCGAGATTACACCAAAGACTCCACATTCTTCCTTTATCTTAGTCATTTTTTGTTCTCCTATTTCTCACTGAAAAGAAGTTCGCTGTAGGTTGGGAAAGGCCAGAATGCTCTGTCGACTATTGTCTCGAGCTTGTCAGCATATCCTCTTGCCTCGTTCATGCAAGGAATGACAGTGTCTCTGCAGAAGTACATTGCAGCCTCATCATCCCTTGGAAGACTCTTTATCTCAGATTCAATTGAATCGCAGGCAGACTTAAGGGAATCCATGAGAGCTGATATCTCTGCAGCCTCAGCCTCCTCGTATCCGCCAGGAAGCCCCAGACTCTTTCTGCTTGCAAGCCTGCCGCACATCTCAGAAAGATATTTCGATACACTTGGCAGAATATCCTTCCTGATCATGTCAGTCATGGTGCGGGCTTCGATAAGAATCTCTGTTGTGTACTTCTCTACATATACGATATATCTTGCATGAACCTCCTCAGGCTTGTATATTCCGTGTCCTACAAGGAGCTCCACTGCGGAATCCGAGATCATCTCAGGAAGAGCATCCGGAGTTGTCTTGAGGTTTTTGAGTCCTCTCTCCTCTGCAGCCTCAATCCATGAATCATCATATCCGTTTCCTTCGAAAATGATTCTCTTATGAGCTGTAAACTCTCTCTTGAGAAGCTTTCCGATATCTCCTGCAAGATCCTCAGAGCCCTCAAGCTCATCGGCGAACTGCTTAAGCTCCTCTGCCATCATGGTGTTAAGTATGATGTTAGGTCCTGATATTGAATCAGATGATCCCACCATTCTGAACTCGAACTTGTTTCCTGTGAACGCCATCGGCGAGGTTCTGTTTCTGTCTGTGTTGTCCTGTCTGATGCTTGGAAGAACGTTAACACCGACATTCAGAGTTCTTTTGCCCCAGGATGCATGATCCTTTCCCTCAATGATTGAATCTACAACCTCTGCAAGCTCATCGCCAAGGAATATTGACATTACTGCAGGTGGGGCCTCCTGTGCTCCAAGTCTGTGGTCGTTAGCCGAGGTAGCAATCGATGCTCTCAGAAGTCCCTGGTACTCGTCAACACCCTTTACGAAGGCTGCGAGGAAGAGAAGGAACTGCAGGTTCTGCGCAGGAGTCGAGCCCGGCTTAAAGAGGTTTTTGCCCGTGTCGGTCTGAAGCGACCAGTTGTCGTGCTTTCCGGAGCCGTTAACTCCTGCGAAAGGCTTCTCGTGGATGAGGCAGGCAAAACCATGTCTGTCAGCAACCTTCTTTAGAAGCTCCATTGCGAGCTGGTTGTGGTCGCACGCCGTGTTGGCATCGCTGTAGATCGCAGCCATCTCGTGCTGTGAAGGTGCAACCTCGTTATGCTTTGTTTTGGACGGAACACCGACCTTCCAAAGCTCCTCGTCGAGATCCTGCATGAAATCAGATACTCTTGGCTTAATCATGCCGAAGTAATGATCCTCCATCTCCTGACCTCTTGGAGAGTCAGCGCCAAACAGTGTTCTTCCTGTCAGGCGAAGGTCCTCTCTGGCATTGTAGAGCTTCTTATCAATCAGGAAGTACTCCTGCTCCGGTCCGACCTGAGCTGTAACCTTCTGTGTCTGTGTATCGCCAAAGAGTCTAAGAATTCTGATTGACTGTCTGCTTACAGCCTCCATGGATCTAAGGAGCGGCATCTTCTTGTCGAGAGCCTGTCCTGAGTAAGAGCAGAAGATTGTCGGAATGTAGAGCGAACCATCCTTTACAAAGGCATATGAGGTCGGATCCCATGCAGTATAGCCTCTTGCCTCAAAGGTGCTTCTAAGGCCGCCTGACGGGAATGATGATGCGTCGGGTTCGCCCTTTACAAGCTCCTTGCCTGAGAACTTCATCACTATTCCGCCCTTTCCGTCAGTATCTATGAAGCTGTCGTGCTTCTCGGCAGTCGCCCCTGTCATAGGCTGAAACCAGTGAGTGTAATGTGTTGCTCCAAGTGAGATTGCCCACTGCTTCATTGCCTCAGCCATCTCCTCTGCAGCATCTATTCCAAGTGTCTTTCCGTCTCTTACGCACTCCTTCCACGCCGCAAACGTCTTGGCTGAAAGCCTTTCCTGCATAGTTGCCTCATCAAATACCATTGAGCCGTATATTTCTGTAAGTGTCTTCTTCATGATATGTTCCCCTTTGTCTTTAATCTGATTCTTAGCTTTATTCTTCTTTTCGTTCCTTCGCATTTCTTACAAGCTCCCTGAAGAGAGGATGCGCTGCATTAGGCCTTGATTTGAATTCCGGATGGTACTGTACTCCAACATAGAAGCGGTTCTCCGGAAGCTCAACAGCCTCGACGAGTCTTCCGTCAGGTGATGTTCCCGCAATCTTAAGACCTGCTTCTGTAAGAGCATCTCTGAATTCATTATTGAATTCATATCTGTGACGATGTCTTTCGCTGATTTCGGTAGTTCCGTATGCCTTCTCTAGGACCGATCCCTCAATCGCCTTGCAAGGATAAGCTCCAAGTCTCATTGTGCCTCCCTTTGGAATATTGCCCC
>CAMFZN010000054.1 GCA_946006945.1 uncultured Clostridia bacterium | reverse complement strand
CCCGGACGAGCACTCGCATGAGCATGAGCACGACCACGGACATACGCACGAGCACATTCATGAGCATGAACACGAGCACGGACATACGCATGAGCACTCGCATGAGCATGAACACGAGCACTCACATGAACACGCTCACGAGCATCTGCATGAACATGACCACGCGCATAATCACTCTCACAACCACAGCCATAACGGGCTTAATGAGGTTAGAGACATTATTGACGGCCTTAATGTATCAAATGAGGTAAAGACAGCAGCTTATAATGTGTACAGACTGATTGCTGAGGCGGAAAGTGCAGCACATAACGAACCGGTGGACAAGGTTCATTTCCACGAGGTTGGGTCAATGGATGCAATCGCGGATGTTGTAGCCTGCTGTTATCTTATGAAGTCAATTAATCCTGACAGAATCGTTGTATCTCCGGTAAATGTGGGATATGGTAAGGTAAGATGTGCGCATGGCATTCTTCCTGTACCGGCACCTGCAACTGCTCATATTCTGAGAGGGGTTCCAACCTATGCCGGAATAATTGAAGGAGAGCTCTGTACACCGACAGGAGCGGCACTGATTAAATACTGGGCAGATGAATACGGTCAGATGCCTCCGATGAGCGTTGCAAGAATAGGCTACGGAATGGGAACGAAAGATTTTGAGGCGGCCAACTGCGTAAGAGCTCATGCGGGAGAGAGCTTTGAGTCTTCTCCGACAGAGAAGAAGGCTGCCTCTTGCAATGCAGCAGAAGATGAGCTTTCAGATACTGTAATAAAGCTCGAATGCAACATAGATGATATGACTGCCGAATCCTATGCTTTTGCACTTGAGACAATTCTTGATAACGGTGCACTTGATGCATTCACAACTCAGGTTATAATGAAGAAGGGCAGACCCGGCTTTATGCTTACAGTTCTTTGCAGAGAAGAGGACAGAGAGCGCATGATAGAGCTGATATTCAGGCACACTGCTACAATAGGCGTCCGAGAGGAAAGAATTCGAAGATATGTGCTCAGAAGACAGAAGAGCACTATCAGTACAGAATTCGGAGAAGTAGGTGTGAAGCTAAGCAGCGGCTATGGTGCAAAAAGAATTAAATTCGAGCACGAGGATCTTGCGAGAATAGCACGAGAAAGAGGAATAAGCATAGATGAAGTAAAGAAGGGGCTGTAGAGAAACAGCCTCCTCGGCGGAATGGGGAAGAGTATGATTAAGGGTGTGATTTTTGACATTGACGGAGTGGTTCTGGACTCGATGTGGATCTGGGAGGATGTGATGAAGCGCTTTCTTTCCCGATATGGAGCAGAGCCTGACAGTGATCTTATGAAGAGAATAGTTCAGATGACCTTTGCTGAGTCATCAGTTTTCATAAAGGAACACTACAACATTCCGAAAGAGCCGGAGGAGATTCTGGTTGAGATTTTCGATGTTACAAGGGAATTCTATGACAACGAGATCGAGCTGAAGTCAGGAATCATGATATATCTTGATGCTTTAAGAGACAGGGGACTTGGAATCGCCGCTGCAACAGCAAGCGATAGATCGTACATAGAGGCAGCCTTCAGAAGGCTCGGAATTGAATCTTACTTTGACGCTGTCTTCACATGCAGGGAGCTTGATACGGCCAAAACAGAGCCTCTTATATATCTTAGAGCTGCAGAAAGCCTCGGAGCAGACAAGGATGAGGTTATCGTATTTGAGGATTCACTTTATGCAATTGATACTTTAAACAAGTCAGGATTTAAGATTGCTGCTGTGAGAGATGGATCAAGTCTTAAGGATGAGAAAGCTATTAGAGAGCTTAGTGATATTTATCTTGAAAACTATGACAGTTTTGATTTATTTTCTGAAGCTTTCAATTTATAATGTAATTAGATAAGCAAATCCGAATAAAAATGCCGGGAGGATAATCTTATGAGGAATAAAGCAAAACGTTTAGGCTCACTTATGCTGGTGCTGGCTCTGCTGATTGGAACATCTTCAGTTGTTCTTACGGGCTGCGGAGACAAGGAGACTGCTGAGGAGCCTGAGAGAGTATACAACAGACTTACAGGTGATGAGACTAATACAGCCGAGGGCAAAAGAAGCGTAGCAATCGTAGTTGAGAATACGGCTGCGGCAAGACCTCAATGGGGAATTGATGATGATGAGAAGTCACCTGATATCATTCTTCATGGTGAGGTGGAGGGCGGAATCACCAGAATGCTGTGGTTCTATTCTGACATGGAGCAGGTGGCTGACAAGGTGGGTCCTCTTAGAAGTGCAAGACCTCCATACATCAGATTCTCAGAGCTGTTCGACTCTGTTTTCATTCACTGGGGACAGAGCCATTCAGGAGATGGATATGTAGGTGCTACAACAGTATTCAAGAATGACGATGTGGATCACATCAACCAGATGACAGATACTGACAGTGTCGGCCTGTTCGGAAGAGACACATCTAGAGCCGTTTCTTCTGAGCATACAGGATATCTTGATGGTTCTAAGGTTAAGGATGCGATTAAGGACAAGGGCTTCAGAACAGAATCTGATTACAAGGGTCTGACTTTCGCTGAGAAGACAGGTGACATGGGCAAGGATACATGCGGAAGCCTGACTCTGAAGTGGTCAAGCAGAACTGAGGATATCACCTGGAAATACGATGAAGAAGACAACTGCTACACGAGCGAGAATTTCAGAACAGATGTAGACAGAGATAATCTGATAGTCCTGTTCGATAAGACAGATTACCAGACAAAGTCAAATTACCAGGGAGCAGGCGGAGCAGTTACATATTGCAACTATGACCTTGGCGGCGGCAAGGGATATGTGATCAGCAACGGAACAATGTGTGAGATTACATGGGCTGTTGAGGATGGCAATCTCGTGCTGAGACATCTTCTAACTGAAGAGCAGAAGGAAGAGCAGAAGAAGCTTGAGGAAGAAGCCGAGGATGGAGAAGAGGTCGAGAAGATTCTTGGTAACATCGTAGAGCTTAATCCGGGCAAATCATGGATTGGCTGGGCATCTTCAAACAATGGAGGAAAAATATCAACAACTCCATATGAGAAGAAGTCTGAGGCTGATGATGACGATTCAGACGACGATGAATAGAGCTTATAATTAAATAAAAATCCAATCAAAAAACCCGGTCAGATCTGGCCGGGTTATCTGTTAGTATACATTAAGATGTGAAGTTCTTATTCAACAGGAACCTCATAGAAGCGGTGTGCCTCCTTAAGCTTCTCAGCCTCTGTGTGGTAATCAAGCGGCTGAACCTTTCCTGTAAGAACTGAATATGCACCGTTCGCCATTGACTGGTGCTCAAGCTCGCCGTGATATACAGTGATAGGCGCAATCCATGAACATCCCTCCTCGAGCTGCTCTATGATATCTCCGAATCTGACATATCTTCCGGTTAGAATGATTCCCTGAACATCTCCCTTAAGAGTTGCAGCCATTGCACCGATTGCCTTTGCGATATTGTATATGAAGGAGTTCCAGATGAGGTTGGCGTATTCATCTCCCTCGTCTATGCGGCGCTTAAGCTCATCGCCGTCGTTAGACTTGAAGTGGTTAACAAAACCTCCGTTGTTGACACACAGCATTCTTCCTTCCTGGATTGTATGACCCTTCTCAAGCCAGTCGAGGAGATCTGTTACTGCGATGCTTCCGGTTCTTGTAGGAGTGAACGGACCGTCTCCGCCGCATGCGTTGCTTCCGTCAATCATTTTGCCCTTTCTGTGTGCTGTTACAGAAATACCTCCATCAATATGGCAGGCAATGAAATTGTTCTCCTCATACTCCATTCCGTTAAGCTCGCAGTGGTGCTTGAGTGTACCCTTAAGATTGAGGGCATGGCCTATTGACTTTCTTCTAATTCCCCTTATTCCTGTGAATCTTGCCTCAGGAATATACTCATCCACGCAGATTGGATCAACCATGAACAGTCTTCCACCGTATTCCTTCTGAAGCTCTCTTCCGAGCTGAACACCAAGGCATGAAGGGTGAATCATTCCTCCAACAGAATTTCTTGTGTCCTCAAGAAGCTCTCTTGATACCTCGAATACACCGCTTGGAACAGGGTGTACGCTTCCACCTCTTCCAACTATTGCATCGATTCCTGTAAGGTCAATGCTGTTCTCCTTAAGAAAATCCTTTATTACCCTCATTCTGTAATCCAGCTGGTCATTAATATGCTCAAATGACTTGAGTTCATCAGCATCATGAACAACAGCTGTCGTATATACTTCCTTCCTATCTTCGAAAAGCGATAGCTTTGTTGATGTCGAACCCGGATTGATAACAAATATTCTAAATGCCATTACTGTACCTCCGTTTTTTTGTATCATGAAAAACCCAATGAATTATACACCTGAATCGAGAAAATAACATAAGAAAATCTGATAATATCATAAAAAAAACTGTCTTCAATATTCGTATAGAAAAGAATAATATGTACATGCAGAAAATACATTTTCTATTTCTATGGAGGGGTGCTTAAGATGAGAAATATTGTTAGATTTGATAGTACAGACAAGAAGGGTCTTCTTAGAAGCTTCGTGCTTAGCAGCAAGGTAGTAAAGCCAGAGGAGGTTATAACACCTTTTTCTAACAGAAGTTCAATAATTGTTACTAAGACTAATTCTCGCAGAGTTCCTGAGTCAGATGTAATTGCAACAGCATCTGCAGTTGCCTCACTTGCAGGAAGCTCGGTAAAGGTAGCTCTTAATGTGGCAGACAAAAAGGCTGCTGAGATGAGATTTTTTGCAAAGGGAGGATACTTCTCAGAATCAGAGAGAGCACTTGTTAACGCTTTTATCGAAGAACTTGAAGAGAATGGATTTAGCGTTTCAGCATAGTTCAACATATTATGATAATTGATATAGCATAATAAGGCAGCCGGCGGATTGTTCCGTCGGCTGCCTTTACTGCAATATATAAAGTATGTGATCATAATTTCTATTTCTTTTCTGATGACTTGCACATCGTTCTTGAAGCACAGCTGTCACAGTCCTTGTTGTCACCGATTCGCTTTCCGTCGCTGTCTGTAATGTATCTTATGCTTCCATCTCTGTTATATGTAATTGTTGTTCCGTCGCTTAGCCTCTGCTTGACTTTCCTTATAGGAGAACCTACTACAGTGGCACCTTCCTCTACATCATGCATTACAACACTCTTTGCACCTACAATAACATTGTCATGAAGCGTAATTGGACCAAGGACAACGGTCTCGGCATACACAGTTACATTATTGCCGAGGGTAGGGTGCCTCTTACCGGTATCTTTGCCAGTTCCGCCAAGCGTTACCCCGTGAAAAAGCATGCAGTTGTCACCAATCTCAGCCGTCTCACCGATAACTACTCCTGTACCATGGTCAATAAAGAAATTCTTTCCTATCTTCGCACCGGGATGTATCTCTATTCCGGTCTGTCGTGAAGCTCTCTGGGAGATCATTCTTGCACGAAAGTAATGTCCCTTGAGGTAGTGAGCATGTGCTTTCCTGTAAGCTCGCATTGCCTTGAAATAAGGATAGAGCATAACCTCCCACTTGCTGTGAATGGATGGATCACGAAGCTTGACAACCTCATATTCTCTGTTGATATCTTTTAATAAACCCATACAACCCTCCGAATTCCTATCTTAAAAGTAGGAATTAACAGTTATTATTATAAAGTTTATATGAAGGATGTCAATACTAATTGACAAATTCCTACTCAGGTTGTAGGATTTATATGGTCAAAAAAACTATTGAGAATAATAACTAGGAGATATGCTGCTATGATGGTATCTACTAAAGGCAGATACGCATTGATTGTGATGATTGACCTTGCTGCTAATCAAGGTGAGGGATATGTATCGCTTTCCGATATTGCAGGCAGACAGATGCTTTCCATGAAATACCTTGAGAATGTGGTCTCAATTCTCAACAAGGGAGGACTTCTGGCGAGCCTTAGAGGCAAGAATGGCGGTTACCGCCTGGCCAAGAAGCCGGAGGAGTATACGATAAACGAGATTCTTAATCTTACAGAGGGAAGTCTTGCGCCTGTTGAATGCATCAAGAATGGAGACCTTAACTGCGATAAGGCAGCAAGCTGCATGACACTTCCGCTGTGGGTCGGTCTTGACAGAGCAATTGAGAAGTATCTGTCTTCGGTAACCTTGGATGATGTTATCTGCGGAAGAAGAAAAACAATGCTTGGTGACTGGTGCACCGAGTGTAAGGAATAAGGAGGGAGCATATGAGAGTATACGCTGACAACGCTGCAACAACATACATGAGTGAAACAGCAATGAACGAGATGATTGAATGTCTGAAGAATTACAATGGCAATCCTAACAGTCTTCATACTGACGGTCAGATTACACAGGAGAAGCTTGACGAGGCAAGAGCAAAGGTGGCAAGAGCCATTAATGCTGCTAAGGACAACGAAATCTACTTCACTTCAGGAGGAAGTGAGGCAGATAACCAGGCTCTTCTCAGCGCAGCAAGAGGACTTGCAGGTAAGGGTAAGAGGCATCTTGTTACACTGAACATAGAACATCATGCGATTCTTCATACAATGAAGAAGCTTGAGAATGAGGGCTTTGAGGTTACATATCTTGCGCCTGAAGCAAACGGAATCGTTGATGTAGAGAAGGTTAAGGCAGCAATGAGAGATGACACGGCTCTCGTATCGATAATGTTCGCCAATAACGAAATGGGTGCGGTTCAGCCGATTGCTGAGATTGGAGCAGCCTGCAAGGAAAGAAAGATTCTTTTCCATACAGATGCAGTTCAGGCCGCTGCACATCTCCCGATTGATGTTCAGGCTATGAACATAGACATGCTGTCGATGTCAGCTCACAAGTTCCACGGACCTAAGGGCGTGGGTGTTCTCTATGCCAGAAATGGAATCCGCCTTGTGAATGTAATTGAAGGCGGTGCGCAGGAGAGAGGAAAGAGAGCAGGAACAATCAATGTGCCTGCAATATCTGCGATGGCAGTTGCTCTTGAAGAGGGTGTCAGCAGAATGGAGGAGAACAATGCCAAGGTGATTCGTCTGAGAGACAGACTTATCGAGGGACTGAGCGATATTCCTCACTCCAAGCTTAACGGTGACCCTGTAAAGAGACTTCCTGGCAATGTTAATTATTCCTTCGAGGGCGTTGAGGGAGAGTCACTTCTTCTTGCTCTTGATAATTACGGAATCTGCTGCTCTTCAGGATCTGCATGTACCAGCGAGTCGCTCGATCCGAGCCATGTTCTTCTTGGAATGGGTGTGCCTGTTGAGGCGGCACACGGAAGTCTCA
>CAMFZN010000053.1 GCA_946006945.1 uncultured Clostridia bacterium | reverse complement strand
ATGACAGCATTCTCAAGACCCCTCTCGCCGAGCTGATACTGAAGCCTATCAAGCTGGTCCTCCTTGACTGCAATCAGAAGTCCGCCTGAAGTCTGAGGATCGTAGAGGCAGTCGATTACCTCACGCCTGGTGTTTTTGCTCAGGTCAATGACATCATCAGCGAGGTAGTCGCGGTTTCTGTACATTCCTGCAGGGATGATTCCCATTGAGGCAAGCTCAAGAGCCTTAGGGAAGATCGGAACCTGTGACGAGAAGATCTCAAGCGTGGTGTTACCGGTCTTTGCCATCTCTGCTGCGTGACCGAGCATGCCGAAACCTGTGATATCTGTGCAGCCGCCGCACTTAACACCTGCCATGGCATCGAATGCATATTTGTTAAGCTCTGCCATGGTGCGAATCATGGCTTCCTCCTCTTCCTTGCTCAGGAAATCAACCTTGGCACCGGTTGTGAGGATGCCTGTTCCGATAGTCTTGGTGATGACAAGAAGCTCGCCCTCGTGGGATGTATTGGCAAGAATGTCATCGGGATGTGCGAAGCCTGTAACGGAAAGACCGTACTTTGGTTCGTTGTCCTCAATGCTGTGGCCGCCTACGATAACGGCGCCAGCCTCATTTACCTTGTCGTTTCCGCCCTCGAGTATGCCGGCTACCGCATCGAGTGGAAGGCAGTTAGGGAAGCATAGAAGATTCATCGCAAGCTTTGGAGTTCCTCCCATGGCAAAAATATCGCTGAGCGAATTGGCTGCCGCTATCTGACCGAACATGTAAGGGTCGTCTACGATAGGCGGGAAGAAATCGATGCTGTTAATCATTGCGATTTCGTCATTTATCTTGTATACGCAGGCGTCGTCACTGCTCTCGAAGCCTACGAGGATGTCCGGATCCTTGATCTTAGGAAGACCGGACAGGATGCTGCTTAGGACTCCCGGCCCTATCTTGGCGCCTCATCCGCCTGCTTTAGTCATCTCTGTTAGTTTTACTGGCTTATCTGACATAATCTGTTCTCCTGAATTTCTTTATCTGATAATACTGCTGCTTAAGCATTTGTTACTATTAATTAATTCGATACATTATAACACGGCGATAGCTTGTAATAATAACAGTAATATTGAACAATAACAGGAGAACTCAATGATAATCTGAAGATATTCACTTGAATGCCCGGCCATTGGTGTGTTAGAATACCAAGGTACGACTTGGGAGTAGATAGGTGCTGGTGTGCCTAACGGTCTTCAAAACCGATTTGAGGAGTTAGAACCTTCTCGGGTGAGTTCGATTCTCACATACTCCCGCCATTTTTTTAGGTTGTATTGGAGGATAATTGAATGAATAAGAGAGATATTCTGAGAAGAATTCCTAAGGTTGACGAGGTACTGCAGAAGGAACCTCTTTTTGTTTTTTTTGAGGATAAAGGCCAGAGCGTGGTAACCGAGGCCGCAAGAGAGGCAATAGATGCCCTGAGAGCGGAGATTATGAAGGCCGGAGATGATGAGCTTGACAGCTTCGATGTGAGCAGGCTTTCTGCGGATGCTGTTGCACTTGAGGCTGTGAGAGTTCTTGAGGAGAACGATGCAAACAACCTGATAGCTGCAATTAATGCTACAGGTACAATCCTGCACACCAATCTTGGAAGAGCACCTCTGTGCAAGGAAGCTGTCGAGAATGTTGCAAGAGTAAGCAAGGGATATTCCAATCTCGAGTATGATGTCAAGGCGGGCAAAAGAGGCTCTCGTCATGACATAGTAAGCGAGATTCTCGCAGAGCTTACAGGAGCAGAGGATGCGATGATGGTTAACAACAACGCTTCCGCCACAATGCTTGTACTATCTACAATGGGTGCAGGCAAGGAATGTGTGGTTTCAAGAGGTGAGCTTGTTGAGATAGGAGGAGCCTTCAGAATTCCTGACATCATGGAGCAGAGCGGGGCAACTCTTAAGGAAGTAGGAACAACCAACAAGACTAAGATAAGCGACTACGAGAAAGCCTATGATGAGGAGAGAACAGGAGCCTTCATGAAGGTTCACAAGAGCAACTACGATGTTGTCGGTTTTACAGAGGAGGCAACGCTCGAGGAACTCGTTGAACTCGGAAGAGAGAAGAACGTTCCTGTAATATATGATATGGGTAACGGCCTGATGGTTGACATGTCTGCCTACGGACTTAGTGAACCTAATGTTCCGGCATCGCTTGCGACAGGAATCGATGTAATCCTGTTCAGCGGAGACAAGCTGCTTGGAGGACCTCAGGCAGGAATCATCGCAGGCAAGGCAGAATGGATAAAGAAGATGAAGAAGCATCCTCTTGCAAGAGCGATAAGAGTTGACAAGATGACTTTTGCCGCAATGGAGGAGACGCTTAAGAAATACAGAGATGAGAAGGTTGCTCTAAGAGATATTCCGGTGCTTTCAATGATAAGCGCATCTCCTGAGGAGATGAAGGCTAAGGCAGAGAGACTTCTTAAGGTAATAGAGGAGAAGACAGAGGGTTACAGCCTTGAGGTTGCAGCTGTTGAGGATCAGATAGGCGGAGGCTCAGCTCCTATGGTAAGGCTTCCGGGATATGCTGTATCTGTGACATCAGACAGCTGCACCACAAAGGCAATTGAGAGGCTTCTTCGAAAGAGCAGTATCCCTGTAATTGCAAGAATAAATGATGACAGACTTCTTCTCTGTGTAAGAACAATAATGGAAGATGAATTCGATGCTGTTGCTGAGGCTCTTACAGCGAAATAGAGGCGGCAGCCGAATGCTAAAGGTGGTTTCATAATGAAGAATATTATTATCGGAACGGCAGGACATGTCGATCACGGCAAGACCCAGCTGACTAAGGCACTCTCGGGCATTGATACCGACAGACTTGCGGAGGAGCAGAAGAGAGGAATTACGATTGAGCTTGGTTTTGCACATATCCCGAATGATGAGGGATATAACATCGGTGTAATAGATGTTCCGGGCCATGAGAAATTCATAAAAAACATGCTTGCGGGAATCGGCGGAATAGATTTTGTTATTTTTGTCGTAGCTGCCGATGAGGGAATAATGCCTCAGACCAGGGAGCATTTCGAGATTCTGAAAGCTCTTGGAATTGAGGACGGAATTGTTGCCGTCACAAAGACGGATATGGTTGATGATGAGTGGCTTGAGATGCTGCTTGAGGAGGTTGAGGATTACTTCAAGGGGTCCTTCCTCGAGGGCAAGCCGATTGTTCCGGTGTCAGCAAGAACAGGTGACAATATAGATGTCCTTAAGGCAGAAATCCTTAAGAAGTGTGACAGAGAGAACAAGAGAACCGAGGAGAAGGAGCTTTTCAGGCTCCCTGTAGACAGAGTGTTTACAATGTCAGGCTTTGGAACTGTAGTAACAGGAACTCTCATTGACGGCAAGTGTCAGGTCGGTGATGAGATTCTGATATGTCCGGAAGGCATGAAGGCAAAAATCAGAGGAATCCAGACATACGGAAAGGATACTGATGTTGCAATAGCTGGTCAGAGAACAGCAATCAATCTGTCAGGCGTTAAGAAAGAGGATATTGGCAGAGGTGATGTCCTGTCTATGCCGGGAGCCGCAACGGTTACGAGCATGATAGATGTTGTGCTTAGCGCCTTTGATTCATGTGACAAGCTTATTCTCAACAACTCGAGGGTACACGTATATACAGGAAGCAAGGAGTCTCTGGCCAAGGTAATACTGCTGGACAGAGACGCACTCGCAGGCGGAGAGACCTGCTATGCGCAGCTTAGGCTTGAGGAGCCGATTGCAGTCAGAAGAGGAGACAGATTCATCGTAAGGTTCTATTCTCCGATGATTACAATAGCCGGAGGAAGAATAATCGACGCTGCGCCGGACAAGCACAAAAGAAACAGGGAGGATGTTCTTTCGAGTCTTGAGGTGCTTGAGAACGGCACAATTGAGGAGGTCGTAAGGCAGAAGACCGGCGGAAGACATTTCTATAAGGAAGCAGAACTTGCATCCGATGTTGGAATAATTAGATGCACTCTTGATGAGATTCTTGCGGCAGAGCTCGAAAGAGGTGATATCATAAGACTTGCAGAGGGCTCGCTGATAAGCAGGGACAAGGCAAGTGCACTTGGAAGAGGTGTAACTGAGCTTCTTGAGGCATACCACGAGAGCAATCCCCTTGCTGACGGAATGCCGAAGCAGGAGCTTCTGAGCAGACTGAGGGAGAGATGGCATATAGAAGATGACAAGCTTGTAGCAGCGCTTCTTCAGGATGCGATAGATAAGGGAGCAGCAGCTGACAATGGCAAAAGCGTATCTCTTGCAGGTCACAGCGTCTCGTTCTCCGATGAGCAGCTCGCCCTGATGGAGAGAATTGCAGGTATGTACGAGAAGGCGGATATTGAGCTTCTTAAGAATGATGATGTTTATGCGCTGTCATCCGATAGAAATGAGATTGCCGCGCTTCTATCCGAGCTTGTATCACAGGAGAGAATAGTAAAGGTAGATGCATCATACTATGCATCAAAGGCGGCATGGGATACTGCGGTTGATGCGGCTTTCTCACTCGGAGCGAATTTTTCACTTGCTGATTACAGAGACAAGCTCGATACTTCACGAAAGTATGCTTCAATATTTCTAACTGCCTTTGACCGTGCCGGAATTACCATGTTCGCGGGTGAGGCAAGAACTGCAGTTGCAAGGAGATAACAGATATGAGAAGAAGAATGGTAGTTGTAATTACCGCACTTATGAGTGTCATGCTCGTTCTTTCAGCTTGCGGAGGCTCAAATCCTTCAAAGGCTGTATCGGATCAGCTTGATCAAATCAAATCGGCAGAGATGGGAGATGAACTTGCTTCCGTTGTTGACAGCGCAGAGCTTAGCGATGACAACAAGGAGCTGTACGAGAGCTTTGTCAAGAAGCTTCACGATTTCGATTATGAGATTACAGATGAAGAGATTTCTTCTGATGGTGACAAGGCTACAGTATCGGTAAAGATTACAACCTATAATTTCGGTAAGGCTTACCTTAACGCCTACGAGGAGATTATCACAGGCATGGGAAGCGGAAGCTTCAATGCTGACAAGATGTATGAGGAGCTCTTCAGCTCGCTTTCGGACGTTGAGGATAAGGACTTCGAGGAGACAGTTAAGGTCGCCTGCAGGAAGAATGACAGCGGTGACTGGGAATCTGATGTGACGACAAACAACGTTCTTGTCGATGCGATTTTCGGAGGACTCCAGTCTGTCGTTGAGGACATGCAGGATCTTTAATAAACAACAGAGGGTTCCATGTCCTGAACCCTCGAATACATCTGCAAAAGGGAGGAAAACATAATGTCAGAATGCACACATGATTGCTCAAGCTGCAGTGCAGATTGCAGCTCAAGAGAAGGCGGAATCGCAAAGAAGCCTCTTAACGGCTTCAGCAGTGTAAAGAAGGTTATCGGAGTAGTAAGCGGCAAGGGCGGCGTTGGAAAGTCAATGGTAACTGCTCTCTCAGCTGTTGCAGCGAACAGAGACGGATACAAGGTAGGAATTCTTGATGCCGATATCACAGGCCCTTCAATTCCAAAGATGTTCGGACAGAGCGGACAGGTTGAGCCGTCAGAGATGGGTCTCATGGCGAGAGAGACTGCAGGAGAGATCAAGCTCATGTCAATCAACCTTCTCACAGAGAACGAGACAGATCCTGTTATCTGGAGAGGTCCTGTAATTGCAGGTGTTGTTGAACAGTTCTGGACTGACGTTTACTGGGGAGATCTCGATGTTCTCTTCGTAGACATGCCTCCGGGAACAGGTGATGTTCCTCTTACAGTATTCCAGTCGCTTCCAATCGACGGAATCATAGTTGTTACATCACCTCAGGAGCTCGTATCCATGATTGTTGCAAAGGCTGTAAATATGGCTAAGCTTATGAACGTTCCTGTACTCGGTCTCGTTGAGAACATGAGCTACTATGAGTGCCCTGAGTGCGGAAAGAAGATTGAGATCTTCGGAGAGAGCACTGCGGAGAAGGTTGCAGAGGCTAACGGAATCAGACTTCTTGAGAAGCTTCCTATCAATCCTGACCTTGCAAAGCTTGCAGACAAGGGCAAGATTGAATTCGCAGCAGGAACAGAGATGGAGAGCATCCTATCAGTTCTCGATGAGCTTGGAGTAGAGAAGTAGAAAGATGAACAGAAACGATTATGTTCTGATAGATGGAGAGATAAGAAGCGCCTCGGAGTATGAGGCGCTTATCCATTCCGAGGAGGCTTATGCCTACGAAGTAATAAGAGTCATAGACGGAAGACCTCTCTTTCTTGAAGAGCATCTTGAAAGACTCGGCAGAACTCTCGCCGGAGTCGAGGAGAAGTACACGGTTGACACAGAGGAGCTGAGGGACGGAATTGCAAGGCTTCTTGCTGCGAACGGCGTCCGCTCTGACAACGTCAAGATGATTCTAAGCGGCGGAAGAATATGCGTAATCATTAACGGAGCAAGCTATCCGACGAACAGAATGTACAATGATGGAGTAAGAGTAGGCATCCTCGAGGCTGAGAGGATTAATCCTCAGGCCAAAATAAGCAATCACAGCCTGAGAGCTGCCGCAGACCGCCTGCTTACCGATGAGGGATACTTCGAGGTTCTTCTGCAGGACAGAAACGGATGTATTACCGAGGGCTCACGCTCCAACGTTTTCTTCATTAAGGATGGCGAGGTGATTACAAGCCCGCCGGAGGGAGTTTTGCTCGGAATTACAAGACAGAGGATAGTAAGAATCTGCGAGGCAAACGATATTCCTGTTGTAATGAGGAGGATAGAGCGCTCAGAACTGGATGATTTTGACGCCGCCTTCATAAGCGGCACGTCTCCTAAGGTGCTTCCGATAAGGGAGGTGTCGAGCGGGGAGACTGTCGTCAGATACTCAGTGTCTGATGAGACCCTGAGAAGTCTGATGATGCTGTACGAGAAGGAGATTGAGGAATATCTCGCGTGGGAGGACTCCCTGCAAGAGATAGAAAAAGGAACGGATTAATAATACAGACAGGACGATCGCCTAGAGACAGGCTTCGAATCGAAGATTCAGCCGTCTCCAAGGCGGTTGTTTTTTGATATAGTATATTGACTGTTTGGCACGATGTATATATAATTGATTGGATGTTTCGGTTTACAAATACTAAACTAATGATTTAGTACGACACCATTTGTTAAATATTACTAAACCCGTACGATTTTTTTACATAAAATACAGCTTACGACTGATAAGAGGAAGAAAAATGGATATTGGCGAGAAGATAAAGGACATGAGAATAGAGCTTGGACTCACTCAGGAAGAGCTGGCCGACCGAGCCGAGCTGTCAAAGGGCTTCATCTCACAGATGGAGAGAAACATCACATCACCTTCTATATCAACACTTGAGGATGTGCTGCTTGCTCTCGGAAGCGA